>JANWYQ010000005.1 GCA_025055015.1 Caldilineales bacterium
CGCAGGCGACACGAGCCCTTCCCCGCGTAGTGACGACTTCAGTCGTCCCGCAGCGGCTGAAGCCGCAACTACCCGGGAAGGGGCCACAGGCGACACGAGCCCTTCCCCGCGTAGTGACGACTTCAGTCGTCCCGCAGCGGCTGAAGCCGCAACTACCAGGGAAGCGGCCACAGGCGACACGAGCCCTTCCCCGCGTAGTGACGACTTCAGTCGTCCTATAGCAGGGGGAGAGGCGACCACTGCGGTGGCCCTGCTCCAGGCCTTCGTGCGCAACCGCGGGGATGCGTGGCGGTACACCCTGGACTGCCTGCACGAGACCTTCGACCGGCTGCTGGCCGCGCCGGAGCGGCTGTCCCAGCGGCCACTCCTCTCCGACGACCATCTGTTGGACCTTGCCGCACAGCCAATTCCTCCTGCAGCCGCCTGGCTCCTGGACGGTTACCTCCCCTCAGCCCGGCTGCTGGGCCGGCGCACCGCCGAGCTGCACCTGGCCCTGGCTACCGACACCGACGATCCAGCCTTTGCGCCGGAGCCCCTCACCGCCGACTTCCAGGCGGCCCTGCGCCGCGAGATGGAACAGCTAGCCGACCAGGTGCTTGCCCTGCTAGAGGCGCGGTTGGCTCATCTTCCCGCAGCCGCTCGAGCTCGCGCTGCGACCCTGCTGGAGCGTCGTCCAGAGCTGGCCCGCCGGCTGGCTGCCCTCACCCATCGGCCCATGGGCGGCCTGCGCATCCGCATCCACGGCGACTACCACCTGGGCCAGGTGCTGGTGACGGACGACGACTTCATGATCATTGACTTCGAGGGCGAGCCGGCCCGGCCGCTGGCGGAGCGCCGCCAGAAGCGGCCTGCCCTGCAGGATGTGGCCGGCATGTTGCGCTCGTTTCACTACGCCGCCTATGCTGCGCTCTTCGATCGCCTGGCCAAGGACGATCTACCTTCCCAGGCTGCCGTGGACCTGGAGACCTGGGCCCGCTACTGGCGCCGATGGGCCTCGGCCGCCTACCTGCAGAGCTACCTCCAGGCGGCCGGCGATGCGGCCTTCTTACCTGCCTCGGCGACGGAGCGACGGAACCTGCTAGACGCCATGCTGCTGGGCAAGGCGGTCTACGAGCTAGGCTACGAGCTGAACAACCGACCCTCCTGGGTCGGCATCCCGCTGCAGGGCATCCTGCACATCCTGCAAGCAAGCTAAGCCGCAGGCGCTGTTGGCTGGGCCTTCGCCTGCGGCCCTGCGAGGTTGTTTCATGAAGCGACTTTGGATCCTGCCTGCTGCCACGGCGGCCCTGGCCGCCGCCGGCTGGTCCCTGTGGTGGCGCCATCTGCCGACCACCGCCGGCACCGTCCGCCTGGACGGCCTAGAGGGACCGGTGGAGATCCTGCGCGATCGCTGGGGCGTGCCCCACATCTACGCCCGATCGGAGGAGGACCTGTTCTTTGCGCAGGGCTACGTGCACGCCCAGGATCGCCTGTGGCAGATGGAGCTGCAGCGGCGCATCGGCGCCGGCCGCCTGTCGGAGATCTTCGGCGAGGTCACCCTGGAGGCCGACCGCTTCTTTCGCATCCTGGGCCTGAACCGCGCCGCCGAGGCCGACCTGCTGGCCATGAGCCAGGAGGAGCGCCGCATCCTGGAGGTCTACGCGGCCGGCGTCAACGCCTACATCCACCAACGCCGCGGGCGCCTGGGGTTGGAGTTCACCCTTTTGCGCCGCCAACCGGACCCCTGGCGGCCGGTGGACAGCCTGTACTGGACCAAGGCCATGACCTTCAACCTGAGCGGCAACCTGTTCAGCGAGATGTTGCGCGCTCGGTTGACCATGCGCCTGGGTGCCGACCGGGCTGCCGACCTTGAGCCTCCCTATCCCGCCGACAACCCCATCACGGCGGCCGGCAGCGCAGACCCCAACGGGCCAACGCCCCCCAACGGCTGGGGCGGCGAGGCCCTGCGCAGCGCGCTGCGGCAGGTGCAGGACCTGCTGGGCGGGCCGGCGACCTCGCCTCCTCCGCCTGCCGTCGCCCTGCCCACCATTCCGCTGGTTCCCGGCGCCAGCAACCAGTGGGCGGTCAGCGGCCAGCGGTCGGTGACCGGCCGGCCCCTCCTGGCCAACGACACCCACCTGGCCCTGAGCATGCCCGGCGTCTTCTACCAGGTGCACCTGGAGGGCGGTCGCTATCGCGTTGCCGGCGTCTCCCTGCCCGGCGTGCCGGGGGTGATCGTCGGCCACAACGACCACTGCGCCTGGGGTCTCACCACCGCCTGGCAGGACGCCCAGGACCTGTACATCGAGCGCTTTCACCCGGAGAACCCCCGGCTGTACCAGTTCCAAGGAGAGTGGCGAGAGGCGCAAGCCGTGCAGGAGGTGATCCACGTCAAAGGGCGGGCGGCGCCGGTGATCCAAGAGGTCCTCGTCACCCACCACGGCCCGTTGGTCAACCAGCTGCTGGGCATAGATCGGCCGCTGGCCCTGCGCTGGGTGGCCCTGGAGCCGACCCGCTTGCTGCGGGCGGTGCTCGGCTACAACTGCGCTCAAAGCTGGGAGGAGTTTCGCGCTGCGCTGGCCGACTGGGCTGCGCCCGCCCACAACTTCGTGTACGCCGACCGCGACGGCAACATCGCCTTCCTGCAGGCCGGGTGGGCGCCGGTGCGCCGCAGCGGCTACGGCATGGCGCCCGTGCCCGGCTGGACCGGCGACCACGAGTGGGAACGCTACCTGACCCTGGACGAGCTGCCCCAGGCGTTCAACCCGCCCCAGGGCTGGATCGCTGTGGCCAACAACCTGGTGGTGGGCCCGGACTACGCCCACTTCCTCAGCAGCGACCTGGAGAACCCCTGCCGCGCCGCGCGCGTGGCTGAGTTGCTGGCCGACGGCGCCCTCCTCTCGGCCGACGACTGCCGCCGCTTCCAGATGGACGACTTCAGCAGCCAGGCTAAGCGCTTCGTCCGCCACCTGCTGACCATCCAGCCCACTAACCAGCGCGAGGCCGATGCGCTGGAACGGCTGCGGGCGTGGGACTTTCGCATGGACGCCGACAGCGTGGCGGCCACCCTCTACCACGTCTGTCGGCTGCAGGCCCTGCACGTGGTGTTCGACGGCCACCTGGGCGACCTGGCCGACGCCTACATCGGCGTGGACATCCTTTCTCCCGCGGGCGGGGTGAGCCTCTACCAGGGACGCAGCATCGTGCGCCTGCTGAACATGCTGGACGCGCTGCGCGACACCGCCTGGCTGGCCGACCCGGCCACCGGTCTCCCGCGGCCCAAGCAGGAGGTCGTGCATCGCGCCCTGCGCCAGGCGCTCAAGTGGCTGCGCGAGGCGCTGGGCCCCGACATGGACACGTGGACTTGGGGCCGGCTCAACCAGGTGGTGTTTGCCCATCCGCTGGGCGCGGTGAAGCCCCTGCACCGGGTGTTCAACCGCGGGCCCTACCCGGCCGGCGGCGACAGCGACACCCTGCTGCGGGCCATCGCCAAGCCGGTGTTGCCGCCGGAGCCGGTGCTGGCCGCGGCGGCTATGCGCTTCGTGGCCGACCTGAGCGACTGGGACCGTTGCGGCATGGTGGTGCCGGCGGGCCAGTCGGGCCACGTGGCCAGCCGCCACTACGACGACCAGATCGAGCCGTGGCGGCGGGGCGAGCTGCTGCCCATGCCCTTCAGCCGCCCCGCGGTGGACCGAGCCACCGTGGAGCGGCTGCTGCTCACGCCGGCCCGGCCGGCGGCCGGCGCATCGTCCGCCGGTTGAAACCGTTCGCACAACTAGCAGAGGTTCTGCCGCGAATTTAACGCATTAGACGAAGGCCTTCGGTCCGTCTTGGTTCGTTCACTTCGTGGCCAAAGGTCCCTTGCTCGCCATGTTCCGTCGTTTTTGGATCCGCCTGGCGCTCCTCACCGGCACGTCAGCCCTTGCCCTAATGGCTCTGATGTGGTGGGCCAACGGCCGCGTGGCCGAGGCCGCAGCCGGCCGGGTCTACACGCGCCTGGAGGACCTGCCCGCGCGGCCGGTGGCCTTGGTGCTGGGTACCAGCAAGTACTCCCGCGGCCGGCTCAACAGCTACTACGTGGGCCGCATCCGCGCCGCCGCTGAGCTTTACCACAGCGGCAAGGTGGCCGGCATCCTGGTCAGCGGCGACAACGGCAGCGCCAGCTACAACGAGCCGGCGCAGATGATGGCCGACCTGGTGGCCCTGGGCGTGTCTGCGGAGCACATCACGGCCGACTACGCCGGCTTTCGCACCCTGGACTCCATCTACAGGGCCGGCGACGTTTTCGGCCTGGACTCCTATGTGATTGTCACCCAGGCCTTTCACCTGCCGCGCGCCCTCTACCTAGCTCAGCGCAAGGGGCACGACGCGGTAGGCTACGCCGCGCCGGGCCCCCGCCGCGGGGTCAGCCCGCGCCTGCTGGCGCGCGAGGTGCTGGCGCGCAGCGTGGCCGTCTTGGACACGGCCGTCTTGAACCGAGGTCCCCGCTACCTGGGCGAGCCGGTGGAGGTGCGCTTGCGCAACTCGGGCTTGTGAGAGCTTAGCTGCGCTCTTCGGCGGCGTTGGGCGCCGTCGGCGAGGTGCAAGCCCACGCTTTCACCTGTCGCCCTCGTCCGTCTGAAGCCTACCGACTATGATCAACGTCCTCTTTGTGTGTTTGGGCAACATCTGCCGCTCGCCCATGGCCGAGGCGGTGTTTCGCAAGCTGGTGGAGGAGGCCGGCCTGGCCGACCAGATCCACGTGGACTCCGCCGGCACCGCCGAGTGGCACGTGGGTGAGCCGGCCGACTACCGCACCCTGACGGTGCTGCGCAAGCACGGCATCCAGTACGACGGCATTGCCCGCCGCATCCAGTCGGCGGACCTGCGCCGCTTCGACTACATCATCGCCATGGACGGCTCCAACATGGCCGACGTGACCCGACTGGACCGCAGCGGCGTGCTCAACGGCAAGCTCTACCGGCTGATGGACTTTGCGCCGCCCGGCTCCCCGCGCGACGTCCCTGACCCCTACTACGACGGCCGGTTCGACTACGTCTACGGCCTGGTGGAGGCCGGGTGCCGCGGCCTGCTGGACCACATCCGCGGCCGGCATGGGCTATGAGCGAACAGTTAGACTGGTCCAGCCTCTGCGGCTCTGCCGATAGCGGCAGCCGGCCCATCGAGCCGGAGAAACAGGCAGACTGGTCCAGCCTGGTAGACTGGACCAGCCTCTGCGGCTCTGCCGATAGCGGCAGCCGACGCATCGAGCCGGAAAAGCACCTAGGCTGGACCAGTCTGATAGACTGGTCCAGCCTCCACGGCTTCAGTCTACCCAGCCAGTCGCTGTTGCTGAAGTGGCGCCGCCATCCGCCCCAGGCCGCCGGATGGCCGCCTTTCTTCGAGGCGGAGGCGCGCGGGCTGGCGCTGCTGGCGCAAACGAACACCGTGCGGGTGCCGCGCGTCTACGCGCATGGACCCGCCACCGGCGCCCGCCCGGCGTTTATCGTGATGGAGTGGGTGGACAGCGCTCCCGCTCGTCGAGACGTCGGTGGCCTCCCTGCGCGGGCGGCTGACGCGGCAGGCGCCAAGGGCAGCGCGGCCACGCCCGGCGCCCTCCTCGGCCGCCAGCTCGCCGCGCTGCACTGCGCCACGGCCGACGCCTACGGCCTGGACCACAACAACTTCTGCGGCGACACGCCCCAGGACAACCGCTGGGCCTCCTCGTGGGTGGAGTTCTACGGCCAGCGCCGCCTGGGCTTTCAGATGGAGCTGGCCGGCCGGCGGGGGCTGATGCCGCGGGAGCGCCGCTGGCGGCTGGAGCGGCTGATTGCCGGCCTGGCGCGCTGGATTGACGAGGCTGCGTGCCGGCCCTCGCTCCTCCACGGCGACCTGTGGGGCGGCAATTGGCTGGTGGACGCAGCCGGCCGGCCGGTGCTGATTGACCCGGCCGTCTACTACGGCGACCGGGAGGCCGAGCTGGCCATGTGTCGGCTCTTCGGCGGCTTCCCTCCGGAGTTCTATCGCGCGTACGACGAGGCCTGGCCGCCGGCGCCCGGCCGCGACGAGCGCATTCCCCTCTACCAGCTGTACCACCTACTGAACCACCTGAACTTGTTCGGGGAGGGCTACGGCTCGCAGGTGGACGCGGTGTTGCAGCGCTACGTGGGGTAGGGGCCTAGCCGTATCGAGGTCACACCCCGGAAAGCAAAACTAAGGCCGCCTCAGGCCTCGTTTTTTAAGTCGGCAACGCTGCTCGGAGCCTAGCACATTGATCAAGCGACAACGCCGGACACGCGACTCGGCCTCCGGAGCACCTCGCCCGTCGGCTGAGAGAAGCGCGCCGTCAACGGAGCCTGGCGGTGTGCTGTAGAGCTGGCTGCGCTGGGTGCGACAGGCGCGGCCTGTGGCCGAGTTACCTTGTAGCCGCAACGGCCGCCGTCGGCCGCAGCGTCGCCTCCGAGCGTGAATGCTCGACTCGTTGGTTGATCTGCAACATGGGTCGCCCACTGTGCGTACCCTTTCGTTGCCCTCTGCCGTTTGCGTTAGTGAACTCCGCCCATGCGCGACGTGTGCACCGACCAGGAGATGGCGCAGCTCCTTGAGCGCGCGCGCCACCGCGACGCTGCTGCGCTCGACGCGCTCTACCGTCTCTACGTCGAGAAGGTCTACCGCTACATCTGGTATCGCGTGGGCGACCAGGCCACGGCCGAGGACCTGGCCGGCGAAGTGTTCGTGCGCATGGTGCAGCACCTGCCTAACTTACGGCCTCCCGAGGAGAACCAGGTGGCAACGTTCTCCGCCTGGCTCTTCCGCATCGCCGGCAACTGCATCACCGACCACCGACGAAGCCGTGCGCGCACCGAGACCTCCCTTGAAGAGCACGGCGCCGAGCCCAGCCGCGAGGAGTCTTGGGAGCCCCACGAGGAGCAGCTCGTGCACCGCCACGACCTGCTGCAGGCGCTGAACCAGCTCAGCGAGAGCCAGCGCCAGGTGCTCTACTACCGCTTCGTGGCCGATCTAACCAGCGCGCAGACGGCCGCAGCCATGGGTAAGCAGGAAAGCGCCGTCAAGGCCTTGCAACATCGCGCGCTGGCTACCCTGCGCCGTCTTCTGGAGGAGCAGACAGGCCGCTCCGAGCCTTCAGGCCGGTTGCGTTAGGACGATGGTTTATTGAGGAACGTGATGGATTTTGCGGCTGTTCTGGACGACTGCCTCGAGCGAATGGCGGCCGGCGAGACCCTGCAGGCCTGCCTGGCCCGCTACCCGGAGCACGCAGCCGAGCTGCGGCCCCTGTTGGAGACCGCGCTGGCGTTGACGACGGCGCCGCCGCCGATGTCCACCGCCGCCGTTCAGCGCGGTCGCGCCGCCATGCAGGCGGCAGCCGCCGACGAGCAGCGCCGTCCACGAGGCCTGCTGGCCTGGCTACCCCGTCCGCAGCTGGCCGGCCTGGCCTTGGCCGCTGTCCTGGTGCTTTTCTTGGGACTGACGGCGGCCAGCCAGCCCGGGAGCCCCTTCTACACCGTTCGCCGACAGGCTGAGACCGCGTTGGCCGACCTGCTGCCCTCGCCTCTGGCTCGCGCCCAGCGCCATCTGGACGTCGCCAGAAAACGGCTGCAGGAGGCGCAGGCGCTGTGGCAGAGCGATCGCCGCGTGGACCCTGCGCTGGTGGCCAGCTTGGTCGCCGAGGGAGAAGCAACGCTGGAGAACTTGGCGCAGGTGCCGCCGTCTGAGGCGTCCTCGTCCGTGCTCGGCCAGCTCCTGGCCTTCTTGGTGGAAGCCGACGGCTGGGCGCAGGATGTGCAGGGCGAAGCCGACCCCGCTGCCCGACCGGCTCTAGACACCGCGCGCGGCGCCCTGACTCGGCTACAGGGGTGGGCGCGCGCTGCGCTGGCGGACCCGACGATCCTGCGCGGCTACCGGCGAGGCGCCGAGCCGCCCACCTCCCCCGACGGACTGCTGGTGGAGACGCCGGCCCCAGGACGGCCGACCGTCCCACCGCCTGCGCCGACGCCCACACCTACCGCCTCGGTCCAGTCGCCGACGCCTACGGCCGAGCCATTGATCGTGTCCACGCCGACCGAAACGGCCACGCCCACCGACGTCTTACCGCCGCCATCCCCTTCGCCCACCGGCACAACGCCTCCGACCCCTACACCAACCCCTACGCCGCGAGCCACGGCCACACCCACACCCTCGCCACGGCCCACCGCTACGCCCACCACCGAGCCCACCGCCACGCCCACATCGGTGCGCGCGCCGACGCCTACTGCAGAGCCCACAGCTACGCCAACGCGCCCACCGACTGTTGAGCCCACCGCAACGTCTACGCCTACCCTGACATTCACGCCGCCGCCCACCGCTACACCCACGGCCACCCGCACGCCGACGGCTACGGCTACGCTGTCGCCTACCGCCACGCCAACCCGCACTCCCACCGCCACAGCAACCCCGCTGCCTACCGCCACGGCAACCCCGCTGCCCACCGCCACGGCGACGCCCACACCCACCGCCTCGGCCACCGCCACGCCCACGGCCACTGCCACCCCGCCGCCTACGGCCACGCCAACTCGCACTCCCACCGAAGCGCCCACCGCAACCCCGACCCGCCCACCGCAGGCCACCCCTACGCCCACTGCCACGCCCACGCGCCAGGCCACGGCCACGCCCACCGAGGAGCCCACGGAAACTCCGGAGCCCACGGAGGAGCCGACCGAGACCAAGACGCCTGAGCCCACCGAAACGCCCAGGCCCACGCGCACGCCGACCCCCACGCGAACCCGCTGAGCCGGGCTCGCATTCTGGGCGGTGTGGCTGAGGTTTTAGGAGCGGAGCAACGTATCGTTTCGACAGGGGGTTTCGTTTGTGTTAGTGCATAGCAGCGAGGAAGGCACCCTCTGCTAGCGTGAAGAGGAAACTAAAAGCTGAGGAGATGACCTATGCGAAGATGGCATTCTGCTGGTGCGTTGCGTTTTCTGATAGCAGGCTTTGGGCTAGGCGTGGTCGCGCTCTTGTTCACGGCCGTGGTTGCTCATGCGGCCTCTGAGAGGAAGGGCGACCTGCCCACCTGGCGCGGCTGGGTGCAGGCGCGGCCCACCGGCACCCACATCGGCGCCTGGGTGGTGGGAGGCCGCACGTTTCAGGCCGACGCCGACACCGAGCTCGACCAGGAGGAGGGGCCCCTGGTGGTCGGCGCGTGCGCCAAGGTGAAGTATCAGACGGTCAACGGCGTGGACCGGGCCGTGGAAATCGACAGCGAGCCGCCGGCCGACTGCGGCGGCGGGGGCGGCGGCGCCACAGCTACCCCGACGGCCACCCCCACCGGCCAGCCAGGCGGCTCGCCCACGGCTACCCGGACCCCTACCCCCACGCGGACGGCGACGCCTGGCGCAGGGGAGGACGTGTCGGTGAAGGCGCGGGTGAACAGCATGCCGGCCGGCGGGCTGATCGGCACGTGGGTGATCGGCGGCGTGACCTACACCACCGACGCCAACACTGTGTTCCGCCAGGACCACGGCCCCTTTGCGGTGGGCGTGTGCGTGGAGGTGGAGTACCCCAGCAGCAATCCCTCCTACGCCAAGAAGATCGCCACCAAGAGCGACGACGACTGCCCGCCCGCCGGCGGCGGCAGCAGCACCCCTACCCCTACGCGAACGGCGACGCCCGATAGCGGCCGCCGCCAGCTGTACGGCGTCATCGAGAGCTTCCCGGCCGGCCTGATCGGAACCTGGCAGATCGGCGGCCTGGCCTTCCTGGCCGACGCCTCCACCCAGTTCCAGCAGGAGCGGGCGCCCTTCGCCGTGGGCGTGTTGGTGGAGGTGCACTTCACTACCAACGCGGCGGGCGTCAACCGGGCGCTGAAGATTGAGAGCAAGTCGGCCGGCAGCGGCGGCGCGCCCGTGGGCGCCGAGGGCCACGCCTTCGGCACGGTGGAGACCATGCCCACCGGCAGTCTGGTGGGCACGTGGCGCATCGGCGGCGTGGACTACACCGCCACCACCGCCACGCGCTTCGAGCAGAACGACGGCCCCCTAGGCATCGGCGCCTGGGTCAAGGTGGAGTACGTGCAGGCTGCCAGCGGCGCGCGCACGGCCAAGAAGATCGAGACCACCTCGGCCGGCGGCAACCCGACGCAGCCCCAGCGTGCCAAGGCCTACGGCTTCGTGCAGCAGCGGCCGGCTGCCGGCTATGTCGGAACTTGGGTCATCGGCGGCGTGGCCTACACGGCGGACCAGAACACCCGCTTCGACGAGACGCGCGGCCTGCTGGCCGTGGGTGCCTACGTGGAGGTGGAGTACGTGCCCGGCGCGGTCAACCGGATCTACAAGCTGGAGACCCACGTGCCGCCGGGCGCCGGCTCCGACGACCGCACCGGCGTCATCCAGCAGATGGGTGTCAACAGCCGCAACCTGAGCGGTGCCAACGCCGTGTGGATCGTCGGCGGCGTCAGCTACCAGGTGCTGCCGGCCACGGTGCTGGACGACAGCCGCAGCCCGCTCACTGTGGGGCGCACTGCGGTGGTCAACAGCTACGTGGACACCCACGGCCAGCGCGTCGCCACGCAGATCCGTGGGGTCTCCCTCACCCGCCAGCTCTACCTGCCCATGCTGTTCCGTCGGCGCTGACCTGCGCAGCAGCGGCCGCCGGGGTTGCCAACTTCGCGAGGGTTGGCGCCCCGGCGGTTTGCGTTCTGCCACCCGTCGGCCGCCTCTCTGTACGAATGACCGGCTGTCCGTGTCGGGAGGAAAGGGAATGAGCGGGGGGCGAGGCCTTGGCCGGTGGTTTCGGCTGTGTGCGGCGTCAAGGCTTGAGCCGGGGGGTAAGGCGATCAGGGTTCGCCGGCCAAGGCTTCCTCACCCGACGCGAAGCCGGACAGCCTTGGCGCCGAGCTTTGTTGAGGGGAGCCCCCCATCCCCGGCAATTGTCAGGCGAACCACTGCTTTTTCGGCCAACAACGGGTACACTGGGTCAACTATTGCGGCAGAAAAAACTGCCAAGGAAGGAGCATCTTCTCATGGACATGGACGACCTGTTGAAGGCCCTGAGCCAGGGGCAAGGCGCGCAGCGCGGCGGCGAGCGGCTCGACCTGGGCAGCCTGCTGGGAGCCCTGTCGGCCGGTCAGGGCGGCGGCTCAGGCGGCGGACAGCCTGACCTCAGCGCGCTGCTGGGAGCAATGGGCGGTGGATCGGCGGGCGGTCAGGGCGGCGGACAGCCTGATCTCGGCGCGCTACTCGGCGCGATGGGCGGTGGATCGCCGGGCGGCTCAGCCGAGGGCCTAGGCGGTCTGGGTAGCCTGATGGGCATGTTGGGCGGCGGCGCTCCCTCCGGTGGCTTGGGCATGCAGGGCAGCGGCAACCCCCTGGTGGACACGCTGGTCCGCCCCCTAGCCGAGAAGCTGGGCATTTCGCCCCAGGCGGCCGGCATGGTGCTGGCGTTCCTGCTCAATGCGCTGTTGTCGGGCAAGCTGGCTCAAGCCGGCGCCCAGGCCAAGCCTACGGCCGGCAGCAAGGCTCGCGCCAGCAGCGCTGCCGGCAAGCCCCAGCCGACTACCGGCGCCAAGCCTAAGTCAGCTGCTGCCGCGAAGCCTCGGCCCGCCCCTGCCGGCCAGCCCTCGACCGAGGGCAGCATGGACCTGGGCAGCGCCATCGCCGGTTTCGGCGGCTCGCCCAAACGGGCGACCTCCAGCCGAAGCGGCGCAGCCGGCGCTGCTTCCCCGTTGGCCCAGGAGCTGAGCCAGCAGACCGGCCTGGACCCGCAGACCGCCCAACGCAGCATCGAGGAGTTCATCAACCTGCTGGGCGGGCCGGACGCCGTAAAGCGCTTGGGCGGCCGCTGAACCAAAAAAGTTGGCAACTCTCGCATAGCTGCCAACTTTCGGGCTTGGCCGCAAAGTTTGGCCACGAACGGCATTGGTCACGAAGTAGAGAAGGGCGCAACCCTTTCCCAATTCGTGCAATTCGCGAAATTCGTGGCAGGGTTCTGCCGCCTAAACGAACGCAGGCCGCGAACGGTTGACATGCCGTTCGCGGCTTGTTCTTACCACGTTACCCCCGGGATCTTGATGCCGGCCTGGCGGGCGAAGGCGATGGCCTCGGGATAGCCGGCGTCGGCGTGGCGGACGACGCCCAGGCCGGGGTCGGTGGTGAGCACCCGCTCCAGCCGCCGCGCGGCGGCCGGCGTGCCGTCGGCCACGATCACCTGGCCGGCGTGCTGGCTGTAGCCGATGCCTACGCCGCCGCCATGGTGGAAGGCCACCCACGTGGCGCCGCCCACGGCGTTGATCAGCGCGTTGAGGATTGGCCAGTCGCTGATGGCGTCGGAGCCGTCGCGCATGCCCTCGGTCTCGCGGTTGGGGCTGGCCACCGAGCCGCTGTCCAGGTGGTCGCGGCCGATGACGATGGGCGCCTTGACCCGGCCGTCGGCCACGGCCTGGTTGAAGGCCAGCCCGGCTCGGGCCCGCTCGCCGTACTTGAGCCAGCAGATGCGCGCCGGCAGCCCTTGGAAGGCCACCCGCTCCTCGGCCATGGTGATCCAGCGGCGCAGGTGGTCGTTCTCGGGGAACAGGTCCAGCACGATGCGGTCGGTGACGTAGATGTCCTCCGGGTCACCGCTGAGGGCTACCCAGCGGAAGGGGCCGCTGCCCTCGCAGAACAGGGGGCGGATATAGGCCTGGACGAAGCCGGGATAGGCGAAGGCGTCCTTGACGCCTGCGTCGTAGGCGCGCTGGCGCAGGTTGTTGCCGTAGTCGAACACCACTGCGCCGGCCCGCTGCATGGCCAACATGGCCTCCACGTGCCGCGCCATGCTCTGCATTGCAGCCTGCAGGTAGCCGGCTCGATCCCGCCGGCGGAACTCGGCCGCAGTTTGGGGGGTGTGGCCGGCCGGAATGTAGCCCATCAGCGGATCGTGGGCGCTGGTTTGGTCGGTGACTACGTCGGGCACCACCCCGCGCGCCACCAGCTCCGGCAGCACGTCGGCGGCGTTGCCCAGCAGGCCGATGGACCTGGCCTCCCCGCGCGCCTTGGCCTCCTCGGCCCAGGTCATGGCCTCCTCCAGGTTGTCGGTGGCCACGTCCAGGTAGCGATGGGCCAGGCGGCGCTCGATGCGCCACGGGTCCACCTCCACCACCAGGGCCACGCCCTCGTTCATGGTGACAGCCAGGGGCTGCGCGCCGCCCATCTCGCCTAGGCCGGCGGTGAGCACCAGCTTGCCCCTCAAGGAGGGCCAGCCGTGCCGGCGGGCCAGGCTGCCGAAGGTCTCGTAGGTGCCCTGGAGGATGCCCTGGGTGCCGATGTAGATCCAGGCGCCGGCGGTCATCTGGCCGAACATGATCAGGCCCTGTTGCTCCCAGCGGTCGAAGTTCTCCTGGGTGGCCCAGGCGGGGACGATGTTGCTGTTGGCCAGGAGCACGCGCGGTGCGTCCTCGTGGGTGCGGAAGATGGCCACCGGCTTGCCGCTTTGCACCAGCAGGGTCTCGTCGGGCTCCAGCCGCTCCAGGGCGCGCAGGATCTGGTCGAAGCACTCCCAGTTGCGCGCGGCCTTGCCGCGGCCGCCGTAGACGATCAGGTTGTCGGGGTCGGCGGCTACGTCAGGGTCCAGGTTGTTCTGGATCATCCGGTAGGCAGCCTCAATGAGCCAGTTCTTGCAGGTGAGCTGTGTGCCGCGTGGGGCGCAGATGGTGCGGGGCATGGGGGGCCTCCTGGGTGGACTGGGGGAGCTTGAGGGAGCTCAGGGAGCTTGGGGGAGCTCGGGGGAACTGTCAGTCGAGGGGGCTGCGGTCAGCCTTGGGGCCGCGCTTAAGGACGTGGGTGTAGATCATCGTCGTCTTGACGTTCTTATGGCCGAGGAGCTCTTGCACGGTACGGATGTCGTAGCCGACCTCCAGCAAGTGGGTGGCAAAGGAGTGGCGGAGGGAGTGAGGGCCGACGGGCTTGGCGCTGCCGGCGGCGTGGGCGGCTTGGCGGATGGCTTTCTGCAGCGTGCTATCGGTGGCAAGCTTGGACCTCGGCCGCGGCCATCTCGGCCGGCTGGCGTTTGTGGTGGAAGCGGATGAAGCGCTTGATCCAGCGGATGGAGGCCTCCTCGGTGCGCGGGGAGGAGTGCTTACGGCGAATGGCCTCGCTAACTGGATCGAGCAGCTTCTTGGGCCGCGGTTCCGTGGTCATTTTGGGGTGCTTGACGGGCCATGGGGAGGGTGGTAGAATGGCGGCAACGACATGGCGCCAAGTTCTCGACGTTCCGCATAGTATCACACCTGTTTTTCCGCATAAAATCCAGCGAGGGCGTATTATGCGGCGCGATTTCCTGATAACACCCCCAAGGGGGACAAAAAGCGGAATTGCGAGCTGGCGGGATATGACGACCGGCATTCCTGCGAATCACTAGTCAGCCTGCTTTTGCCACTAGCGAAGCGTCGAATACATCGGACAAGATGAGGCAAAACTATCTTTACTCAAGACTTGTGTTAGTGGCGTTGATATTTGCAAGCGCCGTCATAGGTTTGTTACGTTTTGATTCGTTTCAGGTGGGAGCGTTCTCTGATGATGCTCATTACATTGTGCTTGCTGAAAGTTTGGCAAGTGGAAAAGGATACCGTCTCATAAACTATCCTAATGCTCCAAGAGAATGGGCTTTCCCTCCAGGGTGGCCTATATTGCTATCTCCTCTTGTAGCCTTGTTCCCCGGCAATTACGAAACCTTAAAGTTCCTCTCTTTTGTCTTGTGGCTGGCATCCATCCCCTTGTTGTACAGGCTTTTTGCAAACCGCATCGAGACACCATACCTAGAGATTCTGATTGCACTAATTGCGTTCAACCCTGGTATTTTGGGCATTTCAGGTATGGTAATGTCGGAAGCGGCGTACCTTTTCTTCTCGGTACTCACCCTTTACCTCTTTGAAGAATGGGATAGGCATCGAGCCAAGGCTAAGAGTTGGTTATTTCTTGTTGCTTTTGCGGCTGCTGCGTTATATAGCCAGCTAATCAGAACGGTGGGGCTGTCAATTCTGCTGGCCCTTGTAGTCTATTTGCTGTACTCACGCCGCTTTTGCCAAGCAGGAATCGTGACTGTAATCTTTGTTCTAGGAATGCTTCCACAGTTCTGGCTCAATTCTCAAAGCGGTGGCTCATTGATTTCTTCGGGTTATCAATCGCAAGTGTTCAACGACTCTGTCAGCACAAAACTTCAACAAATCTGGACAAATGTCCAAGCGTACTTCAACGAGATGATTGCCAATTCACTTATACCCATCTTCGGACCTAATATCTCATCTGCACTAGATAGACTTGGCATAGAAATAGTGTCTTCACTTACTAATGCATTTATCTTGCTTTTGATTGCTATCGGCCTTGTGCTTTCATCCAAGCGTTTGCAAATTAGCGAACTGTATTTATTCTTCTACTTTTTGGGGGTGCTTGCCTTTTGGAATCCAGCCGTTGGGAGCGCGCAAGGGCGTTTTCTGATTCCAATTATTCCTCTTCTATATCTCTATTTTTCCAGGGTCTTTTATGGTCGGTGCGGACCGTTTTCAAGAACGATAAGCGTACTGTCTTGGTAGTGACTGGATCAACCACCGTTTTGATAATGCTGATTCTCTTGGCACGCAATTTTCAGGATTGGCGAAACCCTATACGCAACAGAATCACCGACTTATCCATAGGAACCGTATGGGTTTCTGAAAATACTCCTTTGGATTCTGTTGTTATGGCTAGAGACCCTGTTCCAGATTACCTCTATGCGCGTAGAAGAACTGTTGCATATCCGACTGATGAACAAGACGTGGAGGAATACATCAGGAGTAATGGCGTTGATTACATCATAGTCTCACCGAAACTCCAAACTCCCCGAAGTACTGAATTGGGCGATTTTGTTGAGACACATCTCTTACCTGTGTTCGCATCGAATCATGAAAAATTTCGACCAGTATATACAAACACCACACACAATGTTACCGTATATGAATATCGCAGTAACCCATAATAGAGGACAGGCTAACACCGTGTTCCAGCCGACACGCTCCGCTCGGTCGCTTCGCTCCCTCGCTCCGCGCTGCGGCTGAGACGCGAGCCGTTAGGCGGCCAAATACGATAGCAGACGATCATGCCAGATAGAGCATCTTGAAATGGGAAGATCGAAACACGGCAGTATACGGAAACGGATTTCACGGAGGCGCGTGACGGCGCAGGAGCGCCGCGCGGCAGGAAAAGAGCTGATTGTGCTGTTGAGTGCCCTGTTTTTGGCACTGTTGCCGCTATGGCCGGCGGCATTGCTAGTTGCAAAGATCACTGTTTGGCTTGGGCTAGGACCAACACTAAGCGTTGCTGAAGCATTTCTCCTTTTGTTCGCAATGCTACTGCTCTCTGCACTTGGCATCTCTATGGGTTTGGCGCTCTGGATGCTCATAATGAGCTTCTATCTTACCCTCGAAGAGTGGCAGAGCCTGGAAGGGCCACCCAATCCACGTATTCCTGGTATCACTGACGCTCTAGCCAGGATATCTGACGTCATTTTGGCCTGGAAACTCAAGCGCGAGGGCCGAGCGCCTAAGTGAATGTTCTCGTTAGAGGGCCAACTAGCTACCTGACAGTTTGCGAGTCAGGTAGGCACCAACCTGATCGGGAGTGGCAAACCGTTTACCATACGGCGATAGATCCAACGGAAGCTTGATCTGAAAGATGCTTAAGTCACGGCGGTCGGCTCGAGCGACCAGGTGCCTCTCGCCATGCTTGACGACGACTGATCCGATCGAGATCAACCAGACATAGAGCAGAGCCACGGCCAAGGTGAGGCGAGATAGAGGCAGGAAATGGCGCAGGTGGCTGCTTTCTAGATCAAAGCCGTGGAGTTTGAGGTCCCCGAACATCTCTTCACTCCACATGCGGCGCTGGTAGGCTTGCAAGGCGCTGCGTCTACGGTGAGGTTGGTAGCCAACAGCCAAGGTTCGTCTTCACCCGCTTGCCAATCAGCAAACAGCTGGCAAGGATGGGCATACTTCTGGGTGAGCAGACCGGCGCCTAGCCACAGGCTCTGTCTGCTGATTTGCTGTCACCATCCTTACTCGAAAACGCCCTGTTCGTCAACCTGCTCCAAAAGTGTCAGGTAGCTAGGAA
>JANWYQ010000085.1 GCA_025055015.1 Caldilineales bacterium
CGCCTAGATGCGGCCGGCCGTCCGCACATCGCATATGGACTGGATCATCTGTACTATGCCTGGCATGATGGCAGTCACTGGCATCAGGAGACCGTGGATCCTGCCTGGGGCGTGGGCATGTACGCCTCGCTGGCGTTGGACGGAGCGGGATTTCCCCACATCGCCTACTACGACTGGAACAACTTCGACCTGAAGTATGCCCGCTGGACCGGCAGCACCTGGCAGATCCAGACCGTGGACAGCGCCGGCAGCGTGGGCAGGTTCACCTCGCTGGCGCTGGACAGCAGCGGCGCTCCCCACATCAGCTACTACTCCGACACCAACCACGATCTGAAATATGCCCGTTGGACCGGCAGCGCCTGGCAGATCCAGACCGTAGACAGCGCCGGCTACGTCGGTCGGTACACC
The DNA here is from genome assembly GCA_025055015.1 of Caldilineales bacterium. Classification (GTDB taxonomy): domain Bacteria; phylum Chloroflexota; class Anaerolineae; order JAAEKA01; family JAAEKA01; genus JANWYQ01. The sequence goes on from JANWYQ010000085.1 coordinate 409, forward strand.
TCGCTGGCCGTAGATAGCAACGGATACCCACACATCAGCTACTACGACTACACCAACGATGACTTGAAATACGCCCGCTGGACCGGCAGCGCCTGGCAAGTTCAGATCGTGGACGGCGGCCGCTACGTGGGGGAGTTCAACTCCCTGGCCCTGGACGCCACAAACAATCCCCACATCAGCTACTACGACGACGTCACCGACGATCTGAAGTATGCGCGTTGGACCGGCAGCGCCTGGACTATCCAGACGGTGGACAGCGCCGGTGAAGTAGGCTGGTACACCTCCCTCGCCCTGGACAACAGCGGCAAGCCCCACATCAGCTATCGCGACAACACCCAGCATACGCTGAAATACGCCCGTTGGACGGGGACGCAATGGCTCATCCAGACTGCTGACAGCGACGGCGATGTGGGCGACTTTGCGTCCCTGGCGCTGGATGCAACGGGCAATCCGCAGATTAGCCACTTCGACGACGATAGCTATCTCCTGAAGCATACGCGCTGGACCGGAACCGCCTGGATCAGCCAGAGCGTGGATAGGGGCGGGGACGTGGGCCAGCACACCTCTCTGGCCCTGGACGCATCCGGCCACGCCCATATCAGCTACTACGATCGGCTCAACGACGATCTGAAGTACGCCCGCTGGCCCGGCAGCGCCTGGGCCCTTCAGACCGTGGATCGCGCGGGTTTCGTTGGCGAATACACCTCGCTGGCCCTGGATGCCGCCGGCAAGCCCTGGATCGGCTATCACGACGCCACCAACGGCGACTTGAAGGTCGCCCGTTGGACGGGCAGCGCCTGGGCTATTCAGGTTGCGGACAGCGACGGGTGGGTTGGCCAGTACGCGTCGCTAGCTTTGGACGGCGAGGGCTATCCCCACCTCAGCTCTTACGACGCCAACAAGGGCGACTTGAAGTATGCCCGCTGGACCGGGAGCGCCTGGGTCACTCAAACGGTGGACAGCGCAGGTTTCGTCGGCCTCTATACTTCGCTGGCGTTGGATGGTGCGGGCAATCCACATATCAGCTACTACGACGGCACTAACGCCGATCTGAAATATGCCCGCTGGGCCACCAACACCTGGGTCATCCAAACCGTGGATAGCGTTGGCTCCGTGGGCACCTTCACGTCGCTGGCGCTGGATAGCAACGGCTACCCCCACATCAGCTACTACGACAACGCCAATCGCGATCTGAAGTATGCCCGTTGGACGGGCATCACCTGGACTATCCAAACCGTGGACAGCGCCGGAAGCGTAGGCAAATACGCCTCGTTGGAATTGGACGCCGGGGGCGTCCCCCACATCGGTTATTGGGACGAAACGAACGATAATTTGAAATACGCTCGCTGGACAGGCAGCAATTGGGCCATCCAGACAGTGGATAGCGCCGGGAGTGTGGGCGCATATCTGTCACTGGCCCTCGACGGCGTTGGCAATGCGCACATCAGCTACCGTGACGCCACCAACTTCGACCTGAAATACGCCCGCGCAAGTCGGGTGACGTCTCGCAGCTTCCTGCCCTTGGTGCTGCGTTAGCACTGAGCACGCGCTTCGGGAACGATGGCGATGTCGGCGCACGGCCGTCGGCCTTAGCGGGGAGAAGGCCTCGGCCGGCCGCTCGATGCGGTACACGTCTATCGTCTCGCCGCGGCGGGTGACGAAGCGGAAGGTGATGCGCTGAGGGGTGGCCTCGATGAGCATGGCGCCGGAGTCGGCGTTGTAGCGCACCTGGCTGCCGGGAAGAGGCTCGCGGAAGCGATAGCGGCTCTGGCCGCCCAGCCCGTTGACGAAGTAGGGAAAGCCGTCTATCACCAGGCGCTCGTAGGTGTGGTCGTGGCCGCTGAGCACCGCGGTGGCGCCCCAGGCCTTGAAGGGCCAGCGCAGCCGCGGGGTGGAGCCGTGGCGGCCTGAGGAGTAGGGAGGCTCGTGCATCACCACCAGCTTCCACGCCGCGGTGGAGCGGGCCAGCGCCTGTCGCAGCCACTGCGCCTGGCGGCTGTCGGCCGTGGTGCCGTGGGGCTCCCGGTAGTCGCTGTCCACCGCGAAGATGTGCACCGGCCCCCAGACCACCTCGTAGTAGCGCTCCTCGCCGGGGCCGGGGGGCAGGGTGAAGTAGTCGAGATAGGGCTGCGGCAGCCGGCCGACCCCCTGCGCCGCGTCCCAGTCGTGGTTGCCTAAGGTGGGGAAGAAGCGGTTCACCGTGCCGCCGGGGCCGTGCCGGCCGCGGTAGGGCGCGATGAACTGGCTGTAGAAGCGGCCCACGTTGCGGTCTATGGTCTCCGCCGCGCCGCTGGGGTAGTTGTTGTCGCCGGTGGTGACCACGATGTCGGGCTGCCAGCTCTTCACCAGCGCAGCCACGTCGGCCGCGGCCCGGCTGGCGTCGCCGTAGTCGCCGATCACCGCAATGCGCACGGCCTCGGCAGGCTCGGCCTCCATCGGTGAGCTTGTCGAACCGACCGGGGCTTCGACCGGCTCAGCCGCCGCCTCGACAGGCCCAGCCAACGGGACCATCCACGCGAAGCGCCGACACTCGCCCACCTCCTCGACAGGGGACTGCCTCGCCCCCTCCACCGCTGCACCGCCGGACCAAGGGGAGGCCCGCGTGTGGCCGGCCCAGCCGCCGGCCGCCAGCGCCGCCAGCGCCGCCGCCAGCCAGACCACCGCCCACGCCGGCCAAAACACCCTGCGCCCTCTCGCCGCCCCCGCCTGTGCAACCCTGTGCTCCCCTGCCCCTCGTTCCTTCCTCTCCCGCATTTCCGTCCTTTCCCTCATCTCGCCACCCTCTCCCCTTCTCCCATCCACACCCCCGCCACCAGCTCCACCTCCAGCCCTAGGGCCGTCTTGAGCAGGTCCAGGTTGCGGTTGGCGTCCCACAGCTCCACGCTGGCGTCGCCCGCGGCCAGGGCCTCGATCTGCAGCCAGCCGCCCGCCTGGTCCAGGTGACAGCGCACGTCTCGCACCACCTGGCTGCGCCCCCGCTCCAGGTACTCGGCCAGGCGCAACATGGCGGCCAGGGGCGTCAGGGCGTCGCGGTCCGCAGCCGTGAGCAGGGGCGCCATCTCGCCCGCCTTGGGGTTGTGCTTGCGATGGTAGCGGGTGAGCAGGGCGATCAGCGCCAGCTCGCGGGGGGAGTAGCCGGGCAGGCCGCTGTTGATGATGATGTAGGCGGAGTGGAAGTGGTGGTAGTAGAAGTCAATGCTGATGCCGATGTCGTGCAGGATGCCGGCGGCCCACAGCAGCTCGCGGTAGCTGGCAGGAAGCCGGTGGGCCGGTTGGAGCTGGTCGAACAGGCTGAGGGCCAGCTTCGTCACGTGCTGGCTGTGGGGGTTGACGCAGCCGAAGTTGCGGGCCAGGTTGTAGACGCTGAACTCCCGCAGGTTCTCGATGATGGGCTGCGGCCGGCCGGCCAGGAAGCGCTTGTAGAAGATGCCCTCGCGCAGGCCTTGCTGGCTCACGGTGATCCCGTCGAAGCCGCTGTGGGCCAGGAGCTGGGCGTAGGCCAGCGCGCCGCTCTGGATGATGTCCGCCCGCTGGTCGTCCAGGCCGGGCAGCCGGCTGCGCTCCTTAGTGGTCATGCGCCAGAGGCGATCGGCCATCTGCGCCACCACGTCCGCGCCGAGCCAGTAGCCGTGGACCCCCTCCAGCGGGTAGGAGCCGCTCATCTGGTCCATCTTGGCCAGGTTGCGGATGGTGCCGCCGATGGCCACCAACGTGTCGCCCGGCCGCGCCTTGAACCAGTCCACGCCGGCCAGGTGCTTGGCCATGAACGCACGCAGCGCCTCCACGTCGGCGGCGCGGCCCCGGTCGTAGCCCAGGAACATGTCGCTCAGTCGCAGCGCGCCGAAGGGCAGGCTCACGCACCGCTGTGGGCAACGGTCGCGCACCTCGACGATCTGCGCGCTGCCGCCGCCCAGGTCCACCACGAAGCCGTTGCGCAGCCCGGTGCCGTTGATGGCGCCCAGCGCGCCGTAGTACCCCTCCTCCTCGCCGGAGAGCAGCCACGGCTCCCAGCCTGTCTCCCCGCGCACCCGGGCCAGGAAGGAGTCGCCGTTGCGCGCATCGCGGACCGCGCTGGTGGCGGTCATCACCACGTCGTCAATGCCGGAGGCCTGGCAGAGCATGTGGAACATGCGCATGGCCCGCAGCGCGCGGTCAATGCTGGCCGCGCGCAGCACCATGTTGGCGCCCATCCCCTCCCGCAGCCGCACCACCTCCCGCACCTCGTCAATCAGGTGGAAACGCAGGCCGGGGTCGTAGTCGTAGGCCACCAGGCGGGTGGTGTTGGAACCGAGGTCAATGACGGCGATGCGTTGGGACATGGTCGGATGGGGAGCACCGCAGTGCAGTTGTGGTGGGTGGGGTTGCGACAGCGCAGCGTTGCGCCTCATGGGGCTCTGCGCGCCAAAGCCAAGGCCATTATACTCCGGCCAAGGCCGGCAGGAAAAATGGGCCGGGCGATGCCGCCCGGCGGACGCGCGGCAGTCATGGGGAGCGCGCGTGCCGGCGGGCGGAGGCCGGGGGATGAAGTCCCCCGGCCAAGAGATGGCGCCCGCTGAAGCGGGCTTTGGGTGAGCTGCCCAGCCCCGTTCACGGGGCGTCGTGATGTAGCCGGGCGGCTTTATCGCCCGGCAGCTTCCGCCCGGCGAACACGCGGCAGTCATGGGCAGCGCGCGTGCCGGCGCAAAGGCCGGGGGATGAAGTCCCCCGGCCAAGAGACAGCGCCCGCTGAAGCGGGCTGTGGGTGAGCTGCCCAGCCCCGATCACGGGGCGCCGTGATGTAGCCGGGCGACTTTCTCGCCCGGCAGCCTCCGCCCGGCGAACGCGCGGCAGTCATGGGCAGCGTGCGTGCCGGCGGGCGGAGGCCGGGGGATGAAGTCCCCCGGCCAAAAGACAGCGCCGGCTGAAGCGGGCTCTGTGGGATAGCTGCCGAGCCCCGTTCACGGGGCGTTGTCTTCGTAGCCGGGCGACGGCCGGGGGATGAAGTCCCCCGGCCAAAAGACAGCGCCCGCTGAAGCGGGCTTTGGGTGAGCTGCCAAGCCCCGTTCACGGGGCGTTGTCTTCGTAGCCGGGCGACGGCCGGGGGATGAAGTCCCCCGGCCAAAAGACAGCGCCCGCTGAAGCGGGCTCGTGTGCTGGTCTGCTGCCCAGCCCCGTTCACGGGGCGTCGTGATGTAGCCGGGCGACTTTATCGCCCGGCAGCCTCCGCCCGGCGGACACGCGGCAGTCATGGGCAGCGTGCGTGCCGGCGGGCGGAGGCCGGGGGATGAAGTCCCCCGGCCAAGAGATGGCGCCCGCTGAAGCGGGCTTGTGCGCCGGCATGCTGCCGAGCCCCGTTCACGGGGCGCTGCAGTGTGGCCGGGCGACTTTATCGCCCGGCAGCTTCCGGCAGCGACCGCCCCTCCTGGGTCGGGATGGGATGGCTAAGTAAGTTTGTTACCTTCCAGCAGCCCACGGCGGCCGCACACGGCGCCCACCGCCCGAAAAAAAAGGCGCGCCCATGGGCGCGCCTGGCGAAGGAGGAGAAGGGTTGCCAACTCTCCGCAAAGTCAGCAACCCCCATTGCCTTTACACGTCGTAGTACATCACATACTCGTACGGATGCGGCCGCAGCCGGATGCCGTCCACCTCGTTCTTGCGCTTCCACTTGATCCACGCCTCGATCACGTCGGGCGTGAACACGCCGCCCCGCAGCAGCCAGTCGTGGTCCCGCTCCAGGTGGTCCAGCACCGCCTCCAGCGAGCCGGGCACCTGGGGCACGTTCACGTCGTGCGCCTCGTACAGGTCCAGGTCCATGGGCATGCCGGGGTCAATGCGGTTGAGGATGCCGTCAATGCCCGCCATCAACATGGCAGCCATGGCCAGGTAGGGGTTGGAGCTGGGATCGGGACAGCGGTACTCGATGCGCTTGGCCTTGGGGTTGTCGGAGTAGGCCGGGATGCGGATGCAGGCCGAGCGGTTGCGGTTGCTGTAGGCCATCATCACCGGCGCCTCGTACCCGGGCACCAGCCGCTTGTAGCTGTTGGTGGTGGGGGCCACGATGGCCAGCAGCGCCGGCGTGTGTTTCAGGATGCCGCCGATGTACCACAAGGCCATTTGGCTCAGCCCGGCGTACCCGTTGGCGTCGTAGAAGAGGTTCACGCCGCCCTTCCACAGGCTCTGGTGGCAGTGCATGCCGGAGCCGTTGTCGCCGTACATGGGCTTGGGCATGAAGGTGACGGTCTTGCCGTAGGCCACGGCCACGTTTTTCAGGATGTACTTGTACCACTGGAGCTGGTCGGCCGCCCGCACCATGGTGGTGTACTTCAGGTCAATCTCCTGCTGGCCGGCGCTGGCCACCTCGCCGTGGTGCACTTCCACGTCCAGGCCGGTGGTGATCATGCGCAGGATGGCCTCGGAGCGCCAGTCCTGCATAGCGTCCACGGGGGGCACGCGGAAGTAGCCCATCTTGGCCTCGGGCCGATAGCCCAGGTTGGGGCCGCGCCGAGGGTCGTGGCCGCGGCCGCTTTCCCAGATCGCCATGTCGCTCTCGATCTCGAAGTACCCGGTCTGGGTGCGGTAGTCGAAGCGCACACCGTCGAACACGAAGAACTCCGCCTCGGGGCCCCAGTAGCTGGTGTCGGCCAGGCCCGACTGCATCAGGAACCGCTCCGCCTTCATCGCGATCCAGCGGGTGTCCTTGTTGTACGGCTCGTGAGTCAGCGGGTCGTAGATGTTGCAGGTCAGGCTCAGCGTCGGGATCTGCATCACCGGGTCCACCACGGCCGTGGTCGGGTCGGGCTTCAACAGCATGTCGGACTCGTGGATGTCCTGGAAGGCGCGGATGCTGGACCCGTCGAAGCCCAGCCCTTCCTCGAACACCCCCTCGTCCAGCTGGTGGATGGGGATGCTGAAGTGGTGCCAGCGGCCCAGGAGGTCGGTGAACTTGAAGTCCACGATCACCAGCTCCCGCTCGCGGGCGTAGTCCAGCACCTCCTTGGGGGAGCGGCAGCGCTTGATGTTGGGGGTGATCTGAGGCCGCCGGCCGTCGCGACGCTTGCCGCCGTCGTAGACCAGGGTGGCCAGCTCGTCTATGGAGCGCAGTTTCAGCTCGGGTCTGCCGTTGGTGGTCATCATAGCCTCGAACTTAGGAATGTGGTGCCTGCATCGGTTTCACGCCGAGACGCAGAGGCGCAGCGAGCAGGTGAGAAGCGTCACTCCTCCGCTGCGTGCCCGTTGCCGCCCGCCAGCGCAGTTGCCAAGCCCGGCACGCCCCGCAGCAGCTCTTGGAGCTGTACGCCGGTTAGCCCCTCCACTACGGTGGGCAGCTGGGCGATCACCTGGGCCACGTCCTGGGTCACCTTGGACACGCCGGTGCCGGCGCCGTTGCCGCCCACCACCACGATCTTCTCCGTCTTGCTGAGGGGCTGCGCCACCGCGCTGGCCAGCTTGGGCAGCACGCCCACGAACATCTCCGCCACGGCGGCCTGGTTGTACTGCTTCCAGGACTCCGCCTTCTGGCGCATGGCCTCGGCCTCGGCCAGGCCCTTGGCCTTCAGCGCCTCGGCCTCGGCCAGGCCCTCGGCGCGAATGCCGGCAGCGCGGCCGGCGGCCTCCGTCTCCAGGCGCATCCTCTCGGCCTGGGCCAGGGTCTCGATGCGGTAGCGCTCGGCATCGGCCGGCTTCATCACCTCGGCCTCCAGCTCCCGCTGCTTGCGCTCGATCTCCTTGGCCTCCAGCTCGATCTCCTGCTCCTTGGCCACGAGCTGCACAGCGATCTCCTGGCGCTTGACCTCCTGGGCCCGCTTGAAGCGCTCTAGGTCGTAGGCTAGGTCGCTGACCGCCTTCACGCTGGCCACCGCGGCCGCGAACTCCGCCTCCTTGACCTCTTTGTCCCGTCGCGCCTGGGCGATGGCGGTGTCGGCGGCGTAGCGGGCGGCCATGGCCTCCTCGTCGGCCTTGGCCTCGCCGATGATGGCGTCCCGCTTCACCTGGGCCACGCGCGGCCGGCCCAGGGCATCCAGGTAGCCGGTCTCGTCGGTGATGTGGCGGATGGTCAGCGAGACGATCTGCAGGCCCATGGTATCCAGGTCGGCCTGGGCGCTGGCCCGCACCCTGCTGGCAAACTCCTTGCGGCTGAGATAGACGTCCTCCACCGACATGGTGCCCAGGATTGCGCGCAGGTAGCCGTCAATCACCTGCAGGGCCACCCGCTTGATCTCCTCCGGCGGCTTGCCCAGGAACTGCTCGGCGGCCAGGCGGATGCTGTCGGGGTCGCTCTTGATCTTCACCTGGGCCACGCCGTCCACCATGAGCTTGACGCCCTGCTTAGTGTACGCGTCGCTGGCGTTGACCTCCAGGGTGAGCAGGGCCAGGCTCAGCGGCTGTACCCGCTCCAGGATGGGCCAGACGAAGGTGCCGCCGCGCACGAAGCGATATTTGCCGCGGCCCGACACCACCAATACCTCGTTGGGGCCGGCCTTGGTGTAGCGCCGATAGAGCAGGTAGATCAGGCCGACCAACAACAGGGCGGCCACGACGATGATGGTTGCAAGGGTTGCAGATGTCATGGGGTTCAACCTCCTCAAAAATCCGTCTCAACGGCTGCCGGCTTCTTCAGCCAGCCACCGTGTTTAGCTGCGTCCGTAAAGCACCTGGTCCAACAGCGAGGCCGGCGCGCGGCGACTGCTGCCGGGAGCCTGGAGTGTTACCACCCGCACTGCCTCTGGGCCGGGGATCAGCCCGCGGCGATACAGGTCCTGGCCCACGCGGTGGCGCAGGTCCTCGATGTCGGCGCCGATGAAGAGACCCCAGCGGCCCTCGTCGCTGCGCTCCTCGGCCGCCAGCAGCACCTGGTGGTTGCGAAAGACGGGCAGGGCCAGGGCAGCGCCGGCGCTGCTGCCGGCCAGCAGCTGCCGCGGCTGGGGGGTGAGCGCAGTCCGCAGCCGCGCCCACTGTTCGGGCAGCAGCCGGTCCACCCGCAGGTCGAAGGGGTGGCGCAAGCGGCGGTCGGCGATCAGCGCCTCGGCCACCACGTCGCGCAGCGCCAGCACCTCGTGGCCGTCGGTCACGGGCACCTCCCGCTTGGCGCTGGCCGCGTAGGTGTAGATGGTGCGGCCGTCGTCCGACGGGAAAACCGGCGCCCAGAACTCGTTCTCGCCGGGAACTCGTTTCTTCAAGTAAAAGACCGGCCGCACCAGGGCCAGGGTCTCGGTGTTGACCCCGCGCACGTGGAGCGTCTCGCTCTTGCCCGGCACCCCCAGCTCGCCCACAGCGTGCAGGTAGTCGCTCAGGTACTCCCGCACCTTGGCCAGCTCCACGTGGCGGAACATGGGGCCACCCGGCGTGGTGGCGAACACCTCGTCGCCCACGGTGTACACCGGGTAGATGCGCCGGGAGCGCCGCGCCACGAAGATGTAGGTGGGCAGGCGGGCCAGGTTGATCAGACCGGGCACCAGCCGCTCCGCCAGCCGCACCACGTTCTGCAGGTTGCCCGCCTCGATGCGAAAGCCACAGATCTCGGCGCTGTACACGTCCTTGACGATGCCTCGGCCGCCGACCTGTCGCTGCAGGTGCACCGGCACGTGGAAGACCGTGTTCGGCTCGATCACCTCGGTGGACAGGTCCAGGCGCATCAGGTAGGGCACGCTCTCGTGGTTTTTGGCCGTGTTGCGCACCAGGGAAATGGGCATAGGGGCGCCTCCTGGTTCTTCCGTTGGCCGGGGCCGATCACCCGGGCATGGTCTGTTGAGCAGGCTGGGCCACGACGCGGGTGCCGAACTCCGGGTAGCCGATGGTGCCGTGCTCGGAGATGTCCAGCCCCTCCAGCTCCTCCTTCACGGAGACCCGGATGCCGTAGATGGCGTCCATCACCCGGAAGAGCACGAAAGAGGCGATGAAGGCCCACAGCCCCACGGCCACCACGCCCAAGGCCTGCACGCCGAGCTGGGTCCAGCCGCCGCCGTAGAACAGCCCTGCCTGGCCCCAGGTCACCTGGGTGAAGGCCATCACCTCGGGGCTGGCGAAGAGGCCCACCATGAGGGTGCCGAAGATGCCGCAGGTGGCGTGCACCGACACGGCGCCGACTGGGTCGTCCACCCGCAGCACCCGCTCGATGAACCACAGGGAGAGCACCACCAGGCCGCCGGCCAGCAGGCCGATCAGCAGCGCCGCGAAGGGAGTGACCACGGCGCAGCCGGCGGTGATCGCCACCAGCCCGGCCAGCGCGCCGTTCAAGGCCATCTCCACCGAGGGATGGCCGGCGCGGATCCACTGCACGATCAGGGCCGAGGTGGCCGCGGCGGCGGCCGCGATGTTGGTGGTGAAGGCGATGTAGCCGATGCCGCCGTTGAGGCCGCTCAGGGTGCTGCCGGGGTTGAAGCCGAACCAGCCGAACCACAGGATGAAGACCCCCAGCGCGGCCAGGGCCAGGCTGTGGCCGGGGATGACGTTGCTGCTGCCGTCCTTGTTGAACTTGCCGATGCGCGGGCCCAGCACTGCTGCGCCCGCCAGGCCGGCCCAGCCGCCCACGCTGTGCACCACCGTGGAGCCGGCGAAGTCAATCATGCCTAGGTCGGCCAGCCAGCCGCCGCCCCAGATCCAGTGCCCTACGATGGGGTAGATCAGGCCGCTGATCACCACGGTGTAGATCAGGTAGGCGGAGACCTTCAGCCGCTCGGCCACCGCGCCGGAGACGATGGTGGCGGCGGTGGCGGCGAACACCAGCTGGTACATGAAGAAGGCCCAGTTGTACGCGCCGTCCTCACCGATGGTGAACTTGGAGAGGAACCAGTTGTCGGTGCCGAAGAGGCCGGCCCGGTCGGCGCCGAACATCAGGCCGTAGCCGACGGCGAAGAAGAGCAGGCTGCCCACCGAGAAGTCCATCAGGTTCTTCAGCATCAGGTTGCCGATGTTCTTGGCGCGGCACATGCCACCCTCCACCATGGCGAACCCGGCCTGCATGAAAAAGACCAGGAAGCCGGCGATCAGCACCCAGATCACGTTGATGGCGCCGCCCAGCGCCTCGTTGCTGGGGGGCTCGTCCTGGGCCAGGGCCGGGCCGGCCAGGGCCAGGAAGGTCACCAGCACCAGCGTCAGGATCAAGAGGCGTCGCAGTCGCAAGAAGCCTTTGGCCATAAAACAAACCTCCGTGACGGAAAGGTCGTGTTCAACACCGGCCATTATGGCATGGCCCTTGTCGGCGGGTCTAGTACCCATTTGGGTACTTTCTCGTCGGCGGCGCCAGCCGCCCTTGGGCGCGGAGGCTCCCCGCTCACACCCCCTGCCCCTCGGAGGACACTACCGCGGCGGCAAGGGCAAATGGCGCCGGCAGCCCCCTATTTCTGGATGGCTTGACGGGCGAAAGTGGGCCGGGTATAATCCGCAGGCATGACGCCCGTTGCCCGTCTTTCGCCCATCTCGGGCCGTGTAGCAGGTCTACACGCAGGAGCAATTTGGACAAGTCCCGATTTCGATGAGCCTTTACCTGACGAATTCTGGACAGGCAACGCATGAAGTTACTGTTGGATACACATACGTTCATCTGGTGGGATGAGGTCGAGGCGTATCTCCAGCAGCGCCGAGAGCAAGCCCAAAAGACTCGGCAACAGAACGAGTCTCGTTTCGATCCGACCGGTATCCGTGAGCGTCTGTTAGCGCGGCGAGCTGGTGGGAGCCGTTAGACATGCTTCGCTTAGCCGCTGACGAGAATTTCAATAACGACATTGTGCGCGGTCTATTGCGCCGAAAACCTGACTTGGTGTGTGTGTTCAAGATGTTGGTCTTTCAGGGATGGATGATCCAACGCTATTGGCATGGGCTGCCCAGGAAGGGCGTGTGCTGTTGACCCATGATGTCTCACGACCATCAAGTGCGTTACTTGCCTCTGCGATAATTTCTTTGGAAGGTGGACAACGCCTAGCAGGCGACTGGAGCCGACCTCGCTTCGCTCGGCGGCTCAGCTGCGTTCCATTGCGCAGCGGCCACCTCCCCAATCGTTGTTAACTTGGTAGGACATGCGGGCTGGGCGCTCTCCCCGGAGCGCCAGGCCCTTCCAGCAATCTCTCACGAGGTGCAAACCCGTATGGAAACGATCCTGCGATCGGCAACGAAGACAGTCGTCATCGGCCCCGGACGGCCGTTTGTGATCATCGGCGAGCGCATCAACCCGACCGGCCGCAAGAAGCTGGCCGCAGAGCTGGCGGCCGGCGACTTCAGCCGGGTCATCGCCGACGCCAAGGCCCAGGTGGCGGCCGGCGCCCACGTGCTGGACGTCAACTCCGGCGTGCCCCTGGTGGACGAGGGGGAGCTGATGGCGGAGATGATCCGCGTGGTGCAGGAGACGGTGGACGTCCCCCTGGCTATCGATTCGTCGGTGGTAGCAGCCCTGGCCTCAGGCCTGAAGGTGGCCAAGGGCAAGCCGCTGGTCAACTCGGTGACAGGCGAGGAGGAGCGGCTGGAGGCAGTGCTGCCCCTGGTGGCCGAGGCCAAGGCCGCGGTCATCGCCATCAGCAACGACGAGACCGGCATCTCCTTCGACCCGCGCGAGCGCTTCAAGGTGGCCAAGAAGATCGTGGAGCGGGCGGAGCGCTACGGCATCCCCCGCGAGGACGTGCTGGTGGACCCCCTGGTGATGCCCGTGGGCGCCGTGCAGGGGGCGGGCAAGCACGTGTTCGAGATCGTGCGCATGGTGCGGGAGGAGCTAGGCTGCAACACCGTGTGCGGCGCCAGCAACGTCTCCTTCGGCCTCCCGAACCGGCCGGTGCTGAACGCGGTCTTCCTGGCCATGGCCATCGCCGCGGGCATGCCCTGCGCCATCACCAACCCCCTGGAGCCGGAGATCAAGAACGCCATCCTGGCCGCAGACGTGATGATGGGCCACGACGAGAACTGCGCAGCCTGGATCTTGGCCCAGCGCCAGGCCGCTGCGCAGGCCGCCGCCCAGGCCGCCGGCCAGGCTCCCCTCCCCACCCCCGCCGACGAGCGCGCCGCCCGCCGCGCCGCGCGCGAGGCTCGTCGCGCCGCCCTGTCTGGATAACCCTCCATGTCTCACGTCAAGCTGTTCATCCCCGGCCCCACCGAGGTGCGGCCGGAGATCCTCCACGCTCAAACCGCGCCCATGATCGGCCACCGCAGCAGCGAGTGCGACGCGCTGATCGCCGGCGTGGAGGCCAAGCTCAAGCAGGTCTTCCTCACCCAGCACCGGGTGTACATCCTGGCCTCCTCCGGCTCCGGCCTGCAGGAGGCCGCCATCCGCAACGCGGTCCGCGAGGGGCGCCGGGTGGCCAACTTCGTCAACGGCGCCTTCAGCCAGCGCTGGCACGAGGTGAGCGTCGGCTGCGGCAAGGACGCCGTCAAGTTCGAGGCGCCCCTGGGCCAGCCCATCCGGCCGGAGTTCGTGCTGCAGTGCCTGGACGGCGGCCACTGGGACGCCATCACTGTGGTGCACAACGAGACCGCCACCGGCGTGGCCAGCCCCGTGGGGGAGATCGCTGCGGCCGTGCGCCGGCATCACCCGGAGACCCTGGTGCTGGTGGACGCGGTGAGCAGCCTGGGCGGCGACTGGATCCCCACGGACCAGTGGGGGCTGGACGTGTGTCTCACCTCCTCCCAGAAGGCGCTGGCGCTGCCGCCGGGCCTGGCCTTCGCCGCGGTCAGCGACCGGGTGCTGGAGCGGGCCAAGGAGGTGACGGGCCGCGGCTGGTACTTCGACTTCCTGCTGCTGGAGAAGTACCTGCTGCGCAGCACCACGCCGGCCACCCCGGCCATCAGCCTGCTGCGTGCAGCCGACTGCCAGCTGGCCGACATCCTGGCCGAGGGGCTGGAGGCGCGCGTCGCCCGCCATCGCCGCCTGGCCGAGATGACGCAACAGTGGGCGCTGAGCCGCGGCTTCGGCCTCTTTGCGGCGGAGGGCTACCGCTCCCAGACGGTGACCTGCGTGGAGAACACCCTCGGCGTGGACTACTCGGCTCTGAGCAAGTTCCTGCGCAGCCGGGGGATGGCGATCTCCAACGGCTACGGCGA
>JANWYQ010000136.1 GCA_025055015.1 Caldilineales bacterium
CTGGGCGCGGCGGCTGGGGGGGCGCCGGCCGCCACTGGGGGGCGCGACCCCGGCCTGGGGGCCGGGCGTGGGGTGGGGTGGGGTGGGGGGGGTGCTGGTTCGCACCTGTGGGTGCGTTCGCACCTGGGGGTGCGACCTCCACGATATGGCTTTGCGCTGCGCAATGAGAGGAGGAAGCGGCGGAGGCCGTTCGCACCTGGGGGTGCGAACTCCGCATTGTGGCCCGGCGATGTGTTGCGAGGGGAGGGGTGGGTGGCCGTTCGCACCTGGGGGTGCGAACTCCGAAATGTTAGACCGGGATGTAACCACCGATCACTGTTCACCGATCACCGATCACCGATCACTGATCACCGATCACCGGTCACCGACTACCGTTCACCGTTCACCGACCACAACACGGCGTCCTTGATCTGCAGATCGTCCCACGCAAAGCGGAGGTCCGCCAGCAGGGGATGGGTGCGGCCGATGGTGAGGGCCAGCTCGTTGGGTCCCCCTTGCAGCCACGCAGCCGGCACCTCCCACGTCACCCGCACCCACTGGCCGCCGAAGTCCTCCACCGGCAAGGGCGGCTCCAGGCGCCGGCCGTTGATCCACAGGTAGTTGTCCCACACGTTGCTCTGCATGGCCAGCAGGCTCAGCCGCCACGGCCGGCCGTCGGCCAGAGCCTCGTCCGGCACGTAGGCCACCCCCCGCCAGACCACGCTGGGGTTGCGCGCCGCGTAGAGGGGCGCCCAGGGCCGAGAGAAGTCGCTGTCTCCCAGGTGCACCACAGCATCCGCCGCCAGCACGGGCACACGCACTGCGGCGTCGGCGGAGAGCGTCGGCCGGGGCTGTGGCCGATCCCCGCGCGGCCGGCTGCGGTTCAGGGCCTGCAGGCGGTAGTAGGCCGGCCGCGGCCGTCCTTCGGGGTCCACCAGGCTGTAGCCAAGGAAGTCGGCCGGCAGTCGCTCCGGCGGCCGCTCGCCCCCCGGCCCGTCCACGGACGGCAAGTTCCACACGGCCAGCAAGGTCATCCACGGCCAGCGTTGCGCGGCGACCTCCAGCGTCTGGGCCAGGTAGGCCGCCTGCTGCTCCTCGCTCACCGCCTGCCACCCCTGGCTGCCCTGCCGATCCACCGTCCAGCCCAGCTCTGTGGCCCAGATGGGACGGTCCCGCAGCCCGTGTTCCACCAGCAAGGCCCGCAGGTCCTCGACGCGCGCCATCACCAGGCCGTTGTTGGCGCTGCGGGGCGCGTCGGGCGGCTGGCCGAAGCCGTAGGGATGGGCTGCCAAGACGTCGAAACACTGGCCTGCGCCGGCCTCCAGCATAGCACGCAGGAACAGCCGCTCGTCCATGGCCTCGGCGTCGTTGTGGTCGGTGGGCGCCAAGCCGGCGGCGGCCACCAGGGCATCCGGGTCGGCGGCCTTCACTGCCGTGTAGGCCCTGCACAGCATGTCGGTGTAGGCCTTGGGGTCGGGCGGCCGGCCGCCCCAGTCTATGGCCAGGTTTGGCTCGTTCCAGATCACGTAGCCCAGGACACGGCCGCGGTAGCGCTCGGCCACGCGGCCAACGAAGCGCACGTAGTCGGCCAGGTCGTCGGGCGGCGCGTTGAGGGTCAAGGGCACGTCGCTGGCCCAGGCCGGATGCTGGTCCAGCCGCACCACCAGGTCGAGGCCGTAGTAGGCCGCACCGGCCACCACCTCGTCGGGGAGCTGCCAGTGCCACTGGTCGCGGGTGGGCTCGATCTGGCGCCAGCTGAAGAGCTCTACCACGGCGTCGAAGCCGCCCTCGGCGGCGAGAGCTAGGGTGTGCCGATCCGCCGGCAGGGTGTGGACGCCCACGCGCGGGGGCGGGGGATCGGCGGGCCGGCAGGCTGCGAGAAGAGGAAGAATGAACAGAAGAAAGAGGAACCGCATCTCGTGGTTCTCTCAACCAAGCGGTGAATGCAATTCAGCGCCTGAACCGGAAAAGCTGCCTCAGCGGCTGAGCGGCGTTCCGAAGCGCCTGAGGGCGCTTCTGGCCTTCAGCGGCGAATTCCATTGTCCTGAAAAATCGCCTCTTCCCTTCGTAGTGGCGACTCCAGTCGCCCTGCGGCGCTCGGACGCCTAAAGTCGTTACTACCAAGATTTCCACCCGCCGGGGTCGTGGGCGCCCACCGGGCAAGGGGGACTCGCCGAGCGGCTCATGGCGTGCCGCCCTGGAGCGCCGCGCGCCAGACGCCCTGCTGGGCCAACGCGACCAGCCACTTCCCATCGCCTGAAACGACTACGCGATAGACGCTCATTCCGTCCAGGCCTGCCGGCTCCCAGGTGTGGCCGCCGTCTGCGCTGCGGTACATCCCTCGCTGCCGCGTGCCGACGTAGATGGTGCGCGGTCCACTGGAGGCGAAGGCTAACGTCGCCGCCGTGGTCTCGTCGAGCCCACGGCCGGAGGGCAACCACTGCACACCGCCGTCGTCGCTGATGTAGACGCCGGTGCTGGTGGCCGCCCAGAGCCGGTCGGGCCGCTCCGGGTCGGCGACTATCCGAAAAGCCGTCTGCCCCTCCAGCCCCCTGCCGATGGGCTCCCAGCGAAGGCTGCCGGGAAGGCGGCGATAGAGCGCCTCGGTGCCGCTGGCGAAGAGGGTCGGCGGCTGCCGGCCGTCGTCCCCCACAGCGATGATCTCTGTGCTCAGGTCGAGGCCGTCCCACGGCGTGGTCCAGGTGCGGCCGCCGTCCTGGCTCTCGTACACCCGCTGGAAGGCGGCGCGGATCAGCACGTGGTCGGGGTCGGCCGGGTCCACCCAGAGGCCGGGGACGGTGGGCACCTCCAGGGCCGTGGCGCGCCAGGTACGGCCGGCGTCGTCGCTGCGGTACAGCCCGCGGCCGTCGGTGCCGGCGTAGAGCACCTGCGGAGCCGACGGCGCAGCGGCCAGGCTCAGCACCCCTACCGGCGGCAGGCCGTCGCTGCGCCGAGACCACGCGGCGCCGCTGTCGTCGGAGCGGTAGACGCCGGTGGCCGCAGCCAGGTAGAGGGCGCCGTCGGCTGCGGCGATCAGGTCGTGGACCACGGGATGGCCGGGCGCGGCAGGCCACGGCTGCCAGACATCGCCCTGCGCGTCCCCGCGCCACAGCCCGGCGTGGGTGGCGGCGACCAAGGAAGCTCCCTCCGGGCCGGCCAGCCGCCAGAGGCCGTAGGCCGTGCCCGACCGCCCCAGCGCGCCGCGGCGCTGCCACGTTTGGCCGCCGTCGGCCGTGGCGTAGACCTGGCCGGCGTTGGTGAGCAGCAGCGCCTCCGCAGCCGATGGGCCAGGCAGAAGCGCGTCGGCCCGGCCATCTAGCTCTGTCTCCATGAGCTGCCAGCGCAGGCCGCCGTCCGCGCTGCGGTAGAAGCCGGCCCGGGTTCGTGCGTAGGCCAGCCGGCCTTGGGCGGGGTCGAACCAGAGGCCGGCCACAAAGGTCGGGGGGATCTCCTCGACCCGCTGCCAGGTCTGGCCGGCGTCCTCGCTGCGAAAGAGCCCGTCCCCCGCGCTGCCGGCCAGCAGACGCCTGCCGTCGGGCGAGACGGCCAGGGACAGCAGCGCGCCGAGGTTTGACAAGGGCACAGCGCCGAGAGGCTCCCAAGTGGCGCCGGCGTCCCGGCTGCGCCAGGGCCGATCGTCCTCGCCGGCCAGGTAGAGCGCGCCGTCGGCTACGGCGATCAACGCGTAGACGCTGCGGCCGAGGCGCGCCAGCCGCTGCGGCGGCGCGATGGGTTGCGGCGTGTCGGCGACCGGCTGCCAGGTGAGGCCACGGTCCACGCTGCGGAAGAGGCCGTCGCTGGTGCCGGCCAGAAAGACGCCCGGCGCGTCCGGCGGGGCCAGCAGCGTGTGCACCTGCCGGCGGCCTAAGGCCTGGCCCACCGCGCGCCAGGTGAGGCCGCCGTCTGCGCTGCGGTAGAGCTGGGGCGGCGCCGTGGTGGCCACCACTAGGAGCCTAGGGTCGCTCGGATCGGCGGCCACAGCGACCACCGGCTGGGCCGGGGGCAGGCCAACGTTGGCCGGCTGCCAGGCCAGCGCCGGCAGGTCGGCCGCGCGTAGGTCGTCGCCGCGGCGGTCAACGCCGCGCTGCGCATCCGCCTGTCGGTCCCATAGGCCGGCCTGCGCCGCCAGGCCCACCGCAACCAGCAGCGCGGGGATCAGCAGGAGCGGAAGCCACCGGCGCAGCAACGAGCGCAGGGCCGGAGAGGATCCCATCGTGCCCAGCCCCTACTGGCCCGGCCATAGCCGGAAATCCACGTACCCCACCCGCTGGGAGTCCGCCGTGGTGACGCCCTCGCAGCCGAACGCGCGGACGAGGTAGAAGTCCTCCACGTCCGGGTTGCCGATGTGCGCGCCGGTGTCCAGGTAGCTGTTGGCGCCTGCGGGCAGGCCGGCCGCGATGACGGTCGCCGCCGAGGGCGTGAAGTAGGGCGCGGCCGAGCGGTGCACGTCGTAGCGGCAGTTGGCCGGGTCGGTGGTCCAGTGCAGCTCTGCGCCGGAGGCGGTGATCAAGGGCAGGTAGAGGTTCGGCGGGACGGCCGGCACCCGCGCCAGCACGATGCCGTCCAGGGGCGCTAGGGTCACCGACGGGGCCGGGGACCCGTCGTTGTAGCGGCTGACGGAGCGGAGGTGCAGCGCGTCGGCCACGCAAGGTGCGCCGGTGCACGTTAGCCGCACGTGGGCGTCCTGGCCAGGCGCCAACGGCACCACGGCGATCTGGTGCCACTGGTCGCCGCCGGTGCGCTGGTCCAGGGTCGCCGAGGCCACCACGACCCCGCCTGCCACAACCTCATAGAGTGCGGCGCTGTTCCAGCCCGAAGCCGCGGGCGCGGCCGGCCACCAGACGGTGATGGTGTAGGTGTCGCTGGCGACGATGGGCAGGCTCCAGCGCACCGCGCCGCTGGCGCTGCTCTTCTGCCGCAGCCCCGTGCCCCAGTCGTGGTAGAAGGGTCCCGAGGCCTGCCACTCGCCGCTGTCGTAGCCCGTCTGCTGCCACGTGCCTGAGAGCACCGAGAAGCCGGGGTCGGCGTCGTCCAGGATCGTCTCGTAGCGGGGGGCCTGGCTGCCGGTCAGCCGGCGGAAGCCCGGCCCGAGCTCCACGGTGCGCTCCACCCGCGTGCCGTTGAGCAGCACGATGCCGTTGTCGAAGTCGCGGCGGAAGACGTCGGGCGGGTGTAGGGTGAGCCTTACGTGGTCAATCCAGACGGTGCCGGTGCTGCCGCCCAGGTGGAACTGGATGCGCGCGTCGTTGACCGTGGCGTTGGCCTCGAAGCTGACGGTGTACTCCCGCCACTGGGGGCCCACCTCCACCGTGGCGTCCAGGCCGTACCAGGTCCACGGCGGGCTGCCCTGCTGGGCGCTGACGTCCACCGTGCGGGTGACGTTGCTGCGGGCCCAGAAAGTGACGTCGTAGGCTGTGCCCTGCACCAGGGAGCGGTTGTGCTGGGCCAGCTCGATGCGCCACGAGCTGCCGCAGGTGGCGGTGACGTTGACCCGGGCCGCGGCTGTTCCCTCGGGCGCCGAGGCCGCGGTGTCGCGGCTCAAGGAGGCCGCGCAGCCGCTCGCCGTGTCGGCCCAGAAGTTCCACGGCCAGGCGATGGGTTGCTCGAAGCCGGGGTTGACGATCTGGTTGGGCCCAGGGTCGAAGCCAGGGATCGGCACGCGGCGCGGCGGGCCCAAGGGGTAGCCCAGGTCGAAGTCCAGCTCGTCGTACCACCAGTCGTTGCCGTGGTGGGTGTCGCCGAACTCGTGGGCGAAATAGCCGTCGTCCATGAGGGTGAAGGCCAGGCCGAAGCGCATCCATGGGTAGTACGTGCGGGCGAACTCCAGGGTGCTGGGCGGGATCTTGGTCAACGGGTCGTAGTCGTAGCCGTAGGCGATCTCGTCTATGGGCGACGACTCGACCATGGTGGTGCGCGGCGGCTTGGCCAGCCGCAGCCAGTCCTGGTAATCGGGGAGCACCTCGGCGATGCCCTCCTCCCCCTCCAGGATGTTGGCGGTGCGGAAGCCGATGCTGATGCCGTTGAACAGCTCCGCAATGCCGGGCTCGTGGACGTCGGTGCTGTGGCTGGAGACGATGGCGTGGGGCATGAGCCCGCGGAAGGTCTCGATCTCGTGGAAGACGCCGGCCTTCCACGCCGCGTCCAGCTGCTCCGGGTCGTCGGCGATGCCGTCCTCGTTGGCGTCTATCTGCACCGGGTTGCCGTAGATGTCATGGGTGAGCCACGACTGGGTGGTCATGACGTTGTCGAAGAAGACGCCGTCGGCCTGGTAGCCGCTGTCTATCCACGACTGGTAGGCATAGCAGGCCTGGTACTCCGCCACCTCGAGCTTGGTCAGGTTGATGCGGTAGGAGCCGGGCCACACCTCGATGGGGTTGCCGTTGACGTCCTTCAAATACCACGAGTCGCACTGGGCGCCGGTGCAGCCGTTGCAGGCGGGGTGGGAGAGGTCGTTGTTCTCCACGGCGTTGATCGAGGTAAGGACGCGGATCTGGGGGTTCAGGGTGCGCAGGGTCGCGATCTGCTCGCCGGTCAGACCGTCCGCGCCCAGCCACAGGTCAATGCGGGCCATGTAGGGCAGCCCCTTGCCGATGAACTCCCAATAGCCCCACAGGTTGCCGGTGCGCGGGAAGCGCGGGTTGACCGCGGACAAGCTGCGGTAGCGCAGGGTCAGCAGGTAGTCCGGGTGCGACGCGCAGCGCACGGTGACGGTGTTGACGACGTTGGGGTTGGGGTTGAGGCCGCTCACCGTGGTGGTGTGGGTGACTTGGGGAATGGTAGGTTGGGGAGTGGTAGATTGGTGGTGGGCGGACCGGGGGGTTTCGGCGAGGGACGAGTGATGCGCAGCGAGTAACACGTCGCTGTCGAAGGGGGTCATCTGGTCGAAGGGGCGGGGCGCGCCGACGGCCCAGCGGCACTGGGTGGGGCCGGGGGTGTCCACGCTGAGGGTAAAGCTGGTGCTGCCGGGCGGGAGCAGGGTGCTGGGCGGCTGCGGGTTGGTGATGGGGATGCCGGGGTAGACGACGGGCAGGCTGAGGCAGGGCAGACCGCTCTGGCTCCCGGCCTTGGGGGTGAACTCGTAGACCAGCGACGTGCCCGGCGCTAAGCCCCTGGTGGGCAGCCAGACCTCGTTGGGCCCAGCGGGAGCATCTCGCTGCGCGCGGGCCGCGATCTCGGCGCCATCCGCGACCCGGCCGGAGATGCGCACGCCGTCTAGCCAGACGTGCGCGGCCGCGTTCCACGGCGTGCCGCCCACCGAGAAGATGCTGCTGGTGGCGGCCGGCGGCCAGTAGTGGTCCTCGTTGGTGTCTGCGGTCAGGCGGCCGTCCACGTAGAAGCGCATGAAATTGCCGCTGGCCGAGTAGGTGAAGGCGATGTGATGCCACTGGCCGGCCTGCCACGTGCGGGTGGAGGCCAGGGTGCCGTAGGCGCTCTGCCATTCGCCGTTCACCGTGCCGCCGGCGTAGAGGACACCGGTTTCGTTGTCCAGCGCGATGTAGAGGTCGTCGCCGTTGGCGGCCTCGTAGAACAGCAGCACATGCCAGCGGCCGGGCTGGGTGTAGATGGGGTCGTCACCGTTGGCTCGCAGGGCCACCCACATCTCCCAGGTGCCCTCGCTGAGGGGCAGGTTGTTGATGCGGCTGTAGGTGAGCCGGCCGGGATGAGAGAGGGCTAGGGCCTGTCCGAACCGGCCGGGGGCGTAGCCCACGCCCGACGCGCTGGCCGGGGTCTCGCCGTTGGCGCCGGCTGCGGTGTTCTCGAAGTGCAGTAGCAGCCCCTCGGACACCGGGCCGGCGGCCACAGGAGAGCTATTGGCCAGCCAGCGGAAGGTGCTGCCGTTCTCTGGGTCGCCGTCGGGGTCGCTGAAGCGGGCGCTGCCGACGACGTAGGAGTAGTCGGGCAGCAGCGCAGCCGTCGGGTTGGAGCAGGTCGGCGGCGCAGCAGGCGCGTGGGGTGCAAAGGAGAACAAGGACAGAGATACCAGGGCCGCAACTAGGATAGTCAACATCCACACTCTCCAGGGGCGCTAATTCGTTCTTGGGATAGTCCGCGGCAGCGGCTGGAGCACCGGCTAATGTAGCGCAACTCCTGCGGAGTTGCGCTACAGAGTTCTCACTCGCCCCGCCGCAAGGCGAAGTCCATGTACCCCACCCGTTGCGACTCGGCAGTGGTGAAGCCGTCGCAGCCGCACGAGGCCACGAGATAGAAGTCCTCCACCGCCGGGTCGCCAATGTGGGCGGCGGGGTCGGTGTATGCGCCTATGGCTGCCGGCAGCTTTGCCGAGACAGCCGTAGTCACAGAAGGGACAAGACCAGGCGTAGCCGCGCGATGCACCGTGTAGCAGCAGTTGGCGGGGTCGGTGGTCCAGCGCAGCTCAGCGCCTGCCGCGCTGATCAGAGGCAGGTAGATGATAGACGAGACCGCGCCGGCCGTCAAGCGGTCCGACAGCCAGTTCAGGTAGCACTCCAGGTTGGTGTAGCCCGGCACGCCGGTGAGCGGGACCGAAAGCTGGGTGTCGTTGTGGTCCGGCACCGTGGGGTTCAGGCCGTGCTGCAACTCCCAGGCGTCGGGCATGCCATCCTCGTCGGTGTCTAGAGGTGGGGCAGGCGGGTTGTTGGGGTCGAAGTCCAGCTCGAAGGCGTCGCTGGCTACGGGCTGGCTGTAGGGCAGGCCGAAGTCGAGCTGGCCGGCCAGCAGCGAGGCGATGATGCGCCGGTCCATGGGGTCGCGCGGGAACGCGCCCACGCTACCCACTGCGTAGGCCACCAGCTGGTCGGTGGGGGTGTAGGTGATGGGCGGGAAGTCGTGGCGCGTTGTGAGACGGACGGCCACCCCCAGGTCGGTGTTGGGGTTGGCGCCGGGCGCCGTGAAGTCGTTGCAGCAGTAGGCCAGGTCGTAGTCGGCATAGGCGGGGTAGAGGTTCATTCGGTTGCCGGAGAAGTAGAGCTGGTTGGCGGGCGCCTGGAGCACGTCGTGCAGGATCATGCCGTAGGTGTAGGTAGCAGGGTTGGCCGCCATGTAGTTGTTCACCCAGTTCAGGTGGAGCACGTAGTTGCCCAGGTCGGGGTTGCCGTCCACGTGCAGGCCGTACCAGATGTTGATGCCGGGATCCCACAGCAGGTTGTTGGAGAGCTCCAGGCGCAGGGGATGAGCTGCGCAGTCGGTGGCGCTGGCCGGCTCATCCGGATAGGCCGAGGCCTCGCAGGTGATCTCCGGCAGCCGGCCGCCCAGCCGATACCACAGGTTGTGGTGGATGGAGAGGAAGTCCTGCGGATGGTGGGGCGTCGAGTAGTTCATCAACATCCCGCCGTACTCCCAGTGGTCGCCCACCGTCTCGGCGAAGATGGAGTTCTGAATCGTGCCGCGGCTGGCCCAGCTCACCTGCGCCACCTCGTCCACGGCGTGGGCGAAGGAGCTGTGGTCTATAATGAAGTTCCGGATGCCGTCCAGCCGCAGAGCGTCGTCGAGCGCCATCTCGCTGCCGTCCATGTGGCGGGCCGGCCGGGAGCGAAGGTGCCGCACGATCACGTTGTCGCAGTGGTTGCGCTCGTAGTGGCCGTCGCAGATCAGCCCGCGCACGACGATCCCGCCAGGCGAGGTCTGCCCGGCGATGGTCACGTCCCCGTGCACGATGTTGGCCGCAGCCGAGATCACGCCGCTGACCTTGAACAGGATATACCGTGGGCCGGGCTGGCGCAGGGCCCAGTTCAGCGAGCCGGGGAGCTCGCCGTTGGGGTCGGGGTCCAGGGTGGTGACGTAGATCACCTGGCCGCCCCGGCCACCGGTAGCCGAGGCGCCAAAGCCCTCGGCGCCGGGAAAGGCAGGCGGCGAGGACACGGCGGCGGCCGGTGGCCTGGAGGCCATGGGCGAGGCGGCCTGGCCGGGTGCCTCGCCCATGGGCTTTTTCGCGTCCGGCCCGAAGGCCGGAGGCACGGCCCCCGCACACGCCGCCAGCGGAAGGAGAAGAGAGCAGAGGGCGGCGACCGCCGCATACCGAAGGACATCCTGGAGGCACATGGCAGCGTCTCCTGTCTAGCTAATGCGCTTCATGGGTTCCAAGGGACGACTGCCTGCGTCCAGCCCTCAGCTTCCACCTCCTCTCCCGTTGAGGCGTAGGAGCTCAACACCAGCCGGACTTCTGCGGTCGCCGGAAACGGCCTAGGGAGCCCCGCCTAGCACCAGCAGGGCTGTCGAGCCCGTCGCCGCCGTGGAGGTGCGAGTCGGCGTCGGGGTGCGGGTGGGGGTCGGCGCGCGGGTGGGGGTGTGGGTCGGCGTCACCGTGCGGGTCGGCGTGGCCGTGCGCGTCGGCGTCCAGGTGCGGGTCGGTGTGTGGGTTGGCGTCACCGTGCGCGTCGGCGTTGCCGTGCGAGTGGGCGTCCAGGTGCGGGTCGGCGTGTGGGTCGGCGTGGCCGTGCGCGTCGGTGTCCAGGTGCGGGTCGGGGTGTGGGTCGGCGTCTCGGTGCGAGTGGGCGTGGGAGTACGGGTCGGCGTGGGGGTCGGCGCCTCGGTGTGGGTGGGCGTCGGCGTCGGCGTAGCCGTGGGAGCAGCAGTCGCCGTCGAAGTGGGCGTAGGCGTCTCCGCGGCGTTGCAGTCCACTCCGTTGACGCGCAGGTCGGTGGGCACGTCGTTGGTGCCGCTGTAGTTGGCGTTGAAGCCGAAGCTGACGCTGGCGCCGGGGGCCACGTTGCCGTTCCAGCTGGCGTTGTTCACCACGACGGCCTGGCCGGTCTGGGTGTAGACGCCGTTCCACAGGCTGGTGATCTGCTGGTTGCCGGGGAAGGTCCAGGTCACAGTCCAGCTGTTCCAGGCGGCGTCGCTGCGGTTGGTCACCACCACGTTGGCGCCGAAGCCCCAGCCCCAGTCGCTGGTGATCTGGTACTCGATGGCGCAGTATGCGCCGCCCGGGGCGGGGGTGTTGGTGGGGCCGGCGGTGGGCGTGGACGTGCGGGTCGGCGTCGGGGTGCGGGTGGGGGTACGCGTGGGCGTCGCGGTGGGCGAGCCGGGAGTCGGCGTAGGAGGCGGCGTGCCGCCCACCAGCGCTGCGCTCAGGTCGCGGGCAGGCCCCTCGTGCCCCACCTGCCAGACCATCACGCCGGCCAGGCCGAAGTCGCGGTAGGCCGCTACCTTGGCCGCGATGGCGTCAGGGTCGTTGACCCAATACCCCTGCGAGGGGTGCTGCTTCTCCAGGTAGTCGGGGTGCAGGGGGATGGCCGGCCAGTTGGCCGCAGCCCGCACGTTGTTCCACGGCTGCTGGTTAGTGGCATAGTAGGGCAGGCCGCCGGTGATCTTGCGCATGTTGCAGCCCTTGCTCTGCAGGTAGGTCAGCGCGCCGTAGACCGAGCGCTCGGTGTACTCGTTGCCCGGCCAGACGTACTGGACGGTGCCCGGCGCACGCCAGGGGCCGTTGGGGCCGCCACCGCCGAAGGAGTAGCCCATGTGATGGGCGAAGTCCATCTGCGGCGAGTTGACCAGGTTGCAGTCGGTGCTCAGGTTGATCCAGTAGAGCGCAGCAATGGTGGAGGTGGTGACGTAGGCGGGACTGGCGTTCTTCACCGCCATGGCCGCATCGGACATCAGGCCGAGCACCTTGTCCCGGTGCGTGGCGGTCATGCTGCTGTCCCAGCCCTCGAAGTTGAAGTCCACGCCGTCGTAGCCCTCGTTCTGCAGCACGGCGAGGGTGTTGTTGATGAAGTTCTGCCGCGCGGTGGGGTTGTCGGCGATGGCGACGTAGACCGTGTAGTGCACGGTGCTGCCGCCGATGGAGAACATCATCTTCGAGCCTGCGGCCTTGACCTGGGCCCGCAGGGCCGGGGTGAAGGTCTGGGTGGCGGCGATGGGGCTCAAGTTGCCCGCGGTGTTGGGGATGTAGAACGCGGAGAGAATGTGGGTGTAAGTGCCGTCGAAGAGCTGGGTGAACTGTTCCCAGGAACCGCCGTAGGCGTAGGCGATGTAGCCGACGCGGATCCAATCGGTGGCCGGGGCTGCGGGGTCGGCCACAGGGGGAGCGGGATCAGCGGTCGGCGCGGTCCCGGCCAGGCTGTAGCGAGCGGCGCCCGGCAGGCTGGCCGTCAGCAACAGGAGAGCGATTGCGAGGGAGAGCAGCGAAAAGGTTCGGCCGCGGCCGGCCTGGGTAGGGGGAAACATGGGAAGCCTTCTGTGCGATGTCGGCTAAAGCGAAGGTGGAAGCCTCGACCTGGATTCTACGACAACCGAGGAGGATGTGCAAAACATCCCTCCGGCGCGCTGCTCTCGAGGGACGCTCGATGAAGGTCTGCCCCGTGTCTATGGCGAGGCAGGCCTTTTGGCGTGCCTCCCCTGAGAGAATTTGACAGGCTGTTAACCTCCCTATAAACTTCGGTTATTGTCGCCTTTATACTCCTCCGCTAGGCTTTCCCCTCGCGTGGCCGAGTCGCTGCGATGAAACGGCGTCTGCTGTGTCCATTGCGCCCTACTCTATTCTAGCTTTCCTCAGGAGGTATCACCGTGAAAAAGTTGCTCGCTGTGCTCAGCTTGGTAGTGGTCTGGAGCATGCTCCTGGCGTCGTGTGCGGCGCCGACTGCACCGGCGCCCGGCGCGCAGGCGCCTCAGGCCACCAGCGCCCCAGAGTCGCCCATGGACGCCCTGGTCAAAGCCGCCAAGGCGGAGGGGATGCTCACCGTGATCGCCCTGCCGCACGATTGGTGCAACTACGGCGAGGCTATCGCCACTTTCAAGGCCAAGTACGGCCTACAGGTCAACGAGCTGAACCCCGATGCCAGCTCCGGTGACGAGATCGAAGCCATCAAGGCCAACAAGAACAACAAGGGCCCCCAGGCGCCCGACGTGATTGACGTCGGCTTCTCCTTCGGCCCCCAGATCGTGGCCGAGGGCCTGGTGCAGCCCTACAAGGTGGCGACCTGGGACACTATCCCGGACAACGTGAAAGACCCCAACGGCTACTGGTACGGCGACTACTACGGCGTGCTGGCCTTTGAGGTGAACAAGGACGTCGTGAAGAACGTACCCCAAGACTGGGCCGACCTGCTCAAGCCGGAGTACAAGGGCCAGGTGGCGCTCCCTGGTGATCCTCGTGGCTCCACCCAGGCGCAGATGAGCGTGATCGCAGCGGCGCTGGCCAACGGCGGCTCTCTGGACAACGTCATGCCCGGCCTGGAGTTCTTCAAGAAGCTCAACGAGGTGGGCAACTTCGTGCCGGTGATCGCCAAGCAAGCCACCGTCGCCAAGGGTGAGACTCCCGTGATCACCCGGTGGGACTACAACGCGCTGGCCGACAAGAAGACGCTGGCCGGCAACCCGGAGATCGAAGTTGTGATCCCCAAGACGGGCGTGGTCGCCGGCGTCTACATCCAGGCCATCAGCGCCTACGCGCCCCATCCCAACGCCGCCAAGCTGTGGATGGAGTTCCTCTACTCGGACGAGGGGCAGCTCATCTGGCTGAAGGGCGGCTGCCACCCCATTCGCTACAACGACCTGGTGAAGCGAAACGTGATCCCCGCCGATCTGGCGGCCCAGCTCCCGCCGGCCGAGGCCTACGCCAATGCGGTCTTCCCCACTCTGGCCCAGCTCGAGGCCGCAACGAAACTGATCGCCGAGAACTGGGACAAGGTGGTCGGTGTGGATGTGAAGTAGTCACCGGCGGTGGCGAGCGCTACACCCCCTGTGTTGCTTCCTGCGCGGGACGCGCCCCTAGCGCGTCCCGCGCGCCGCGCTGCCTGGGCGTGGCTTGGGGTGGCGCCCTTTCTGCTCTTCGCCGTCCTCTTCCTGTTCCTGCCCTCCCTCTCCCTGTTCGTCGGCAGCTTCCTGGATCGGCAGGGCAACTTCACCCTGGACAACATCGCCGGCCTCTTTACCCCCTCTTTGCTCAGCGCGTACTGGATCA
This sequence comes from Caldilineales bacterium, assembly GCA_025055015.1. GTDB lineage: Bacteria > Chloroflexota > Anaerolineae > JAAEKA01 > JAAEKA01 > JANWYQ01. The sequence goes on from JANWYQ010000136.1 coordinate 13,859, forward strand.
CCATCCGCATCAGCCTTTTCACCGCCGTGGTGGGCGGGATTTTCGGCTTCTTCCTGGCCTATGCCGCCACGCTGAGCGGCCTGCCGCGCTGGGTGTCCGACGGCATCACCACCTTCAGCGGCGTGGCGTCCAACTTTGCGGGGGTGCCGCTGGCCTTTGCGTTCATCGCCACCCTGGGCAGGCTGGGGCTGGTGACGGTGCTGCTGAGGCAGGTCTTCGGCTTCGATCTCTACGAGCACGGGTTCAACCTGTACAGCTTTTGGGGCCTGAGCCTCACCTACCTCTACTTCCAGTTCCCGCTCATGGTGTTGATCATCACCCCGGCGCTGGAGGGGCTGCGTCGTGAGTGGCGGGAAGCGGCCGAGAACCTGGGGGCGACCGGCTGGCAGTACTGGCGCTACGTTGGGTTACCTGTGCTGTTGCCCTCCTTGCTGGGCGCCATTATCCTACTCTTCGGCAACGCGTTCGGCGCCTATGCTACGGCCCTCTCCCTGACCGGTGGGCTCATCAACCTGGTGACCATCGTCATCGGGTCACAGATCAAGGGCGACGTGTTGCACAACCCCGGCTTGGGCTACGCCCTAGCCTTCGGCATGGTGGTGGTGATGGCAGTGTGCATGGCCATCTACTACCCCCTTAGGCGGCGTAGCGAGAGGTGGCTGCGACTATGAGACAGAACCGGTTCTGGGGCTGGTTTTGGACCTTCCTGGGCGTGCTCTACTTTTTCACCCCGCTCTACGCCACCCTAGACTTCTCCCTACGGGCCAAGAAGGGACAGCTCACCCTCCTGGCCTACCAGCGCGTGCTGACCGATCCCCAGTTCTGGCAGACGCTGCTCTTCTCCCTGGCCATGGCCGTGGCCACCATCCTGGTCAGCCTGCTGTTGATCGTGCCCACAGCCTACTGGATTCGCCTGCGCCTGCCCGGTCTGCGGCCGGTGGTGGAGTTCATCACCATGATGCCGTTCGTGGTGCCACCCATTGTGTTGGTGTTCGGCCTGTTGCGGGTCTACAGCGGCGGCTTCCTGCCCCTCACCAACTTTGCCGCCGGCACCAACATCTTGCTGGTGGCCGGCTATGTGGTTCTAGCGCTACCTTACATGTACCGAGCGGTGGACACAGGCCTGGCCGCCATGGACGTGCGCACCCTCACCGAGGCCGCCCAGAGCCTGGGCGCCGGATGGGGCACCATCCTCGCGCACATCATTTTCCCCAACCTGCGCTCGGCAGTGCTCAGCGGCGCGTTTCTCACGCTGGCCATCGTGATCGGCGAGTTCACCATCGCCAGCTTTGTGGTGGGCATCAAGGCCTTTGGCCCGTACATGTCGCTGGTGGGTCAGAACAAGACTTACGAGTCCTCCGCCCTGGCCATCATCAGCTTTGCACTCACCTGGCTGTTCATGGGACTGATCCACTGGCTCGGTCGCAGCCAGGCCGGCCAGCGCCAACAGCCGGTCGGTGCGAGGTGACACTGCCAAGGTTGGTAGCCCTGACTGAGTTGGCAACTCGGCTGGCGCCAAGATAATTGTATGGGTTTTCTCACGCTGACTAACGTTTCCAAGACCTTCGGACAAACGGTCGCCGTACACGACTTCAACCTGGACGTAGAGCGGGGAGAGTTCGTCTCCTTCCTGGGGCCCAGCGGGTGCGGCAAGACCACCACGCTCCGCATGATCGCCGGCTTCGAGTTGCCCTCTACCGGGACGATCGTGGTCAACGGCACGGACATCACCTACCGGCCACCCAACCGGCGCAACGTGGGCATGGTCTTCCAGTCCTACGCGCTCTTCCCCAACATGACGGTGGCCGAGAACATCGGCTTCGGTCTCAAGGTGGCGCGCGCGCCTAAGCCCGAGATCGAGCGCACGGTCGCCGAGCTGTTGGAGATCGTCCATCTGCCTGGCCTGGGCAACCGCTACCCCCATCAGCTGTCCGGCGGCCAGCAGCAGCGGGTGGCGCTGGCCCGGGCCTTGGCCATCCGCCCCCAAGTCCTGCTGCTGGACGAGCCCCTGTCTGCGTTGGACGCCAAGATCCGCGTCGAGCTGCGAGCCGAGATCCGGCGCATTCAGCAGGAGCTGGGCATCACCACCGTTTACGTGACTCACGACCAGGAAGAGGCCCTGTCCCTTTCCGACCGTATTGTGGTGATGAACGCCGGCCGGGTTGAGCAGATCGGCACCCCCTTCGAGATCTACAACTACCCCCAAACCAGCTTCGTTGCCTCGTTCATCGGCCAGCTGAACCTGCTGCCGGTGAGCGTTCAGGATCCGACGCGCGGCGAGGTCCTTCTGGGGCGCACGATCGTGCGTGTTGCAGAGCCTCTCTCTGCCGATCTCGGCGCCGAGGCACGGCTGGCGATCCGGCCCGAGGAGATCAAGTTAGCGGCTCCGGGCTGCGCGTCCGAGGCCGGCAACAACTGTCTCGACGCTACGGTAGAAAGCGTCACCTTCCTCGGCTCCATCGTGCGCGTGAGGACCGCAATGGCCGAGGGTCCTACGCTGTCGGTAGACCTCTTCAACGACCGCCAACTGGCGCTGCCGAAGCCGGGGGAGCCGGTCACCCTTACCTTTCCGCCGCAGGCGTGCCGAGTGCTGGCGTGACGTAAAAGGTGGCTGTGCGCCTTTGGCGTCGGCCGAGGACACCAAGAGGCGGGGGGGGGGGGGGGGGGGGGGGGGGGGGCGGGGGGGGGGGGGGGGGGGGGGGGGGGGGGGGGGGGCGCAGACAAGCACCCGGCGGCCCCCCCCCCCCCCCC
>JANWYQ010000196.1 GCA_025055015.1 Caldilineales bacterium
GGATCTCGGAGATGACCTCGTTGGTGTGGACGTCCACCGGGAAGCTGACCTTGAGCAGCTTGTGGCTCTCCTGCCAGTCCACCACCGTTGCGAAGTCAATGCGACGGCTGTCGCGGCGCAGACGGATGACCTGCTCCACCGTGGACAGGTTGAGGGTGCGGCGCACGCGCACGGCGACCACCAAGGGGTTGTCCTCCACAATCTCGAACTGCGCCGCGTCGTCGCACGATACCGGCATCAGCTCCACCATGCTGTCCACGTCCCAGGCATCCCACTTGGTGGGCACGTCCTTGTACAGGGTGAGCACGTTGCCCGCCGCGGCCATCCACTCGCGCTCGGCCTCGTGGTCCCACAGGCTGACGAGTTGGCCCAGGCTGTCGAAGCGGACGCGGATGCGGGCGTTCTCCAGCACGAACCCGTCCGGCTCCAGCGCCACCCGGGCGCCGTCGGTGGGCGCAGGGTCGGCCTGGGATGGAACCGCTGCCCAGCCGCAGGCCGGCACCTCCACCTCCACCGGACCGTTCTCGCCCTGCACCAGGGCCCGCCGCGGCCAGGGGAGGGAGTTGAAGGCCGTGCGGCCTTGGCCGGACCCCGTCAGGGCCGCCAGGGCCGCGGCCGTCCGCCGTTCGGCCTCGGCGATGACCTGGGCGTAGGCCGCCTCGGCCTCCTCGTACACCCGATGGATGGAGGAGCCGGGCAGGATGTCGTGGAACTGGTTGAGCAGCACCCGGCGCCAGGCCTCCTCCAGGCTGCGCGGGCCGAAGTCGAAGCCGGCGACGACGCGGGCCAGGCTGCCCCACAGCTCGGCCTCGCGCAGGGCGAACTCGCTCTTGCGGTTGCCGCGCTTGGTGCGGGCCTGGGAGGTGTAGGTGCCGCGGTGGGCCTGGAAGTAGAGCTCGCCCACGTAGCGCTCGCGCGGCAGGCCCTGGCTGCGCAGGTCGGCGAAGAACTCGGCCGGCGAGGACATGCGCACGCGCGGCAGGCCCTCCAGGTCCTGCACCCGGCGGTAGAACTCCAGGTGGTCGCGGGCCGGCCCGCCGCCGCCGTCGCCCCAGCCGAAGGCCATGATCGGGGAGCGGATGCCGGTCTTCTTGAGCCGCGTGTTCCAGCGGTCGAGGACGGCGCTGGGCCGCATCTCGCTGTTGTACTCGGTGAAGATGTGGGCGGGGATGGCCGTGCCGTCAATGCCCTCCCACCAGAAGGTGTTGTAGGGGAAGGGCTCGCCGCCGTTGTAGGCCCAGGTGATCTTCTGGGTGGCGAAGCCCTCCATGCCGCAGCCGACCAGGATCTGCGGCAGCGCGCCCGAGTAGCCGAAGACGTCGGGCAGCCAGAGGATGCGGCTGTCCACGCCCAGGACCTCGCGGAAGTAGCGCCGGCCGTGCAGGATCTGGCGGATCAGGCTCTCGCCGCCGGAGAGGTTGGTGTCGGCCTCCACCCACATGCCGCCGTCGGCGATGATGTGCCCGGCCCGCACGGCCTCCCGGATGCGTTGGAAGATGTCGGGGTAGCGCTGCGCCATCATCCAGTAGAGGTGCGGCTGGCTCTGCAGGAAGCGGTGCTCCGGGTACTCCTCGAAGAGCAGGAACTGGTTGAGCATGGTCATGGCCATCTTGCGCTCGGTGTGCTGCAAGGGCCACAGCCACGCCACGTCGATGTGGCCGTGGCCGAAGGCGTGGAGGGTGGGCATGGTGGGGCCGTTGCGCTTGGCCAACACGGGGCGCATGCGCTCGCGGCCGGCGCGGACGGTCTCCAGCAGGGCGGCCTCGGGCAGCTCCGGGTCTATGATCATCGTGGCGTCCATGAGCGCCTCGGCGATCTCGGCCGCGCGCAGGCTGTTGGGGTCGAGGCGCTGGCACAGCTCGAACAGGGTGGTGAAGTCGAGCGCGGCCTGGTAGACCTCCTCGCGCCAGATGCCGAAGGAGGAGGGCTGCACGGTGGTTTGGGTCGGCCCCGGCTCCGGCACCGACTCGACGCCGTGGGGGTAGGGTCCGTCGCCCACGGTGATGTGGCCGTGGCCGGCGTAGGCCTCCAGGAGGATGTCGAAGGTCTCGCCGGCCCGCGCCGCGCGGGCGAGGGGCACCTCGCGATGGCCCCAGCCGAAGGAGCCGGCCGCGCGGCCGTTGATCCACACCAGGCTCTCCAGGTGGGTGGGATAGAGCCGGGCCACGACGCGTTGGCCCTCGGCCTCCGGGGGCAGGGTGATGGATGTCCGGAACCAGCCGTACTCCCACTTGGCGCCCCACGGCGTGCCGGGCGGCATGGGGCGGAAGTCCTGTCGCTGCGCCTCCTCGGGCGTGAGGTGGTCAAGGGTGGTGAAGCCGCTGAAGGTGACCTCGCCCAGGGGCCGGTAGCACAGGCTCCACAGGACGCGTTGCCAGTGTTCGATGCGGTGCAGCCACTCGATGGTCAGGGGCATGGTGAGCGTCTCCTTCGGGTCGGGATTGGGGACGCTGTATTGTAGCCGGTTGCGGGGTTTGTGGGAAGCGTGGAGAGGAGGATGGAGGGGAGGTGGGGGGAGATCGGGGGAGCTCGGAGGAGTTTGGGGGAACTGTCAGTCGAGCGGGCTGCGGACGGCTTTGGGGCCGCGGTTGAGGACGTGGGTGTAGATCATGGTGGTTTTGACGTCCTTGTGGCCCAGGAGTTCCTGAACGGTACGGATGTCGTAACCGTTTTCGAGGAGGTGGGTGGCGAAGGAGTGGCGGAAAGTGTGGGGGCCGACCGGTTTGGCGATGCCGGCGGCCTGCGCGGCCTGGCGGATAGCCTTCTGCACCGTGCTCTCGCTGGTGTGCCAGCGTTGGACGACGCCGGTTTCAGGGTCCTTAGCTAGACGGGCGGAGGGGAAGACGTACTGCCAGCCCCACTCGCGCTCGGCGTTGGGGTATTTGCGCGCCAAGGCAAAGGGCAGCGGCGCCGAGCCGTAGCCGCGCGCCAGGTCGCGCTCGTGGATCAGCTTGACGTGGGCTAGGTGCTCACGCAGCGGGATGACCAAGCTCTCCGGCAACATGGTGACGCGGTCTTTCATGCCCTTGGCGTCGCGCACCAGGATCTCGCGCCGGTCGAAGTCGATGTCCTTGACGCGCAACTGCACGCACTCCGAGACGCGCATGCCGGTTCCATAGAGGAGCTGCGTCATCAGTTTCTGCACGCCAGACATCTTGTCCAGAATGCAGCGGACCTCGTCTTTGGAAAGAACGGTGGGCAGATGTTCAGGCTTGCGCGCGCGGACGGCCTCGACTTTCAGGTCCAGCGGTTGGTTCAAAACATGGCGATAGAGAAAGAGCAGAGCGCTAAGCGCCTGATTCTGGGTAGAGGCGGATACGTTTTGGTCGATGGCGAGGTAAGTCAAGAAGGCTTGCACCTCGGCAGCGCCCATGTCCTTGGGATGGCGCTTGCCGTGGAAGATGATGAAACGTCTGATCCAATGGACGTAGGTCTCCCCAGTGCGCGGCGCATAGTGCATGAGACGGATGGCGTCGTCAACCTGTTCGAGCAACTTCTTGGGGCGGGGTTCCGTACTCATTTTTGACGCTTGACAAGGGGTGCACCCTGCGCTAGAATGTCAAAAGCGATAACCAGACGGTGGTTTTCCACCTACGCACAATCCGTATTTTATCACACCTGCCTTTCCGCATAAAATCCTGGCGCCGGATGTTATGCGGCGAGCATTCCGTATAATACCCCGCAAGGGGACAGAAAGCGGAATAGGAGGCCGGCGGGATATGACGACCGGCATTCCCGCGAATCACTAGTTGGGCGGATTGATGAAGCCCCTGAATGTAGTCTTCTGGAGAAAGGACGATGAAAAGCGTAGCACGTCGCTTTAATCAGATCGGTATTGATGGAGTGATCATTCTTCTTCTTACTCTCGTGGGCGTCTTGTTCTCTGTATACGATTTTATTGGCGGTAATGAAGTAAGTTCTCGAATATTAGTAGGAGTGCTGTGTCTTCTCGTTTTAGAATCTGTGCTCCAGAGAATAAGACTAGATGATGCAAAGGAGGAACTAACAAACCTGATTAAAGGAATGAACTGCAGGCTAATTGAATATAAGAAGGAGTTTGAGAATCA
>JANWYQ010000237.1 GCA_025055015.1 Caldilineales bacterium
AGGATTACCAAGGCGAGCCGGAGATCATCGTGTAGTCGCCGGAGCAGATCGTGGTCCTCGGTCCAGCGGCCACCCCCACGCCGACCGCATCCCCGGCGCGCGCTGACGCCGTGGCCGTCGCCACGCCGTCGCCCCCGCTCACCGCCACGGTGGGCATCACCGGCTCGCGCGCCGTCACCGGCGGGGTGGACATCGCCGGCGCAGGGGTCGTTACCGCAACGGCGCCGCTCACCCCGACCGCTGCGCCCGCGCCGCTGCCGGTGGTCTCCTGGCAGGAGGCCGGGGCCTACGTCGGCCAGGAGGTGACGGTGGAGGGCGCCGTGGTGGACACCTACCGGTCGGACCAGGTGATCTTCCTCAACTTCAGCGCGGACCGCAGCCAGTTCAAGGCAGTCATCTTCCGCCGCGACTGGGCGAAGTGGCCGCAGCCACCGGAGCAGCTCTACCTGGGCGCTACGGTGCGCGTCAGCGGCCCGGTGCAGCTTTACCAGGGCGCGCCGGAGATCGTGGTCCAGGAGCCGGCGCAGATCGAGGTAGTGGCTCCGCCGCCCACGCCGGCTGCCCCGCCGCCGACCGCCCCCATCCCCTGGCAGGAGGCCGGCCGTTACGTGGGCCAGCGGGTCACCGTGGAGGGAGTGGTGGTAGACACCTACCGGTCGGACAAGGTGATCTTCCTGAACTTCGGTCCCCGGCGCACCGACTTCAAGGCGGTGATCTTCGCTTCCGCCTGGGACCGCTGGCCGCAGCCGCCGGACGAGCTCTACCGGGGCCGCCGCCTGCGCGTCACCGGCCAGGTCAAGCTCTACCAGGGCGGGCCGGAGATCGTGCTCGACAGCCCGGCGCAGGTGGTGGTGGTCGGTGAGCGGTGACCAGTGTTCGGTGACCGGTAATCGGTGACCAGTAATCGGTGAACCGTGATCGGTGACTGGCGGGGTGTGCCGCGACGCTTGCTCCGCCATTCGTTGACCCCCTTTCCTCCTATGCACCCGATCCTCCCCATCTACGACAACATCTCCCTTGCCCAGGCTACCATCCTGCGCCGCGCGGGGTGGGACGAGCAGACCTTGCCTGCCTCGGTGCTGGACGGGATCGAGCGGATCTTCGGCCGGCGGCTGACGCCGGAGCAGGCGGTGGCCGAGATCCTGGCCGACGTGCGTCGCCGCGGGGACGCGGCCGTGGCCGAGTGGTCGCAGCGGATTGACGGCCACGCCCCTGCTGCGCTGGCCGTGTCCTCGGCCGAGATCGAAGAGGCTGTGGCCGACCTGGACCCGGCCCTGCTGGACGCCCTGCGCTTGGCTGCCGAGCGGCTAGAGGCCTTCCATCGCCGGCAGCCCGTCGGCTCCTGGATGGACGTGACCTCCGGCGGCGTGCTGGGGCAGATCGTGCGGCCGCTGCAGCGCGTCGGGGTCTACGTGCCGGCGGGCACGGCGCCCCTGCCCTCGTCGCTGCTGCACTGCGCCGTGCCGGCCCGGGTGGCCGGCGTGGCCGAGGTCGTGGTGTGCACGCCGCCCGACCGCAGCACCGGCCGGGTGGCGCCGTTGACGCTGGCCGCGGCCCACGTGGCCGGCGTGGCCGCGGTGTACGCCGTGGGCGGCGCGCAGGCCATTGCAGCCATGGCCTACGGCACCGAGAGCGTGCCGCGGGTGGACAAGATCGTGGGGCCTGGCGGGCTGTTCGTCACCCTGGCCAAGCGCCAGGTCTTCGGCCAGGTGGGCATTGACGGCCTGCCCGGCCCCACGGAGACGATGGTCATCGCCGACGACTCGGCCGACCCGGCCGTGGTGGCCGCCGACCTGCTGGCCCAGGCCGAGCACGACGTGCTGGCCTCGGCCATCCTGCTCACGCCGTCGCGGCGCTTGGCCGAGCAGGTGCAGGTGGAGGTAGCCCGGCAGCTGGAGGGGTTGAGCCGGGCGGAGATCGCGGCCGCGTCCCTGGCCGGCCGCGGGGGCGTGGTGGTCACCGCAGACCTGGCGCAGGCCGTGGCCTTGGCCAACGCCTACGCGCCGGAGCACCTGTGCCTGATCACCGCCGACCCGTGGGCGCTGGTGGGTCAGGTGGAGAGCGCGGGCGGCGTCTTTGTAGGCGAGCACAGCTTCGAGGTGCTGGGGGACTACGTGGCCGGCCCCAGCCACGTGATGCCCACCGAGGGCACGGCGCGCTTCGCCAGCCCTCTGAGCGTGGCCGACTTCGTCAAGCGCATCAGCCTGGTGGCCTTGGGGCCGGAGGAGGGGCGGCGACTGAGTGGGCCGGCCGCGCTCCTGGCCGACGGCGAGGGGCTCACTGCCCACGCTGCGGCTGCGCGGGCGCGGCTGGGGCCTCGAAGCCACGCCGCGTGAGGCGCACGACCCGTGCAGGCTTGACGGCGCTGCGACCCTCGACGATCTATGGGGGGTATGCTATAATGCGGCTGCGGACACGAACGTTGTTCGAGCCTATCAGGAGTAGACGACATGACTTTGATTGAACTTTCGCCAAAACACACTGGTCTCCTCGAGGCTTTGGCGCAGCAACAGCAGACGTCTATCCAGACGATCGTCGAAGATCTAATTGAGCGTTTTCTGCGTGAGCAGCGCCATGCCTCACTATTGGAGGAGATGGAACGCTTTCGTCAGCTCCATCCGGAGCTGCTCGCTCGTTATCGGGGCCAGTACGTCGCCATGGTCGGCGGCCAGGTGGTGGACAGCGACCTGGACGGGGGGGAGCTCTACATGCGCGTGGTTCGCCGATACGGTGATCAACCTGTGCTGATTGTTGAGGTTACAGAACAGCCGGAGCAGGAGTTCAGGCGTCTCAGCCGCCGCTTAGTCCCATGAAAATCTCGTATCGCACTGACTTTCGTCCGCCCATCCCTGTGCTGGAAGTTAGGTTGTACTCTCCGGTCACCGAGAGGTTTACCGATCCCGCTTTAGGTTTGGTGGACACTGGCTCCGATGCGACGCTAGTGCCCCTGCGCTACTTGCTAGCGATCGGCGCCCAGGAAACAGCCCCGGGGTGGCTTGTGACGGTCACCGGCGAACGGCAGCCCGTGGCGCTCTACTTTGTGGATATCTTCCTCCAGCAGGAGTTGGCGCCCGGAATTCGCGTGGTTGCCGACGAGAGCGGCGACGAGATCATCTTAGGACGCGATTTTCTGAACCGGTTTCCGCTGTTTCTCGACGGCCCGATGAGACAGCTCATCGTCCCCAATGCGGCGACCTTGCGCAGACTTCGTGCGCTCTAATGCAAGGAGTCATGTCCCAAGAGATCAAACGTCTTATCCGCCCGGAGCTGGCCGGCCTGGAGCCCTACGTGCCCATTCATCCCTTCGAGGTGGTGAGCCGACGGCTGGGCCGGCCGCCGGAGCAGATCGTCAAGCTGGACGCCAACGAGAACCCCTACGGCCCCTCGCCCCGGGCGGTGGAGGCTATCGTCCGCTACCCCTGGTTGCACATCTACCCCGACCCCCAGAGCACCGAGCTGCGGGAGGCGCTGGCGGACTACCTGGGCGTGCCGGCCGATCGCATCCTGGTGGGCAACGGCGCCGACGAGCTGATTGACCTGATCGGCCGCCTGGTGCTGAGTCCCGGCGACGCCATGCTGGACTGCCCGCCCACGTTCGGCATGTACGCCCTCTGTGCGGCGGTGAACGGCGCCCACTTGATCAGCGTGCCTCGGCGGCCCGACTTCTCGTTGGACGTGGATGCCATCGAGCGCCTGGCCGAGGGGCAGCCGGCCGGCGGCTGCGATCGGCCTAAGCTCCTCTTCCTGTGCTCGCCCAACAACCCCGACGGCGGGCTGCTGCCGGCTGCGGACCTGGAGCGGCTGCTGCGCCTGCCCCTGCTGGTGGTGGTGGACGAGGCCTACATCGAGTTCGCCCGGCCTGGCGCGTCCTTCGTCCCCTGGGTGGCCCATCACCCTAACCTAGCGGTGCTGCGCACTTTCAGCAAGTGGGCCGGCTTGGGCGGGCTGCGGGTGGGCTACGGCGTCTTCCCGCCGGCCATCGCCGAACAGCTCTGGAAGATCAAGCCCCCCTACAACGTCAACGTGGCCGGCAGCCGAGCCGCGCTGGCCTCCCTGGCCGACCGCGAGTATCTGCTAAGCAACGTGGCGCGGCTGGTCGCCGAGCGGGAGCGGCTCTATGCCGAGCTGGCCCGCTTCCCCTTCCTGGAGCCCGTGCCGGGCAGCCAGAGCAACTTCGTCCTCTGCCGGGTGCTGGATCGAGATGCCCGGCAGCTTAAGCTGGACCTGGAGGAGCAGGGCGTGCTGGTGCGCCACTTCGCCAAGCCGGGCGTGGACAACTGCCTTCGCATCAGCGTCGGCCGGCCGGAGCAGACCGATGCGCTGGTGGAGGCGCTGTGTGCGATGGTCTAGCTCACCGAGAAACCGGCGTGGTGGGCAAGAAGACCTGGGAGGGTAGGGAGGCTTCGCCCGTGGAATGGAAGACGTCGGGCTCACCGGCGCTGGAGCGGGCGCTCCAGGCCAGGTGCAGCCGACCGACCAGGTCGGCCGCCAGGGCCAGGTCGCTGAGGTAGCCGTTGTTGCTGATCAACGGCTTGGCCGGCCGCCAAGTGCGGTCGTTGCCCGAGCGCCGGCGGAAGTGGATAACGTTGTTCTCGCGCCACACCACGTTGAGCTGGTTGCCGTGGGTGATGGCCAGCGCCGGGTCTTCAGCGCTTGCGCCGGCCGACGAAACGAGCTCCGGCGAGGCCCAGTGGCCCTGTCGCCCGCCGGCGTACTTCACCGAGGAGCGGCCGTTGGTCACCTCTTGCCAAACCAGGTGAACCTCGCCCTCGGCGTCCACGGCCAGCGCCACGTTGACCGCGTTGGCCGTCAGCGCGGCCGAGATGTTCTCCGGCAGCGACCACGCGTGAACGACGCCCTGGGCGTGGTAGATGTCGTGGAGCTCGCTGCCCACGGCTGGCGACTGCCAGGCCACATGCAGCAGGTTGTCTGCCGAGCTGTAGGCGATCTGGGGCGCGGTGCCGCGCGCGTTGGGGATGGGGCCGTAGAGCCACATCTCCTCCAGCCGCGCGTGGTAGATCACTGCATAGCCGGGGGTGTTGTCGGCCCACACCGCGTGCACGGTTCCCTGGCCGTCCACCGCTACCGCCGGCCAGAGGGAAGCACCCTGGGTGCGAGACACCAGGCGAGGCAACGACCACACCCCTTCCCGGAACCGCACGGCGAAAACGTTGGTATGGCCCATGAACTCGTTGACATAAAGAACATGCAGCGTGCCGTCCGACCCCACAGCCGCAGCCGGCTGCCGACCGTTTGCCACCGAGACCGGGGCAGTCCACTGGTCGCCCGTGCGGCTGCGGTAGAAGAGGCGATCGTTCTCCTCCCAGATAGCGTGGACTGTGCGATCGGGCCCCACGGCAATGGCCGGCCGCGCCGACGGCACCTGGTACGAGGTGGACAGGTTCACCGGCTCCGACCAACTCGTGCTGTGGACGTAGTGGGTGAGGGTGGAGGCTGTGCCGGTGTCTTCGCTCATGAGGGTAGTCCTCCTGGGGTGGAATGAAGCTTCGTCGAGGGCATCCAGAGGACGGATGGGGTCTTCTCCTGCAGACATCTGAACCGGCGTGCTGACGGTCAATAGGTTGAACAGAAAGCGCACTGCCCGGCTGACCGGTTGCCGAGGTCCTGTCACGCTGCGCGTGCCGTGGGGGAGCTGCCACGCCCACGTCTGCAGCAGGACCGACAGGAGCAGGCCCAGCGCCATGCCAACCAAGGCGGTGAGAACCAAATGGGTCGCCAAAGTCGGGTCACCGGCGGCGACCCGCCCGCAACCGAGGGTGCGATGATGGGGGTGATGCGTTGGGGCAAGTCGGATCTTGTTCATGATGAACCAGCCCTAGGATGGCTGGGCAGCCTGCGCTGCCGGGGGTGAGAGGTCGTTTGTCCTGTTCCCTGACGGGCAACCACGGCGCTTTGCTCTTCTGAGGAGGGGCAACCCGCGCGGTCGTGCGCTAGCTTGATTTTACCACAAACGAACAAAAAACGTAACTACCCACGTGTCGCTTAACACATTGGCTGCAGTCGGTGTGTCGCCAAGAGGGACGCAGCGACGGGGCCGATTGGTGCCAGATGCGCCGCTCAACTACCGCACGTGAATGCGCACGGCGTGCAGTCCGTCGGGGAGCACGAAAGCGAGCACGTCCGCCCACCGCCCTATCTCCTCTGCGGCGCCGGAGAACTGGGTCGCCGCGTCCACCGTCACTCGGACTCCGCCGATGACGCGATAGCCGTCGCCGATCTCCTGGATGGAGCCGGAGAAGGCCACCTCCTCTGGCTCGATGATCTCCACCCGCGTGGCTCGCCACTCCTGACCCGCCCGGCGCTGCGCCTCGACGTTAGCCACCTTCCCGATGGCCGGTGTGCCCCGAACCACTTCCGGCGGCACCACAACCCAGACAGCGCCCACCAGCCACCGGTCGCCCTCCATCTGGAGAATGCGATCCTGGAAGCTGATGGTCTCGATTACGCTGCCGCTGCGGGTGACGGTGATGCGAGTAGCCAGCACGCGGCCATCGGCCAACACCCGACCGATCACCTCCGCCTCGGCGCCCACCTCGGCCGGCCCGATGGACTCGTCGTAGAGGGTATCGGCGTCCACCCACACGGTGTAGCCTCCCACGATCCAGTAGTTGATGTGCCTCTCCTCGATGAGGCCGAAGATGCGCACGGACACCGGCCGCGGGGTAGGCGTGACGGTTGCGGTGCGGGTAGTCGTGGGGGTCGGGGTGCGCGTCGCGGTAGCCGTGGCCGTTGGCGTCGGCGTGTCGGTGGGCTGCGGCGTGGGCGTGTCCGTGGGCGGTGGCGTCGGCGTGTCGGTGGGCCGCAGCGTGGGCGTGTCCGTCGGCGTGTCGGTCGGGCGGGGTGAGGGGGTGGGCGTGGCTGTGGCTGTGGCTGTGGCCTGGGCCGGCGCCACCGTCGGCAGCGGCGAGCCGGTGACCAGCAAGGAACGGACCACCAAGCGGCCTGAGCCGTCGCTGACGGCGGTGATCTCAACCGCGCTGCCCGCAGCCAGCTCGCCGTCCACGCGCGCGTCGGAAGGCAGGATTAGAGGAAGCTCCAACCCGCCTAGCCACAGCTCGCCGGGCCGCAGCACTACAACGACGCCGGAGAGGGACAAAGTGGCCTGGCGGCCGGCGCGCGCCACCAGCTCTGCCTCGTCTCGTCGCAGCTGCTCCAAGCGCTCCAACAACCGCTGTCGCTGCTCTGGCTGCTGGGTCAACACCACTTGCACCTGCTCGGTGGCTCGCTTCACGGGGTAGAGCACATCGCCGGGCAGGGCATTGCGGGCCAGCGCCGTGGACGCGCCGCCCAGCGCCACCACCACCAGGGCAAGCAGGAGGGCAGCCGTGGCCCAGCCGCGTGCCACGGGCCTACCCAGGCTGCGCAGCGCATCCCACAGGCTCCGAGAGGGCTGGCGGGGGCGCTGGCGCTCCACAAAGCGCGCTACGGCGGCCAGAAAGGCCTGCCGCGCCGCTCGCAGCTGGGCTGGTGAGCGCGCCGGAACAGGCTCGGCTGCGCTGCGCACCCGCTGGACCGTCTGCAGGAGGGGCCGCAGCTCCTCCGCCTGCCGCGGGTAGGGGGCCAGGGCGGCCTCCACCTCTGCGCCCTCGGCGACCATTTGGCTGGACGCAGCAAAAGCCTCCTCGGGCGAAGGCGCTGTTCGCTGTTGAGCGAGCGTCTGGGCCTGGCCCAGGAAGCGCTGGCGGGCCGCCGCAGCCGCGGCCGGATCGGGCGCTGGCGGGGGCACCGCTACTTCCTGCAGGCTGGCGATGAGTGGAAGCAGGCTGCGCAGGGCTTCGGCGTGGCTGGGGAACGCTTGTAGACAGTCGTCCAGGCCGGCGCCGGCCGCTAACATCGCCGCGCTGCGGTCAAGCGCTTCCTCCAGGTCTATGGACGCCGCCTCCCGCAGCGCCTGGGCGTGCGCCAAAAAGCGGCTGCGCTGCACCGCGACGACCGCTGGGTCCGGCGTCGGCGCTGGCTCGGCCGAGAGGGCCCGCAGCGCTGCCACCACCCGCAAGAGGCCGGCCAACTGGCCGCTGGGCTCGGGGTAGACAGCCAGGCACTCCTCGACGGAGACGCCGCTTTCGACAAGGGGAAGGCTGGCCTCAAACAGGGCCTCGATGTCCGTCATGGCACGCTACGCCTGCTCTTCCAGGAGGCGGCGCAGTGCCATCACGCCGCGATACTGCAGCGCCTTGACTGCACCTTCGGTCTTTCCGATGATAGCAGCGACGTCGGTGATGCTGAGACCTTCCAGGAAGCGCAAAGTGATGACTTGAGCTTGTTCCTCGGTTAACTGCGAAATGGCGCGCCGCACTTGCTCCGCCGCTAATCGGCGCTCGGCGGCGCGTTCAGGCTCCTCGGTGCGCGCTACCAGGGCCGGCGCTTCCTCAAACGAAACCTGGCTGGTGCGCCCGCGGTGACGATAGTGGTCAATGACCAGGTTATGCGCAATGCGATAGAGCCACCCCGAGAACGACGAACGCCAGGCGTGTTCGTTGTGGATCGCCTCCAACATGCGCAGGAAGACCTGGGCGGTCAGGTCCTGGGCTGCGTTGGCGTCGCCCACGCGGTGGAAGATGTAGCTGTAGATCCGAGGCTCGTAGGCATCGTAAATGGCTGCCAACGCGTCCGGATCGTAGGCCTTGGCGCGCTGGAGCAGGCGCTCATCGTCGGGGCCGGCATCGGGTAGGCCCACCTTCATCACCTCTCAAGACGAAATTGGCAGCAAAAGATAACGGCCTTGATGCATTCTAAGTGGGATTTGCACAACCGTCCAGGTTGTGGCTTGGCACCACAGCAGGCACTGCATAGCCGCTCATGCAGTGCGACGGACGTGCCAGATTCGTTGCACTGCCGTGACGTTGCTCAACACCGCCAGCAGGATGAGCGCCAAAGTCAACAGGTCGGGCAGGGCCGGTATCGGTCTCCAGCGGGCGAACAGCAGGCCCACCACCAGCAGGAACATGCGCTCCCCCCGGGTCAGAATGCCCACCGTGCAGCTCACGCCGACGCTCTCAGCCTTAGCGCGCGTGTAGCTGACTAGGAAGGAGCCGATCAAGCCGGCCACCAGCAGCGCCACCTGGAGCTGCGCGGCCTGGCCGGCGAAGTAGATCATCAGGCCGCCTAGGATAAAGCCCTCGGCGTAGCGATCCACCGTGGCGTCCAGAAACGCGCCAAAGCGGCTGGTC
>JANWYQ010000026.1 GCA_025055015.1 Caldilineales bacterium
GCCGACCACCACCACTGTGGACGCCAACAGCCGGCGCTGGCCGGCCTCCCCCAGGCCGGGGAAGATGATCTGACGGGCGTAGCGAGAGAGGTCAGGGGTAGATGGGGTAGACATGGAGACGATCGCGCTCCGCATCCGCAAAGGGGCAAGTTCCTCAGGCCAGGTCGGCGCAGACCCCACAAGACCCAGGCCAGCCGCAGCCTGGCCGACGGGCCCAACTGTTCAGAACCCTTTAGCAGCGTCAAGTATAGCACAGCCGCGCTGCAGCGCAAGTAAGGGCGGCAGGGCATTAGAGACTGGGCCAGTCTGCGAGACTGGCCCAGTCTACGGCTAGTTCTTCAACACCAACGCGTTCTCCGGCCGCCAGCTGATCCAGGCCTGGTCGCCGGCGGCGTAGAAGTAGCTCTCGTCCACGGTGGAGAGGTCGTTTTGGTCGTACACCCGCAGGCGGTCGCCGTGGGGCATGGTGATCTGGAGCTGGGTGTCGGAGCCGATGTAGGCCACCGTCTCCACCCGCACCTCGAACAGGTTGGGCCGCGGGTCGGGCTGGCTCTCGTGGATGCGGATCTTCTCCGGCCGGATGGAGATGCTCACCCGGTCGCCCACCTGCACGCCGTCGTAGGTGCTGCCCACCACCGGCACGCCGCTGGCCACCTCCACCACGCAGCGGTTGCCGTGCACCTCGATCACCCGGCCCTGCAGGAAGTTGGTCTCGCCGATGAAGTTGGCCACGAAGCGGTTGACCGGCCGCTCGTAGATCTGCACCGGCGTGCCCACCTGCAGCACCTGGCCTTGGTTCATGATCGCGATGCGGTCGGACATGGTCAGGGCCTCCTCCTGGTCGTGGGTGACGTAGATGAAGGTGATGCCCACCTCGTGCTGCAGGGCCTTGAGCTCGAACTGCATGGCCTGGCGCAGCTTGTAGTCCAGCGCGCCCAGGGGCTCGTCCAACAGCAGCACGGCCGGCCGGTTCACCAGCGCGCGCGCCAGGGCCACGCGCTGCTGCTGGCCGCCGGAGATCTGGCTGGGCCGGCGGTGGCCCAAGTTGGGCAGCCGCACCAGCTCCAGCGCCTCGCGCACCCGGCGCTCCTGCTCCGCCTTGGGCACCCCCTTGACCCGCAGGCCGAAGGCCACGTTCTCCTCGATGGTCAGGTGCGGGAAGAGGGCGTAGTTCTGGAAGACGGTGTTGACCGGCCGGCGGTAGGGGGGCACGTGGCTCATGGGCTTGCCCTGGATGAAGATCTCGCCGCTGGTGGGCACCTCGAAGCCGGCGATCATGCGCAAGGTCGTGGTCTTGCCGCAGCCGCTGGGGCCCAGCAGCGTGAAGAACTCCCCGGCGCGCACGGCCAGGTTGATGTGGTGCACGGCGCGCACCGACTGCTCCTGGCGCGCGCCGTCGTAGGTCTTGGAGACATCGCGCAGCTCGACAGCTATGTCGCTCACGAGACACCTCCTGCCGAGCGCAAGGGGCGGGGCTCCAGGCGCTCGGCTACACGGCCGGTCGCCTCGGCCGGCCGCGACGGCTGTTGGCCGTAGCGGCGCAGCCACTCGGCGAAGACGATCAACAGCACCGAGGCGACCATGATCAGCGCAGCCAGGGCCACCACAATGGGCAGCCGGCTGGGGTAGCGCAGCTGCGAGAAGATGTAGACGGGCAGGGTCGGCTCCGGCCCCACCAGGAAGAAGGCCAGGGCGAACTCGTCGAAGGAGGTGGTGAAGCTGGTGAGGAAGGCCGCCACCATGGCCGGGAAGGCAATGGGCAGGGTGACGCGGAACAGGGTGCCCCAGTAGGTGGCGCCCAGGTCCATGGCCGCCTCCTCTAGGTTGGGCTCCATGCCGATCAGCCGCGCAGCCACGATCAGCACCACCAGGGGGATGTTGATCACCACGTGGCCGGCCGTGACCGTCCACAGGGAGAGGGGGATGTTGACCTGGCTGAAGGCGATCAGCAGCGCCACCCCCAGCACCACGTAGGGGATCACCAACGGCATGGCCGCCACCGCCACCACCACCCCGCGGCCGGGGAAGTTGTATCGCACCACGGCGATAGCGATCATAGTGCCCAGCGCCGTGGCCACCAGCGACGACGCCACACCCACCGCCACGCTGTTCCACACCGAGCGCAGCAGCTCGCCGGACTGGAACAGCCGCTCGTACCATCGCAGGGTGAAGCCGCTGAGGGGAAACGTCAGGGACGTGGAGTCGTTGAAGGAGAACACCATCAGCAGCAAGATCGGCAGGTAGAGCAGGGCCGTTGCCACCACGAAGTACCAGAAGCTGAACGAACGCAGGACCTTCCTGTCCACCTCACACCTCCACCAGCTCGCGCAGGCGCACGAAGCGCAACGCTATCGCCATCAGGACGAACACCACCACCAACATGACCAGGCTCATGGCCGAGCCCAGCGGCCAGTTCAGCCCGCGCAGGAACTGGTCCTGGATCACGTTGCCGTACATGATGCCCTGGGAACCGCCCACCAGCAGGGGGGTGACGTACTCGCCCACCGTGGGGATGAAGGCGAAGAAGAAGCCCGCCAGCACCCCCGGCATGCTCAGGGGCAAGGTGACCCGTAGAAACGCCTGCCAGGGCGGACAGCCCAGGTCCGCCGCCGCCTCCAGCAGGCTTTTGTTGATGCGCTCCAGGCTGGCGAAGATGGGCAAGGCCACGAAGGGGATCCACACGTAGATCAAGGTCACCGTCACCGCAGCCTGGCTGTAGAGCAGAATGGGCGCGGCCTCCTCCCGCAGCCCGAGGCTGATCAGGGCGCTGTTGAGGATGCCGTTGGAGCCTAGGATCAGCCGCCAGGAGAGGATGCGCAGCAGGTAGCTGGTCCACGCCGGCACGATCAGGATGGTCAGCAGGGTAACCCTCCAAGGGCCGGCCCGGAAGGCTAGGAAGTAGGCCAGCGGATAGGCCAGCACCACCGACACCGCCGCCACCAGGGAGGCGATCCAGAGGGAGCGCAGCAGCAGGCGCTGGTAGGCGGTGTTGGCGAAGAACTCGCGGTAGTTGTCCAGCGTCAGCCGCGCCGCATGGGCGTCAGGCGCAGCCGGGCGAAAGCTGTACAGCGCCATCACGCCCAGGGGCACGAGGAACAGGAGCAACAACCACAGCCCAGGAGGCACCATCAGAATGGTCAGTCGTTGCCTGTTTTCCATCGCGCTCACCGTGCTGCCTTGACTTCGTTCCACATGGTGGTGATGCGCTGGCGCTGTTGCGCCGTCAGCGGCTGATAGAAGACGGACCGCTGCAGAGCCGTCGGATCGTCTAGCTCGAACAGCGCGACGATCTCCGGATCTATCAGCGGCAGCGCCTTGCGGTTGGCCACCCCGTAGCCGTACTCGTTGGCGAAGTTGGCCATGGACTGGGGCGCCGTGATCGCGTTGAGGTAGGCGTAGACCAGGTCCAGGTTCTGCGCCTTGCTGCTGATGCCCAGGCCACACACAAAGCTCAGCCGGCCTTCCTTCGGCTCCAGATAGGCCACCGGCACCCCCTCTTTGAGCAGGCTGCGATAGGTGTCAGGCCAAGCGTTGGCCGCCACCCACACGTCGCCGGCCGCCATGAGCTGGGCCAGCTCGGTGAAGTCCACCCAATAGGTGAGCAGGTTGGGCTTGATGGCGATCAGCCACTGCTTGATCTGCGCCTCCTGCTCGGGGGTGGTCTTCCAGGGGTCGAAGCCCAGGGCCAGCGCGGCGATGATGTGGTTGCTCTCGCCGGAGTCCCACAGGGCCAGGTGGCCGGCGTAGGCGGGGTTGGCCAGGTCGGCCCAGGACTGAGGCGGCTGCTGCACCTTGTCGGTGCGGACCAGGATGGACTCGTAGCCCCAGTCCCAGGGCACGAAGTACTGCTGGCCGTCGAACCGGCCCAGGGCAGCGAGCTGAGGGTCCAGCTCGTCCCAGTGGGTTAGCCGCGACGTGTCAATGGGCTGCACCATGCCCTCGGCCACGTAGAGGTTCCACCAGGGGTTGCAGGGGTGGACTACGTCTGTTTGGAACCCCCCTTGCAGCTTGGCAAAGGCCTCAGCGTCCTCGGCGAAGAAGGTGAACTGCGGCTTGACGTTGGGATACTGCTGGGCGAAGGGCTCCCAGAACTCCGGCAGCTCGTAGCCGGACCAGGTGAGCACGGAGAGGCGGTTGGGGCCCGCCGACTGGCCGGCGCTAGGCGCGGCCGATCCGCCGCACCCGGCCAGCACCAAGACCAGCGCCAGCGCCATGCTGGCAACGCACCACGCCCTGCGCAGCCGCGCAGGAGCGCACAACAGGCAAGAGGTACCCATCATGCATCCTCCGGGAGGGCAACCGCGGGGGACTGCCCAACGAGTGGTGTGTTGCTGTTCGCATCGAAGGCATGGCCGCGCGCTTCAGACTCATGCAAATCCGCAGAGCCCCTCGGGAGGCCCTGCGGACTTCTGCTGCAAGCTCGCTTTGCTGTTAGCCGGAACAAACAACGATTTGGAAAACGGCCTTTATTGTATCCAAGAGCCGGGGAATGTAAAGATAGGGGGCATACGATGCGAAGCAGCAGCGCAGCGTAGCGATCACAGCCGCGCCTGGATCACGGCGCAGCGGCCGTTGACCAGCCACTGCGGATCCCTGGCCGCCTGCTGCTCCGCCTGGCCCGGCTGCAGGCCGACCGCAAGCTCGGCCTTGAAGGTGCGCAGGGCTACCACGGGCGCCGGGAAATGGGCGACGACGTCGGCGAAGGGGGTGGTGTGGGGCCAGTGGCGGTCCCCCACCAGCCGGCGGTAGTTGGCGTCGCCCTTCACGATGGCCAAGTCGTAGCCGGCCACGGCTTGGCGCCAGTCGTCGGGCGCCTCGGCGTAGAACAGGCTGCTGGCGTAGAACCAGTGAGTGGTCAGCCGCAGCCGGCCGGCATCGAGTTGCGCCCACAGGCGTCGGCTGAGCTGTTGCGCGCGTGGGCCGCCGCCGGCCAGGGCCGTCAGCCCCGCGGCCACGTCGCGCGCCATGGCGTCGGACACGTAGAAGGGCTGCGGCTTGAGGTGCAGGTCGAGCTGCGTCGCCAGGCCGGCCTGCAACAGCCAGTCCGCGAGCGCCAGGTCCATGGCCAGCTCGGTGCCGGCGTTGTCTGCGATCAGGGCGATGGACAGCCCGTCCCGGCGGGCGGAGCGCTGGGCTGTCAGGTAGCGCCAGACCGACGCCGTGTCGTCCACCAGCAGGTAGGCGGCCTCGTCGGCTGCGCTGCCCCGGGCCAGGTCCGCCGCTACGGCGTAGCTCAGGTCGGCGCGGTTGCCCCACAGGCTGGCCAACAGCAACCGCCGGAATCGCCCAGCCGAGTCGGCAGGCAATTCGGAGAGCAGGGCCTCGACGCTGCGCGGCGCGGCCTCCGGCTGCCACTCCTGCCCCTTCTTCGCCGCAAAGGGATCGTAGCCCTGCCAGGGGCCGGGCTGAAAGTAGCCGATGGCCTCCAACACCCGTCGGTAGAAGTACGCCTCCGCCCAGTACCACGGCACGTCTAGCCACGACCGGCCGACGTAGGGCGCCACCGCTGCGTCCCAGAAGGCCCGGTCCGGCGCCTCCTCGACCAGCGGGCGCACCGCGCCGTCGGTGATCTCCCGGCGCAGCGCAGCCAGCCGATCGGCGACATCGGCGGGAAAGTCGTTCAGCGCCAGCGTCTCGTCCAGGATCGCTGGGACGCGCACCCGGAGGGTGTGGTGGGCGAAAGAGGCGGGATCGGAGGTGAGGATGAGCGGAGGGAGGACGGTGGCCATGGCAGGGAGAGCTTGTCGGGATTAGCTGGCCATGTTACAAAGGAGGACATCTATCCGCTTGAGTTCGAGGCGGTGACCCGTTGAAGTTCCTCGTTGACGAGTCCACGGGCCAGGCGGTGGTGCAGTGTCTTCGGCAGCTTGGCCGAAAGTTCTTACAGAACTAGCTCTGCCATAACCCGCACATTGAGGGGGTTGGGCTCGGCGATGTTGAGGGTGGTTACGGGGCTGCGGCGCCACAGCTCCAGCCGC
Source organism: Caldilineales bacterium (assembly GCA_025055015.1). Classification (GTDB taxonomy): domain Bacteria; phylum Chloroflexota; class Anaerolineae; order JAAEKA01; family JAAEKA01; genus JANWYQ01. The sequence goes on from JANWYQ010000026.1 coordinate 5,979, forward strand.
TCGGCGATGCGCGGCTTGGGGCCGCACAGGGCCACGGCGTCCACCAGGTCGTCGGGCACGGCGGCGATGGCCTCCCCCTTACGGCCGGCCAGGTAGGCCTCCTGGATGGCGTCGGCTGCGGCCTCGAAGCCGTAGCGGCAGGCCAGGTCGTGGTAGAAGTTCTTGCCCTTGGCGCCCATGCCGCCGATGTAGAGGGCCAGGAAGGGCTTGACGGCCGCGCGGCAGGCGTCCACGTCGTCGCCCACCACCACTGGCACCGTGGCGGCGATGTCGAACGCAGCCAGGCTCTTGCCGCCGGCGCGGGCGAACCCGGCCTCGACGTGGGGCTTGTACACCTGGTCGTAGTGTTCCGGCGAGAAGAAGACCGGCAGCCAGCCGTCGGCGATCTCTGCGGCCAGCTCCACGTTCTTGGGGCCGATGGCGGCGAGGTAGATGGGCAGGTCGGGCCGGCCGTGGATGATGCTCTTCAGCGGCTTGCCGAGGCCGGTGGCGTCGGGCCCGGCGTAGGGGATCTGGTAGTGCTCGCCCTGGTGCACCAGGGGCTGCTCGCGGCGGAAGATAGTGCGCACGATCTCGACGTACTCGCGCGTCTTGCCCAGCGGCTTGCCGTAGGGCTGGCCGTGCCACCCCTCCACCACCTGGGGCCCGGAGAGTCCGAGCCCCAGCAACATGCGGCCGCCGGAGAGCTGGTCCAGGGTGATGGCGGTCATGGCGGTGTTGGCGGGGGTGCGGGCCGGCATCTGCATGACCGCGGTGCCCAGGTAGATGCGCTCCGTCAGCGCGGCGATGTAGGCCAGGGGGGTGACTGCGTCCGAGCCGTAGGACTCCGCCGTCCAGACGGCGTAGAAGCCCATGCGGTCCGCCTCGCGGATCAGGTCGAGGGGAAGCTGGATGCGGGCGCCGGAGTAGCCGAGGTTCAGGCCGAGGCGAAGGGGAGACATAGGGGACCTCCAGAGGCGGGTCGAGGCGGTTGGCGCCGGCGCCAGGGCGCGACGGCTTGTGCATTGTAGCACAGCCAGGGGCAGGCAGCAAAGGCGCCGGCGGTTTGGTTGGTTGGCCTGGCAGTGTAGTATAATTGCACCGATCGCGAAACCGAGTCGAGGTCAACATGATGCCGAAAAATGCAGACTGGGAGCTTCAGCAGCTCGTCAAGAGTGGTCTGTTCCCCGATGAGGCCGCAGCCTTGCGTAGCGCGCTGCGGGCGCTGTACACGGTCAACCCCCAGGCCCGAGTGCAAATGGCGATCCGGGCCTACGAGGCGGGCGAGATCAGCCTGGGTCGCGCAGCGGCGATGTTGGGCGTCAGTCAAGAGGAGATGAAGGAGATCCTGCGCGAGGCGGGCGCTGAGATTCACCTGGGTCCTGACACCGTTGCCGAGGCGCAAGCCGATGCTAGCAACGCCTGAACCCCCTCTGGCTGGTCTGCGCTTGATTCTAGATGCCACCGTCCCTCCAACTTCGGCCTGACAGAGCAGATCCCGCTGCTAAAACTACTTTATGAGGGCCAGGCTTGTACTGCTCTGGCAGTTGCCGACGAGATCCGACGCGGGGTCTACGCCGGCTACATGTATCTGCAGTCCGTAGAAGAAGCCCTCTTCCCTTTGAGTCCTACGGGGTGGCTGCCGGTGCTGACGCTGATCTCTCCGCAAGAGCAAACGCTTTTCATGGAACTTAGCACTTCACTGGCATCTGGGGAGGCCTCCTGTCTAGCCCTGGCCATCGCACGAGATCTCACCCTGGCCAGCGACGACCGCGCAGCTCGACGAGTGGCTGTGGAGCGCGGTGTTCGCCTGACCGGTACCGTCGGGATACTCGTGCGGGCTGTGCGCCAGCGATACATCCCCCTAGCGAAGGCCAACGATCTACTGGCTGGCATGATTGCTCTACGATACCGCTCCCCCGTGCAACGTCTGGATGACCTTGTCTAAGGCGTGGCTTCCGTAGAGGCGCCGGCCTTACGGAGTGCGGTGTCGCAGCGGTCACAGCACTAGCGCGGTGTATACCGTCGCAGACGTAAAGGCCTTCGCGCCGCGGCGCTCTGCCCGCAGCGCCTCCCCATGGCCGTCCCTGATCCTCTACGCGGAGGCGATTACCTAAGCTGGCACAACCGGGAAGCAGCGCAGAACCCGCGTGTCCTGGTGCGGCCGAGGCAGCTCTGACCTCAGCCGCACCAGGGGAAGT
>JANWYQ010000011.1 GCA_025055015.1 Caldilineales bacterium
CCCTTGACGCACAGGGCCAGGCCGTTGACCGGCGCATCGGCCGCGCCGGTGACCCGCACGATGCGGCCGCGGCCGCCGTCGCGGCGCACGTGGAGGTCTATCTGGCACCCCACGCCACAGTAGGAGCACACCGTCCGCACCCGGGTCACCTGGCCGATGCGACCCTTGCCCACGCTCATACGGTCGAACAGGGCGCCGGTGGGGCAATAGGCCACGCATTGGCCGCAGCTCTCGCAGCCCGCCTCCAGCAACGGCTGGTCCGCGCCGGCCACCAGCTTCGTCTCGAACCCGCGGAAGGCGAAGCTCCAGATGTCCCGGTTCTGGATCTCGGCGCAAGCGCGCACGCAGCGGCCGCAGAGGATGCACTTGTTGCGGTCAATGACGATGAAGGGATTGGGGTCGGGATCCACCGGGTAGGTGTGACGGCTGCCCTTGTGCTGGGGCCACGCCACCCCGTACTCGTAGACCAGGTCCTGCAGCTCGCAGGCGCCGTTGACCTCGCAGGTCATGCAGGCGTTGGGGTGGTCGCTGAGCAGCATCTCCAGCACGAAGCGCCGAGTGGCCACGGCGTCGGCCGAGTGGGTGTGGACGACCATGCCCTCGGCCACGGGCGTGGTGCAGGCCGTCTGCAGCCCGCGCGCCTTCTCCACCGTCACCACGCACATGCGGCAGGCGCCGACGTTGCTCAGGTCGGGGTGATGGCAGAGGGTGGGGATGGCGATGCCGGCTGCGCGGGCCGCCTCCAGGATGGTGGCGCCCTCCGGCGCAACAACGCGCTGTCCGTTGATGGTGAGGGTGGGCATGGGAGAAACCTCGTGCTCGGTTCGTTCTGTCTCGCAGGCGCGCCGCAAGAAGCCGATGGTCAGTCCGGCCATCCTGCGATGGCGGCCTCGGTCAGGCTCCGCAATTCGGCATCGTCCTCATAGAGCTCGGCATACAGCTCGGCGGACTCGCGCAGGCGCTGCTGTTCTGGCGCCTCCTGGGGCAGTTGCCCGGCGCCCTGTGCCGACTCGCTCGCGTCGGGGGTGGGGATGGCTTCGTGAGCGTTCATAAGCAGGGCCTCACGGCAGCGGCTCGCCAATGCGCTGTAGCCACTCCAGGTCGCAGCGCAGACAACGCTTGCACTCCTCCTGGATGGTGCGCTCGTCGTAGCCCAGCTCGATCTCGACAAAACCGGGCAGATGGCGGCGCTCCTCCGGCGACAGCACCCGGGGGGCCGGCCGCCGCGCCTCGGCGTAGTCGTCCAGGTTGAACAGTTGGGGGATGTCGTGGCGCTTGGGGCGGTAGTACACCCCGCCCAGCTCGCCCGTCTTCAGCCAGTGGTCCACGACCAGCGCCACCTGGTTGCCGTGGGCCACCGCCTGCACCACCGTCGCCGGCCCAGTAACCGCATCGCCCGCGGCAAAGACGCCGGGGATGCCCAGCTCGAAGGCCTTGCCCACCCGGAAGCTGGCCTGCCGCGAGAGGGCCACGGCCTCGTCGTCCACCCAGGTCACCTGGCCGATGGCCGGCACCAGCAGATCGCAGGGCATGACGAACTCGGAGCCGGGGATGGGGACGGGGCTGCGGCGGCCGCTCTTGTCGAAATCGCCCAGCCGCTGGCGCTGCAAGAGCACGCCGGTCACCCGGTCCTGGCCCAGGACGGCCACCGGCGTCACCAGGAAGTGGAACTGCACGCCCTCCTCCTCGGCCCCGCGCACCTCTTCGGGGATGGCCGGCATCTCATCGCGCGTGCGGCGATAGACCACGTGCACCGCTTGGGCGCCCAGCCGCCAGGCCGAACGGGCGGCGTCCATGGCCGTGTCACCGCCGCCCACCACCACGACCACCTGGCCCCTCAGGTCGGGCAGCTTGCCCAGGGCGATATCGCGCAGCAGGGCCACGCCGTGATAGACCCCCGGCAGGTCCTCGCCGGGCACGCCGAGGCGCCGGCTACGATGGGCGCCCAGGGCCAACACGATGGCCGCGTAGCCGTCCGCCTGCAGGCTCTTGATCGTGATGTCCCGGCCCAGCTCGGTGTTGCAGCGGATCTCCACCCCGGCCCGCCGGATGTGCTCGATCTCGGCGAAGAGCACCTCGCGCGGCAGCCGATAGGCCGGGATGCCGTAGGTCATCATGCCGCCGGGCTGCGGCATCCGCTCGAACACGGTGACCTGATAGCCCAGCTGGGCCAGCCGCAGGGCCGCGGTCAGCCCACACGGCCCCGCGCCGACGATGGCCACCTTGATGTCCTTCTTCGGGGCCAGACGCGGGGGCGTCCAGGGCGCCGTGTACTCGTGGTCGGCCATGAACCGCTTGACATGGCGGATGGCGATGGGGTCATCCACCCCGCCCCGCTTGCACACGTCCTCGCAGAAGGCCGGGCAGACGCGGCCGCAGATGGCCGCGAAGGGATTGGCCTCGCGGTGCACGGCCAGGGCCTCGGCGTAGCGGCCTTGGGCCACCAGCGCCAGGTACGCGGGCACATCCACCCCGGCCGGGCAGGCGCTGACGCAGGGCGCCCGCACCAGCTTCTGGCAGCTCGCCGTCGGACAGCGCTGCTCGCGGATGTGGGCCCAGAACTCCTCCTCGAAATGGCGCAGGGCCGACAGCACCGGCGCCGGCGCCAGCTGCCCCAGCGCGCACAGCGAGCCCTTTTGCATCCCGTCCGCCAGATGGTGGATGGCCTCGATGTCGGCGGGTTCACCCTGGCCGGCCGCGATGCGGTCCAGGATCTCCAACAGGCGGCGGCTGCCGATGCGACACGGCGGGCACTTGCCGCAGCTCTCGTCGCAGACGAAGCGCATGAAGTAGCGGGCGAACTCCACCATGCAGGTGGTCTCGTCGGCCACGATCATGCCGCCGGACCCCATGACCGCGCCGGCCGCGCGCAGCGAGTCGAAGTCCACGGGCGTGTCCAGGTAGGCCTCGGGCAGACAGCCGCCCAACGGGCCGCCCGTCTGCACGGCCTTGAAGCGCTTGCCGCCCGGGATGCCCCCGCCGATGTCGAAGATGATCTCGCGCAGGGTGATGCCCATGGGCACCTCGATCAGGCCGGTGCGCTCCACCTGGCCCGTGAGGGCAAAGACCGCAGTGCCGGCGCTCCCCTCGGTGCCCAGGGAGCGGAACCAATCCGCGCCAAACCGCAGGATGCGGGGGACGTAGGCGTAGGTCTTGACGTTGTTGACGTTGCTGGGCTGGCCCCACAGGCCGGCCACCACCGGATAGGGCGGCCGCGGCCACGGCTGGCCGCGCTCGCCCTGGATGGAGGCCATCAGCGCCGTCTCCTCGCCGCAGACGAAGGCGCCGGCGCCCTCGTTGATGGTGATGTCGAAGCGGAAGCCGGAGCCGAGAATGTTCTCGCCCAACAGCCCCAGCTCGCGCGCCTGGGCGATGGCCGTGCGCAGCCGCTTGATGGCCAGCGGGTACTCGGCGCGGCAGTAGATGAAGCCCTGCTCGGCGCCGATGGCGTAGCCGGCGATGATCATGCCCTCGATGACCGAATGGGGGTCGCCCTCCAGCACCGAACGGTCCATGAACGCGCCGGGGTCGCCCTCGTCGGCGTTGCAGATGACGTACTTGGGCCAGCGCGGGGTCTGGCGGGCCAGGCCCCACTTGACCCCGGCCGGAAAGCCGCCGCCCCCGCGTCCCCGCAGCCCGGAGCGGGTGACCTCCTCGATGACCTGTTCCGGCGTCATGGTGTCCAGGGCCTTGACCAGCGCCTGATACCCCTCGCGCGCCAGGTAATGCTGGATGTTCTCCGGGTCAATGATGCCGCAGTTGCTGAGCAAGATCCGCTGTTGCTTGCGGTAAAAGCTGATGTCGTGCCATTTGGGCACCGGGTGTTTATCGGGCCCCTCGCGGAACAGCAACGCCTCCACCGGCCGGCCGTGGACGATGTGCTGCACGACGATGGCCGCGGCGTCTTCGGGCCTCACGCGGGTGTAGAAGGTCTCGTCGGGATACACCACCACGATGGGACCTTGGGCGCAGAAGCCGAAACAGCCCGTGCGCCGTACCTCGACGCCCTGCTGATGCTGCGCCAGTTCGGCAGCCAGGGCCTGGCGCAGCTCGGCGCTGGCCGCCGAGGAGCAACCGGTGCCCATGCACACGGCGATCCATCGGTGTTGCGGATCGGTCACGGCTCGCAACGCCTCGGCGGCGACGGCAATCGGTTTGAGCCTATTCATGGTCGCGCGGCTTTCTCACTCCGAATGGGCAGATAGGGGAACGGACATGGCGCTCGCGTGGACGTCCTCCACGGTCGTCGCGCCATCACCTCCTGCCGTCTCGCGCCCGGCGCCGAGCCGACGCCGCAATTGGCGCAGCAGCGCCTCCTGGCGCATATGGCCCATCACCTGGCCATCGAGCACGGCCACCGGCGCCAGCGCGCAGGACCCCAGGCAGTACACGATCTCCAACGTCAGCTGACCGTCGGCGCTGGTCTTGCCCGGCTCCAGCTGATAGGCGTCCTGGAGCGCAGTGAGCAGCTTGGGCGTGCCCTTAACGTGGCAGGCCGTGCCGTCGCACAGCTTGAGCACATGGCGGCCGCGCGGCTGCAGGTAGAACTGGGCGTAGAAGGTGGCCACGCCGTAGACCCTGCTCAAGGAGGTCTGGGTCACGCGGGCGATCAGCTCGAGCACAGGCCGCGGGAGATAGCCGTAGATGGCCTGCGCGGCCTGGAGCATGGGGATGATGGCCCCGCGCTGACCGCGGTAGCGGGCCACCACCTCGTCCATCAACGAGAGGTCAAC
>JANWYQ010000171.1 GCA_025055015.1 Caldilineales bacterium
AACAACCCGCTCAAGTATGTTGATCCCACCGGTCATCGTTGGATGCCACCATCTATCCCCATTCCGCCCTTCTACCCGATAATCCCCATCCTCGAGGACTGGGGCCTGTTGAACCCGATGGCGCCGTACTACTTGGTTCCCACTATGCTAGGAGTGCGTGAACAACAGCGCGCCGCCGCTACGGGAGAGCAGGTGTCCGAAGCGTTGGTCCTGACAGCCGAATGGTACTTTGAACAGGGCGAGGAAGTTCGGGTGTTCGGGCCAGAGTCGCAGACCACCCAGGCGCTGATCCGGGATGAGGGAGTAGCACAGGCGCGTCAGGTCTACATGCAAGGGGGCAATCGGGACATGATAGGAGGAAACAGGTATGAGTATCGTTTTGGCTTGCGCGACGCCGCGCGGGAGTTCAGAGATGTGATAGAACGGGGTGATTGGTCTACCTCCTTCTTGGGCGGCTATGACGTGCAGATCAAGACCATAGGTGTCGAAACCCGGCACACGATTGCCGAGATTACTGTAACAAACCGAACCGGTTGGCAGTCGGCGACACGGGTATGGAGCTTCTCCTTCAAACAGAATGAGCCGCGCAGCGAACCCGGGCCTGGCGGTACCATGATCCAACACTACCGCTGGCTCGAGCGGATACCCCGCCGAACAAATTCATCACATAGGGGGATCCTTGCACAATGAGGTTTCTTCGTGTTTTCATCGCCCTGGTTGCAGCCTGGATGGGCTTGACGTTGCTCGCCGGATGCCTCGATGACCTTCGCTACCACATGGCATGTCAGGTACCCAAAACGATAGAGGCATCCAGGCTGATCGGCACATGGCGAGCAGAGTATGACAACTACATCAACCCTGACGCCGATTTTGTGCTTGGTACCGAACGGATTAGCGGCATCGAAGAGGTCATTCTGCAACCGGATGGAACGTATACGCAGCGCTTTCAATCACCGCAGTACAGCTACGAGCGCTCGGGCAACCGGTGGGAGCTGATAAACCATCCCAGCGAAGGCCAGAAACTGGTGATGTACGATCTGGTTTACTTCGCCCAGGGATTGAAGCTGAGCCAAGGACCGCTCGAACTCTTTCCCCAAAGAGCTGATTTTAGCCGATATCAGCGGTTGCGGTTTGAGACCGGCATCGAGGCTGAGAAGTTAATGGTCAACTACCCGGCTGACGGTTTTGTGTATCTGTATCCCAGATACTGCCTCGGCAAGCTCCAACTGTTGCAGATGACATCATCATGGGGCGATCCTGACGCATTAGCGCCTGTCAACCCGATGTTCTCAAGGGTCAAGTAGGACTGTATCTCTCATACTTACCTTACACGGTAAACGAGGGCACCATCGGATCTGTCCGCAGCTGGGTGTAGACAATCGTCTGCGGTGTAGCGTTCGTGAGGTTGAGTTTGGCGGTGGACCGAAGACGGCTGTATTCTAGCAAGTGCGTCAAGGCCACGGCAGGCAGCGCGACCACCGTCTACCCCGCGACTGCGCTCAGGGCAGGCATCGGCAACTCCTACGAGCGCGACAACGGCGGCACGGTGCGCAAGTAGTGCGAAGCCTCCCGGAGCGAAGCGGAGTGGACTACGCCTGCGGCGGCAGGCGCTACGACGCCGGCGGGCAGATGACGATCTATCGGTATACAGGCCAACGCACCCTTGCACGTGCGCGCAGCGCACGGGTCGAGACCAGCACCGGTTTGTACGACTACGGCGCGCGGTGGTAGTGCGCAGCCTCCGCTAGGATGATCCGCCGCTGGGCCGCTTCCTCCAGCCGGACCCCCTCGTGCCGGAGCCGGGCAACCCCCAGGCGTTGAACCGGTACATGTATGTGCTCGGTAACCCGCTGCGGTATGTTGACTTCACAGGCCATTTTGCCTACGACATTACCGTCCGCTCCTTTGCGCCCTTCGAAGAGTTTGGCTTTGGCTTTCGCGGCGACAACCGCGGTTATTCCACCAGTTGGGAGGCGTCCTCCCGCACGGCGCTTCATCTACAGGTGGACATGGATAGGCCGAGCGTCGCTTGCCCAGGAACATGTGTCGAGAATAGCCCATCTCACCATGCGAAACTGGGCAGCGGGCAAAGGCCCGGAAGGGGGAACGTCCAGGCAAACTTTCGCCTCGCCGGAAGTCGAACCGAGGCAAGTGTCGAGCGTGAGTATTATGGCACCAACGGCGTCATCCCCCGCTTTGTACCTGAGGCGTTAACCAGCATTGACGTGTATCTCCCTTTGACGTTGGTGGAAGACAAGTCGGCCTTGCAGCTCCATGTGAAGGGGAGCCTAACGGGCGACAACTTTCCGGCCACGGAAGCCTTGCTCAGGGACCAATCAGGGCAGGTGTTGTTCCTGGGAATCGGGTTCTATGACACCCGAGGTGGCGACAAGGATACCGGGCCCTTCCGGGCGTTGCCTGGCAACGGCCAGTTTGCAATCACCTCATTTGAACTGACTATTACGCTGGACAATCGGGGAAGATTCACCGGTGTCCTGGCCGGGGGAAAGCGCTACTCGATTAGCGACTGGAACCGATGGTTCTCAAGCTGTGATCCCCATAATCCTGGATCATGTCGAGGTGGAAGATGAGTTCATGGCTACGGCGAGTAGTGATTACTGCGACGGGTCTAATACTTCTGACCGAGCTTCTGGTGTTCATCTATATCTTGTTCACGCTTCCACCAGGGCCGGGTTATCAGTATCCACTTGTAGTGCAGGCGGCCGCATCGGTAATAGCCCTGAATTTCGCATGGCCGTTTTTCCTCCCGTTTGTACTGCTTTGTAGCATTGCCTTCGTTTTGTCCGCGGCGATGTGGTCAATTCTTTATATGCTTGGAAAAGGAAGGCATTGATTCTGCACCACACAGTTGGCCGGGCTGTGGAGCCAATCGCTGAGGTTGCGCCTCTGGTTTGATGAGCGAACCTGGCTCCACCTGCTCGACACTACCTCACCTCCACCGTCATCACCACCCACGCGAGCAGCGCGTGGCTGGCGGAGCTGCGGTAGTGCGAAGCCTCCCGGAGCGAAGCGGAGTGCACTGTGCCTACGGCGGCACGCGCTACGACGCCGGCGGGCAGATGACGATCTATCGGTATACAGGCCAACGCACCCTTGTTGCGCGCAGCGCACGGGTCGAGACCGGCACCGGTTTGCACGACTACGGCGCGCGGTGGTAGTACGCAGCCTCCGCTAGGATGATCCGTCGCTGGGCCGCTTCCTCGAGCCCGACCCCCTCGTGCCGGAGCCGGGCAACCTGCGCGCGCACGAATACCAGTTCGCTACCTACGTGGACTTGAGCGGCCTGTGGTGCACCTTTGCGGGGATTACGAAGGGGTTTGCGAGACAGCGGGAGAATGGTACAATTGAGCCGAATGCGTGTCGGCCAGCCCACCCCTCGGCGAATGGAGGCTGCCATGATAGCCTGGGAAGAGAAAATTGAGATCAATCCAGCGGTTTTGACAGGAAAGCCCGTCATTCGCGGCACGCGCCTGGCTGTGGAATTCATCATCGAGCTGATGGCCCAGGGATGGAGCGAAGCCGATATCTTGCGCAACTACCCTGGGCTCACGCCTCAGGATATACAAGCCTGTCTCGCCTATGCCAGTGCCACCCTCAAGGCAGAAAAGGTCTATCCCCTGCCGATCTGAACCATGCGCTTTCTGGCTAACGAGAACTTTCCCGGCGAGGCCGGACAGGCCTTGCGACAGGCCAGCTACGACGTAGTGTGGGTGCGGACGGAGGCGCCGGGCAGCAGCGATGGAGGTGCTGCGTCGCGCCCAGAACGAAGGTCGTGTACTGCTCACCTTCGACAAGGACTTCGGCGCACTGGCCTTTCGAGCCGGTCTTCCCGCATCCAGCGGCATCGTGCTCTTTCGCATCGCCGCGCCCTCCCCTGCGCACGTCGCTCACGTGGCAGTTGCAGTTCTCTCCAGTCGGACCGATTGGAACGGTCACTTCTCGGTGGAAGATCGCAGATTGCGCATGACGCCCCTTCCCCTTCGTGGATAAAACAGCGCGAAGCCGTTGGAGCAGGCTTCGCCTTATATGCTGAATAACCCGCTCAGGTAGGCCGATCCCACAACCTTTCTACTATTGACGGCCTGCCTGATCCTGTTGCTCGGACTGAGATTTGGGGTCAACAGCGGTTTGCAGGACCAGGGGAAGGTGCTACAATCAGGCGGCGCAACGGCAGCCGCTCGTCTGAGCACGGCCTACCCACCTTCCTTTGGCAAGCCCCATGGCTGTATCTCCACCTGAGACCCACCATCCCGCTCACAAGGCCACTCCCTCCGTCCCCTGGTTGCCTCTCCTGCTAACTGCGCTCGGCGTCGGGCTGCGACTGCGCCAGTTCCTCTTCAATCGCTCCCTGTGGCTGGACGAGGCGCTGCTGGCCAACAACGTGGTGCAGCGGGAGCTCTCCCCCCTGCTGGCCGAGCCGCTGGCCTCCAACCAGGGCGCGCCTCTGGGCTTTCTGTTGGTTAGCGACCTCCTCTCCCACCTCCCCCTGCCCACCGACCTGGCGCTGCGCATCGGGCCCCTCCTGGCCGGCCTCGCCGCCCTGGCCCTGGCCTATCGCCTTAGTCTAGATGTCCTCACAACCCCCGCCGCGCGCGCGACCTTCGTCGGGCCGATGGCCCTCGCGCCGGTGCTGGTGTACTACAGCAGCGAGTTCAAACAGTACGCCGGCGACGTGGCCGTGGCCCTGGCCATCCTGTGGATCGGTGTGCGCTATCGCCCTGACCTGCGGTCGGCGGCCCTCCTGGCGGCGGCAGGCGCCGTCGGGCTGTGGTTTTCCCACCCGGCGCTGTTCATGGCGGCCGCCGTGGGCATCGGCCTGGCGGCGGAGGCAGCCTGGCGACGGCAGTGGCGCGACCTCCGGCCGCTGGCAGCCGTGGCGGTCGTGTGGGCCGTGAACCTGGGCCTGGTCTACGCCCTCTCCCTGCGCGACCTGGCCGGCAACCGCAACCTGGTGGCCTATTGGCGGCTGGGCTATGCCCCGGTCTTGGTCAGCGGGCCGGCCGAGCTGCGCTGGTACTGGGACAGCGCGCTGGGCTTCGTCTTCCTGGCCTTTGGCGAGGCGGGGCCTGTGGGGGCGGCGCCCCAGCCGGAGTGGTTCGGGCCGCTGAACATCGCCCTGCTGGCCGTGGTTGCGGCCGGCGCCGTGTACCTCGCCCGGCGGCAGCCGCGGTTGGCCACCTTCGCCCTGTTGGCCGTCGGCCTCACGGTGTTCGCCTCCGGCCTCAAGCTCTACCCCTTCCGCGGCCGGCTGATCCTCTTCCTGACGCCGTTGGCCTTCCTGGCTGCGGCGGGCTCGGTGGAGTGGCTGGCGGCCGGCCGGCGGCGCTGGAGGCCAGCGGCCGCCTGGGCCCTGGCCGCCGCGCTGCTGACGGTGGTGGCCGTGCCGTCAGCCCGCGTTGCGCTCCACCCCTACAACCACTTCGACATCAAGTCCGCTCTCCGCTTCGTGCAAGCACAGCGCGGCCCTGGCGACGCCGTAGCCCTCACCTTTTGGACCGAGCCCGCCTACCGCTTCTACGCCCCCGCTTTCGGCCTGCACGACCTGCCCGTGGCAGCCATCGCCCCGCGCGACAACGACCCGGCTGCCCTGCTGGCCGCGCTGTGCGACCATCCGCCCTTGCGCCCCACGTGGCTCGTGGTCAGCCATCGCTTCGACGAGCGGCTCGACCTGCTGGCCGCCCTCGGCGAGAAGGGGCCAATGACCGCCTCCTGGGAGGGGAACGGCGCCGGCGCCTATCGCTTCGACCTGTCGCAGGCTGGCCCGGCCTGTCCGTAGTGCAGGCTGGTCCAGCCTCTTCAGGCGCGCAGGCTGGACCAGCCACCTCGGGACGCAGGCTGGACCAGCCTCCTCGGGACGCAGGCTGGACCAGCCTCTTCAGGCGCGCAGGCTGGACCAGCCTCTTCCATCAAGGCTGAAAGCGCCCCACCTCCGAGCCGTCGGCCGCCCGGTAGAGGATCACCAAGGGGGTGAGGGAGCCGGCTGTATCGGCGGGCAGGGCGAAGTCGTACGCGTCCACCACCGTCTCCCCCGGCCGCCAAGCCGTGGTGGGGTAGCTCCAGTGCACAGGCACCGCGTCCTGCGCGGCCGCCGCGCTGCCATCCGGCCGCAGCAGCCGCGCCGACACCTTCAGCTCCTCGCCCACCGGCGCCAGGGCCTGCCAGGCCAGCCGCATCCGCAGCCAAACGGCCCCGCGCGCCGGCACCGGCGCCAAGTCGAACCCCACCAGCCGCACCGCGTCGCCGAAGGCCACGTCCACCGCCTGGGGCAGGGGATCGGGCCGGGCCTGGCCCGCCGGCCACACCCGCACCAGCGGCCCCTCTGCGGTCAGGGAGTAGCGCTGCCCCGCGCCCGGCAGCTCCCGCGTCAGATAGACGGCCCGGCCTGCAGCCAGGGCCTGCTCCACGGCCGTCAGGCGCTCCGCCTCCCGGTCCGCCGCGATCAGCACCACGTCGGGCCGGGCGCCGTCGGCCACCTGCACGTAGCGCAGCAGGGTGGTCTCGCCCAACAGGCCGACGATGTGGGCGCCCTGGGGCAGGGGCAGGCTCAGAATGGCGCGGCCGCAGTTGATGGCGCTCCACTCGCGCCGGCGGTTGGGGGTGAAGGCCGGCGGCTCCCCCACGGCCAAGGTCTCGGCGCACGTTCGGGGCCGGGGCTGTGCCGCCAGGTAGCGCGCCGACCGCTGAAGGGGGACCGCCAGCACTAACGCCAACAGCGCCACCTGCACTGCCGTCAGCCAGGCCTGGGGAGGACCAGTTAGCTGCAGGCGACGCCCCAGGCCGGCCGCCAGCGCCGTCGCCTGGTCCAACGCCATGGTCAGCCCGACGGCTGTCGCCGCCAGCCACACCATGATGGCCGGCAGGTAGAACACGTCCACGTCGGCCGTGCGGTAGAAGGCGGCGAAGAGCATGTTGGCAGCGTAGACCAGGGCCAAAAACGTCCAGCCTGGCGGCTGGTCGCGCCAGCGGGTCCACCCCCACAGGCCCAGCAGGAGGCCCAGCAGGCTCACCTGTTCCGCCAGCAGGCTCAGGCCGTAGCCCCTGGTGCGCTCCACGCCCAGCGGGTTGCCGGCCAGAAAGGCGCCGTAGTCCCTGGCCAACACGTGGCGCCAGAAGCCCTCCCAGGTGTTGACGTAGGAGCCGTCCAGCGACGTGACGGCGCGCCCGCGCAGGGGCAGGTAGAGGTAGAGGGCGAGAGGCAGGGCGGCCGCCGCCGCCAGGGCCAGCCACTGCCGAGGACGGCGCAGCGCAGGCTCCCGCGTCGCCTCCCAGACGTAGAGGACGGCCAGGGCCGGCGCCAGCAGGAGGGTGGTGCGGTGGTGCGCCAGGCCCAGGCCGAAGACGAAGGCGATCGGCGTCCAGCGCCGTGGCCCCTGGCCCAGGGCCAACCACAGAAGGACGGCCACCAGCAGGCCGTGCAGGGCGTAGACCTCGGCGATGGTGGCCTGGGACCACCACACGCTGCCCGCGGCGAACAGGGAGCAGCAGGCGGCCGCAGCCAAGCGGCTGCTGCCCACCCGCCGTGCGGCTAGGTAGAGCACGCCCACGGCTGCCGCCGCAGCTACCGCCGACAGCAGGTTGACCCGGTAGGCGGGGTCCCCCAGGGGAACGAACCGGCTGAACAGCCAACCAACGAGGGTGTAGAGAGGGTATCCGGTGGGGTGGGCGATGCCCAGGGTGGGCAGGACCACCTGGAACTCCAGGCTGTCGTCGAAGACCGTGGCGACCGTCGGCGCCAAGGTGTAGACGTACAGCGCCAGCGCGGCCACGGCCAGGCCTGCGACCCACCACGCGTCCCGTCCCAGGGAGGCCAACTTTCCGGGCGAAGGCGAAGCAGCGGGCATGGCCGGGCTAGCGCCGCACCTCCCCCTCCACCACCAGGCTCAGGGGCCGGGCGGGCGGCCGGTCGCCGTAGTCCGTCAGGTCCTCCAGGGTCAGGCGCAGGCGCAGCGGGCCGCCTTCGGGGTTGCGGGCCAGGTGAGCCACGATGGCCTCGTCGGCGCGCACGCCGAACTCCTTCAGCAAGCGACGGATGTCGGTGCGGCTGGACTCCTCCACAGGGCACCTCCTCAGCGGGCAAAGGCCTCGACCCACCGTCGCCAAAGGGCGCTGCGGGCCGGGTCGAAGGGCAGATAGAAGGTCACGCGGTCCAACAGGCCGCGGTAGCGCTGCTGCACCACCTGGGGCAGCTCGTCGGCCGGCGCCTCCACTGCGAACTGGACCAGCATCTCGTCGGTGATCAGCCCGGGCATCTCCTCCCAGCGCTGGCGGGCGGCCAGGCTGCTCAGCCGCTCCCGCTCCCCGCCCCAGCCGTGGAGCTCCATCACCCGGCTGTAGGTGGGGGTGGAGGCGTAGAAGGCCACCTGCCGCCGCGCCTCCTCGCGCATCTGGGCCATCTCCCGGCTGCTCTCGCCGGTGATCACGAACACGCTGCTGGAGAGGCTGATGTCGGCCCGACTGCGGCCGGCCTGCGCCAGCCCGCGCTGCACTGCGGGCAGGATGATCTCCCGCAGGTAGCGGGTGGTGTGGAAGGGGTGGACGTGCAGGCCCTGGCAGAGCTCGCCGGCCAGCTGGCACATCAGCTCGTTCACCCCGGCGATGTAGATGGGGATGTGGGGGTGCTCGATGGGGCCGGGGCTGAAGAAGGGGGACATCAGGGTGAGCTTGTAGTGCTCCCCGCGGAAGTTGAGCCGGCTGCCGTGCTGCCAAGAGTCCCACACGGCGCGCATGGCCAGGATCATCTCCCGCAGCCGCGGGGCAGGCGGCCCCCAGGGCATGCCGAAGCGCCGCTCGATGTGGGCCTGCACCTGGGTGCCCAGGCCCAGGGTGAAGCGCCCGCGGCTGGCCGCCTGCAGGTCCCACGCCAGGTAGGCCAGGGAGGTGGGGTTGCGGGCGAAGGCCACGGCGATGGCAGTGCCCAGGCCGATGCGCTCCGTGTGCACCGCAGCCACAGCCAATGGCAGGAAGGGATCGTGCTGGGTTTCGCTGGCCCACAGGGTGTCGAAGCCCACCGCCTCGGCGGCCTGCGCTAGGGCCAGGGCCTCGCGCAGGCCGGTGGTCATCAGAGCAACGTCCAGTTTCACGGGGGACCTCCTTGGGCGGCCGAGGGAAGCGGGGGTCCGTCGGCCAGCAGCAGGTCGGCGGAGAGCACGCCCACGTAGGGCAGGTTGCGGTAGCGCTGGCGGAAGTCCAGGCCGTAGCCCACCACGTAGCGGTCGGGGAGCTGGAAGCCGACGTAGCGCAGCGGCAGGTTGACCAGGCGCAGCCGCGGCTTGTCGAACAGGGTGCACACGTAGAGGCTGGCAGGCCGGCGCTCCCGCAGCAGGCGCAGCAGGTAGTGCAGGCTGAGGCCCGTGTCCACCATGTCCTCCACGAAGAGCACGTGGCGTCCCTCCACGCTGATCTCCAGGTCCTTGAGCAGGCGCACCTGGCCGCCGGGGGAGCCTGCCCGGTAGCTGCTGATGGCCATGAAGTCCACCATCGCGGGCACGGTGAGGCGGCGCAGGAGGTCGGCCATGAAGGGCACCACCCCCCGCAGCACGCCCACCAGCAACGGCGTGAGGCCGGCGTAGTCCGCGGAGATGGCCGCGGCGAGCTCGGCCACGCGGCGTTGCAGCTGCGCCTCGCTGAACAGGACCTCGGAGATGCCGGGAGGCAGGGACATGGGCAGGAGGGGTTAGTCGTCGGCGTCGGCCTCGGCGTCGGCGCCGGCCCAGGGGGGCAGGTCGGGGCCGGCCAGGCCGTACTTGGCCAGGAGCTGGCGGAAGTCGCTGCGCTTGATCAGCTTGATGTTGACCTCAGGGTGGTGCTCCAGCAGCCAGCGGATCTTGCGGTTTTTGCGCCGCACCTGCTTGGGCCGGATCGTGGTGATCTCCACGTACAGGTCCTGCTCCGGCAGGTAGAAGTCGGGGGTGAAGGCCACCACCGGTCGGCCCTCCTTGTCCTCTCGCAGCACAAAGGTGCGCGGCTCGTACTGCCACGGGATGCCGTAGAAGTCCAACAGTCGCGCGAACTCCTCCTCGGCCGGGTGGGCGAAGGCGGGGCGGTCGGCAGGAGCAGCGTCAGATGTCACGGGTTGGACGTCGCGCAGGGCTGGGTGAAGGCCGCCAGAGGGCCGCAGCGGAGTATAGCGCAACCCCGGCCGCCTGTCAACGTGGTTCGAAGCGGTTCCCCCAGCGCGGCGAGGCCCACGGCGCCCGGGGCTGACGAGAGGGCCAACCCGGTGCGCGGCCGCTGCGTCCTACCGGCTGTCCACCGTCCAGGCTGAGACTGAGCGCCGGCTGCGGTGTTTTAACGCTTTGGTGCAGCCAAGAGCGTGCGCTGCGGCCGGCGCCGGGCGCCGGTTTCCGTGGTTAGCGCCGCACACTGTGGGAAACCTTCCCTACCGGGTTGCTGCGCCCGACGGCAGTTCGCCGTGTCGTGAACTTGTGTGATACAATACCGACCGTTTGCCAGGGGCCGTGGTAAGGCTATGAAGACCGGGCGCTGCACCTGGCGAGCACTTCTCAGAGGAGGTTCATCTCGATGACTGACCTGTCCAAGGATCGGCTGTTGGAGCTCTATCGGCAAATGGTGCTGATCCGACGCTTTGAGGAGAAGGCGGCCGAGGCCTACACAGCGGGCAAGATCGGTGGGTTCCTACACCTGTACATCGGCGAGGAGGCGATTGCCGTAGGCGCGTGTGCGGCCATGCGGCCGGACGACCATCTGCTCACGGCCTATCGCGACCACGGCTGGGCCATCGCTCGCGGGCTGGACCCCAAGCGGGTGATGGCGGAGATGTACGGCAAGGCCACCGGCGTCGTGGGCGGCAAGGGCGGCTCCATGCACATGGCCAGCGCGGCGCACCGCTACTGGGGCGGCCATGCCATCGTGGGCGGCCACCTTCCCCTGGCGGCCGGCGTGGGCCTGGCCAGCGTGTACAAGGGCATTGACGAGGCGGTGGTGTGCTCCTTCGGCGAGGGCTCAACCAACATTGGCTACTTCCACGAGTCGGTGAACTTGGCCGCGGTGTGGAAGCTGCCGGTGGTGTTCCTGGTGGAGAACAACCAGTACGGCATGGGCACGGCGGTGGAGCGCGCCTCGGCCGTGAAGCGCATCGCCCAGAAGGGCCGGGCGTACGACATCGCCTACAAGACCATTGACGGCCAGAACGTGCTGGAGGTCTACGAGGCCACCAAGGAGGCCCTGCACCATGCCCGCACCAAAGGCCCCTACTTGCTGGAGGCGGTGACCTATCGCTACTCCGGCCACTCCATGGGCGACCCGGAGCGCTACCGCAGCAAGGCGGAGATCGATTCGTGGCGGGCCAACGACCCCATCTTTCGCTTCCGCGACTGGCTGTACAGCCACCGGCTGATTGACGACGCCACGGTGGACGCCATCTCCGACTCGGTGGAGGAGGAGATTGCGGAGATCATGCGCTTCGCCGAGGAGAGCCCGGAGCCGCCGGACGAGGCCCTGTGGGAGCACATCTACGTCAATCCCCAGGAGCACCGGTAACGGCTGCGGCTGCCAGCGACTCACAACACCGAGCATCGCTCGGTTTCAGCACAGACGGGAGAAAGTCACATGGCGCGTTTGACCATGAGAGAGGCCATCAGCATGGCCTTGCGCGAGGAGATGGAGCGGGACGACCGCGTGTTCCTCATGGGCGAGGAGATCGGCGTGTGGGGCGGCACCTACGCCGTCACCCGCGGCTTTTTGGACCAGTTCGGCGAGCGCCGCGTGCGCGACACCCCTATCGCCGAGGGCGTCATCGTCGGCGCGGCCATCGGCGCGGCCATGGTGGGCCTGCGCCCGGTGGCGGAGATCATGACCATCAACTTCGCCTTCCTGGCCATGGACATGATCGTCAACCACGCGGCCAAGATGCACTACATGTTCAACGGCGAGATCAAGGTGCCCCTGGTGATCCGCACCGTGGGCGGCGGCGGCCGCCAGCTGGCCGCCACCCACTCCCAGACCCCCGACGTGGTGTTCGCCCACTTCCCCGGCATCAAGGTGGTGGCGCCGGGCACGCCGGCCGACGCCAAGGGATTGCTCAAGGCGGCCATCCGGGACGAGGACCCGGTGTTCTTCATCGAGAACGCGCTGCTTTACCAGGTGCGCGGGGAGGTGCCGGAGGACGAGGACTTCCTGGTGCCCATCGGCGTCTCCGACGTCAAGCGGGAGGGCAAGGACGTCACCATCGTCTCCTACTCGCGCATGTTGCAGACCTCGCTGCAGGCGGCGGAACGGCTGGCGAAGGAGGGCATTGACGCCGAGGTCATTGACCTGCGCACCCTGCGGCCGATCGACACCCGCGCGGTGATCAACTCGGTGCACAAGACCAACCGCATGGTGATCGTGGAGGAGGGGTGGCGCGCCTACGGCGTCGGCGCGGAGATCGCAGCCCGCGTCTACGAGCTGGCCTTCGACCACCTGGATGCGCCCATCCGCCGCGTGGCCCAGGCCGAGGTGCCCCTGCCCTACAACCGCCGGCTGGAGCAGATGGCGCTGCCCCAGGTGGAGGACGTGGTGCACGCGGTGAAGGACGTGCTGTACCTGAACGAGTGAGGAAGGGAGGAGCGCCCCTGTTGACGCCGCACGGCCGGTGATGCGGGGCCGGCGGCGCCTCCCGTGCGAACGGAGTGCGCAGCGAGCGATGTGTCACCCGTGAGGGCGTCAGCGGCGGCGAGGTCTCCTATCCCCGAAGGAGCAAGACCATGGCAGAGATCATTACCATGCCCAAGCTGGGCTTCGACATGGCGGAAGGCAAGCTGGAGGAGTGGGTCAAGAAGGTGGGCGACACGGTGGCCGAGGGCGACGTGCTGGCCATCATCGAGACCGACAAGGCCAGCGTCGAGGTCACGTCCTTCCACTCCGGCGTGCTGCACAGGCTGCTGGTGTCGCCGGGCGACATCGTGCCCGTGGGCAGCCCCATTGCGGTGATCGGCGCGCCGGGCGAGGCGATTGACCTGGCGGCCCTAGGCTTGAAGGTCGAAGGCGAGGCGGAAGCGGCTGCGCCGGCCAAGCCGGTCAAGCCGGCTCCAGAGAAGGCCAAGCCGGAGCCCACGCCTGCAGCTGCGCCCGCAGCGCCGCCCCCGGCGCGCATCCTAGCTTCTCCGGTGGCCCTGCGCATGGCCGCAGAGCTGGGCATTGACCTGAGCGCGGTGCGCGGCAGCGGACCTGACGGCCGCATCATCAAGCGGGACATCGAGGCCTACCTGCGCGAGCGGGAGAAGCAGCCGGTCAAGCCGGCGCCTCCACCGCCTCCCGTCCCGGTGCCGGCCATGCCGCCCACGCTGGAGGGCATCGAGGGCTACCGCGCCGAGCCCCTCACCGCCATCCGCAAGACCATCGCCCGGCGCATGGTGGAGAGCAAACAGCAGGTGCCCCACTTCTACCTCACCATCTCGGTGGACATGGCCGCCGCCATGGCCCTGCGCAAGCAGATCAACGCGGTCCTGCCCGACGAGAACAAGGTGTCGGTGAACGACCTGGTGATCAAGGCCGCCGCGCTGGCCCTGCGCAAGCACCCGGCCCTCAACGCCTCCTTCGCCGGCGACGAGATCCGCTACCACGACCAGATCAACATCGGCATGGCAGTGGCGCGGGAGACCGGCCTGCTGACGGTGGTGATCAAGGACTGCGACAAGAAGTCGCTGGCGCAGATCGCCCACGACGCGCGCACGGTGGTGGCCCGCGCCCGCGAGGGGCGCATGCAGCTGGAGGACATGACCGGCGGCACCTTCACCGTCAGCAACCTGGGCATGTTCGACGTGGAGCACTTCATCGCCATCATCAACCCGCCGCAGGCCGCCATCCTGGCCGTGGGCGCGGTGCAGCAGGTGCCGGTGGTGGACGCGGACGGCCAGATCGTGGTAGGCACCCGCATGAAGCTCACCCTGAGCGCCGACCACCGAGTGACCGACGGCGCCGAGGCGGCCGTCTTCATGCAGGACCTGCGCAAGATCCTGGAGGAGCCCATCCGGCTGTTGGTGTAACCCGCTCCGCAGCTCCCCTTGGGGATTGCTCTGAGCCAGTTTAGCCAGTTCCCGAGACTCTGGGCTCTTGCGCCCCTCTCCCCTCGGGAGAGGGGCTGGGGGGCGAGGGGGCTATACAATTACCCATTCCCCTAGTTCCTCCAGCTCCCCGACCGCCCAGGGAGCCGGGGGAACTAGGGGAGCCTCCCCTCAATCACAGCGCTTCAAGATGTGGGTGATCACGGTGGCGCCGGTGCCGCCGATGTTCTGGGCCATGCCGATGCGGGCGTTGGGCACCTGGTTGGGGCCGGCCTGGCCGGTGAGCTGCAGGTAGAGCTCCACGATCTGGTACAGGCCGGTGGCGCCCACGGGGTGGCCGCGCGCCTTCAGGCCGCCCATGGTGGAGATGGGCACGCGGCCATGCAGGCCGATCTCGCCGTCCACGCCCAGCCACAGGCCCTGGCCCGGCCGGGCAAAGCCCGCCGCCTCCAGCGACAGCACGGCCATGATGGTGTAGGCGTCGTGCAGCTCGAAGATGTCAATGTCCGCCGGCAGGACGTCCGCCTGGGCGTAGGCCCGCCGGCTGGAGAACATCACGCCGTCCAGCAGCAGCAGGTCGCGGCGGTCGGCGATGCCCACGCTGTCGGTGGCGGCCGCCGAGGCGACCACCTGCACCGGAGGCCGGCCCGCCCGGCTGCGGGCCACCTTGTCGCCGGCAGCCAACACCACCGCCGCTGCGCCGTTGCACACGGGCGCGGCGTCGTACAGCCGAATGGGCTCGTGGACGATGCGCGACTGCTCGTAGTCCAGGATGGTGACTTCCTTGCGGAAAAGGGCGTAGGGGTTGGTGATCGCGTTGCGATGCGCGTTGAGGGAGAAGGCTGCGAAGAGGGAGCGGTTGACGCGATAGCGGCGGATGTACTCCTGCATGATCACGGCGTTCAGGCTGATGAAGTTGTGCCCCTTGGACCCCTCGGTCTCCCAGTCGCTGGCCGTAGCCAGGGCGCGGGTGGTCTCGTAGCGGTCGGTGTGGGTCATCTTCTCCACCCCCGCCACCACGACGACGTCGTGCAGCCCGCTGGCGATGGCCATGATGCCCCAGCGCAGGGCCGCCGCGCCGGAGCTACACGCGGCTTCGGCCGTGGCTGCCTCCACCCCCCGTAGGCCGGCCGCGTCGGCGACCAGCGCGCCCAAGTGCTGCTGCTGCGAGAGCATGCCGGAGAGCATGTTGCCGACGTAGAGGGCGCCGACGCGCTCGATCTCGGCGTCGGCCAGGGCAGCCCGCACTGCATCGGCGGCCAGGCGACGGATGGACTGGTCGGTCTCCTTGGTGACCGGGATCTGCCCTACACCGAGGATGTAGATGTCGCGCATGCGCTTGCCTCCTGCGGCGTCTTGCCGCCAGCGAGCTAGGATCGCCCAACCCCTTGCGGGACTGCGCCCGCCTCTTCGCCAGATCCGACGGCTTTTTTGGGAGGCAGTATACGCTACATGACGCAGTGTGTCAAAACATGCTGCAGTGTGTCATGGGCAAGGCGCGGGCTTGGATAGGCTCAGCCCGCGTGTGGTCGCTGCCTGAGCCTGTCGAAGGCAACGGCCAGCCGCGTCCGCCGGCCGACCACCCAGCGGCGCACCGGCGGCAGGCGCAGGACCAGCAACAGCCCTAGGATGCTCCCCCAGATCAGCGGCTCGCGAATGTCGGACTTCTGCACCCAGATGTAATGGAAGATCACCAACACGCCGGCCGGGTAGACCAGCCGATGCAGCCGCTTCCACCCCTTGCCCAGCCGACGCTGCCACCCCTTCGTCGAGGTGAGAGCCAGCGGCGTCAACAGCAGCAGCGCCGCTGCGCCCACCAGGATGTAGCGCTTCTCCGCCAGCTCCAGGAGAACCAAGTTTACGTCAAGTCCATAGTCTAGCCCGAAGAAGATGGCGAAGTGGAGCAAAGCGTAGAAGAAGGCGTAGAGCCCCAGGGCGCGGCGCACTTGGAGAGCCGGCCGAAAGCCGAAGACCGTGTAGGTCGGTGTGCAGGCCAGCGACGCCACCAGCAGCGCCATGGCTGTCTTGCCGGTGCGGAAGGTGGCCTCCTGGATCGGGTTGACCGTCAGGTTGTCGGTCAGCGCGGCCCCCACCAACGCCACCAGCGGCGTCAACGCGGCGATGTGCACGGCGACCTGGAAGGGGGTCGGGCGGCGCATGGGCAGCGGGATCGGTGATCGGTAACCGGTGATCAGTAATCGGTGATCGGTGACCAGTAATCGGTGATCGGTGATCAGTAATCGGTGGACGGTGATCAGTAATCGGTGAACGGTGGACGGTAAACCGTGAACGGTGGCTTGGGAGATGGGAGCCGCAACTCGTAACTCGCAACGGGACGTTCGTCCGCAGGGGCGGGCTCCTGCCGGCCGCTTACGAGGCACGCACGACGCGCGGCGTCGTGCGGCGTCAGTAGTACTTTCTCAGGTCCATCCCGGCGTACAGGGCCGCCACCTGCTCGGCGTAGCCGTTGAACATCAGGGTGGGGCGGCGGCCGGCCTCGCCGATGCGGCGCTCGGTGCGCTGGGACCAGCGGGGATGGGGCACGTCGGGGTTGACGTTGGCGTAGAAGCCGTACTCGTGGGGTGCGGCGATCATCCACAGGGACGAGGGCTGCTCGGCCACCAGGTCAATGCGCACGATGGACTTGATGCTCTTGAAGCCGTACTTCCACGGCACCACCAACCGCAAGGGCGCGCCGTTCTGGGGCAGCAACAGCTTGCCGTACAGCCCGGTGGAGAGGATGGTCAGATCGTGCATGGCCTCGTCCAGCCGCAGGCCCTCCACGTAGGGCCACTCGTACCAGGGGTTGCGCTGGCCCGGCATGCGCTGCGGGTCGAGGACGCTCTGAAAGCGCACGTAGCGGGCCTCGGAGGTGGGCTCCACGATCTCCAGCAGCTTGCGCAGGGGAAAGCCCAGCCAGGGGATCACCATGGACCACCCCTCCACGCAGCGCAGGCGGTAGATGCGCTCCTCCTGGTCGAAGCGGCTCAGGATGTCCTCGATGGCGAAGGTCTTGGGGTTGCGCACCAGGCCGCCCACCTCCACGGTCCACGGCCGAGTGGGGTAGTTGCGGGCCAGCACCGCCACCTTCTGCTTGTCGGTGGTGAACTCGTAGAAGTTGTTGTAGTTGGTGATCTCCTCGAAGGTGTTGGCCGGGTCGCCCAGCTCGTCGGTGAGGGGACCGGCCGTGGGAGGCGCCGCAGCGCCGGGGGCCGGCCGGGTGGGCGCCGGCGGCTCGGCGGTCGGCGTGGGGCTGCCGCACGCGGCGGCGGCCACCGCGCCGACTGCCAGCGCTGCCGCGGCCTGCATGAACTGGCGGCGGTTGCGGTACACGTGCTCGGGCGTGATCTCGGAGCTTGGGATTTTCATGGGTTGGTAGGTTGATAGGTTGATAAGCTGATCAGTTGATAGATCGGTGGATCGGTAATGGGTTGACCGGGCAAGTCGGTCACATTCAGCTAACAATCTACCACAAACCTCCTGGGGCGTCCGTAAGCCGCCGAACACGGTTCTCCCGGTCCAAGGCCGAGCTTCCTGGAAGCGCCGGAGGGTCCGAGGCGTTTGCCGTGCGCTGTCCCGGCGCCCCTCCGCCAGCCGTCCTTAGCTGGGCCCTGCTGCCTCCACTGTGGGCTCGCCCTCCAGCTGCATGGCCGCTCGAATGGCGGCGGGCACCGGCACCGGCCGTCGGGTGATCAGGTCAACGAAACAGCCCACCTGCTCGGCCTCGGCCATTAGCTCGCCGTGGACCTTGAACTGCGCGGACAGGACGTAGCGCACCCGGCCCACCTCCTTCAGCCACATGTGGCCCATCACCGGGTCGAACAAGCGGATGGGCCGGCGGTAGTCAATGGCCGTGCGCAGCAGCACGGGGACGATGCCCTCGCCGGTCATGGCCGGCTCCAGGGGAAAGTACTCCGCCAGCACCTGCATGCGCAGGTCCTCCAGCCAACGGATGTAGACGATGTTGTGCACGATGCCCAGGAAGTCCACGTCGTAGGGGCGGACGGGGATGACCAGGCTGACCTCGAAGGGGCGTTTCTTGGTGTGGGACATAGCATCACCTCCGTGCGCGATTATGGCGCCCGGCCAGCGGGCTGTCAACTCGCGCAGGCGAGGAAAACCGGACAACGAGTGGGAGCAACGAGTAAACCCATTCCTCCCCGGCCGGCCCCACGGCGCATGAAAGGTCGCCGGCCCGGCGCAGGCGGTGATGCTTGCGGCAAGGTCAATTTCGGCCGTTCGTCTATTCGTTCCCCATTCGTTGACCTTTTCTCCTTCCATCGCGAGCCCCCTCCGCTTCCCAGCGCGCCCTCTTGTTCGCACGTGGGCGTCCGAACTCCGCGTGGTGTGTGCGACCGCTTCCCGTTCGCACGTGGGCTCTGGTCGGTCGTTCGCACGTGGGCGTGCGGACACCCCCTGGCGTGTGGGCCTCCCCGCCTCCCGTTCGCGCGTGGGCGTGCGAACTTCCCGTGGCGTGTGGACCTCTCCGCTTCCCGTTCGCACGTGGGCGTGCGAACTCCACCAACCGTTTAGCGTTCACCGTTTACCGTTCACCGTTTACCGCTTACCGTTCACCGTTCACCGTTCACCTTGTCCGCGCCGTGCACTTGCGCTACAATGCCCACGCTATGTCTGAACCCATCACCCTCGCCCTGATCATCGGCGCGGCGGTCGGCGGCGTGGTGGAGGCGCTGGCCGGCAAGGCCGTGGACAAGGCAACTGCGCTCGGCCAGCGCATCGGCCAGCTAGTCAACCGGCAACAGACGATGCCCCTGTCGCAGTACGACGCGGCCGTGCGCCGGGCTGTGGCAGAGGCGCGGCAGGAGCTGCTGGAGCAGTACGAGGCCGGCGGCGCGGCGCTGCCCGCCGACGTGGTCGCCGACATGACCGCCCTGCTC
>JANWYQ010000213.1 GCA_025055015.1 Caldilineales bacterium
ACCTCGATGTCCGGCTCGTCCTGCAGAAGGCGGCGCATCCCCTGGCGCACTAAAGTGTGATCGTCGGCGAGAAAAACACGGATCATCAGCGGCCTCGCTTTGCTCTTGAACGCTTTGCCAACGGAACCGGCATGGTCACCACGATCTGAGATCCAGGCCCACAGCGACGCACCGGCTCGACGCGGCCGCCGAGGGCCACAACCTGCTCCACGGCTCTCAGCAGTGCAGCGGAACGATCGGCGCTGCCCTCCAAAGCCGCTGCCAGCCGGCCCTCGCGGTCCTCCGCCCGCAGCTCGATAAGGTCTTCTACAAGGCCTAGATGAACCCTGACCGCCTGACGCGGGCCGGCGCTGTGCGCGGCAGCGGCTAGGACCTCTCGGAGCACGGTCAGCAGAGCCAAGGTTGCCGGCGTATGAGTAACCGCCGTCAAACCCTCCATCGTCAGCTTGCACGGCTTGCCGGTGCGCCATCGGAAGTCCCGCACCAGGCTCTCCACCTCCTGCGCCAGCGATGGCGACTCGATACTGTCCAGGGACAGCTCAGCCGCCAAGCCGCGCAGCACCTCGACCGACCGGTCCACCAATCCCAGCGCCGACGAGAGCGCATCCAGCAGTCCTTGCAGCTCGATCGGTTCCTGTCGCTCCACCTGGCGGCGCAACATGCTGAGATCCATCTTCAGCGCTGCCAGGTTCTGACCCAGTCCGTCGTGGAGGGCTCTGGCCATGCGTCGCCGCTCTTCCTGGCCCGCGCGCAGATCCATAGCCAAACGGCGAAGGAAACGGTCAGGGGCTGTCTCGCTTGCCTTCGGCGCCTCGACTCGAAGGGTCGCCGCCGACACGGAAGACTGCCTCCCGTCCGTCCGAACCAGGCCCTCTGGGGCGTGGACAAGGCCCTTGACGTAAGCCAGCAGCTCGCGGGCATGAACCGGCTCCAGCAAATAACCGTTGAAGCCCGCTGCCAAGGCCTCCGCCCGATGGTCGGCGGACAGGTCCTCCGCCGCTATCATCAGCAGTGGAGTGTGCATGAGGTGGGGGTCGGCCCTGATACACCGACACAGATCCAGCGCCTGGCTGGCCGTGGCGGCCGTGACACCGATCAACACAACATCAGGGCGTTGTCGCTGCGCCTCGGTCAAGCCGTGAAGGCCGCCGGTGCTGCCCAAGGCGGCCAGGCCCGACTCCAGCAACATCGCCACCAGCTGTTGCCGATGTTCGTCGCGATCGTCCAGCACTAGAGCAACGATGAGTCTGTCCATCCGCGTTGGTATGGCAGAGGCCTGCTAGGAGACCGGTCAACCTCAACGTCCGGCCAGTCTCCGATCCACCGAATCACGTCGGCGCCGACTAACGGCGTCCTTTGGTAACCAGCGGGAGGTTGACTTTGCCGGCCCGCACGGCAGCCGGCATTCGCACGGCAGGGTCGCCGTACAGAGTTTGGGTGTAGAGGAGGTAGTGGGTGCGCGGATCGCTGCCGTAGGTGGCGTGGAAGCGCTGCTTGGCCACCGTCAACGCCATGCCTACCTCGCGGATGCCGTCGCGAAAGATCACGTCCATTAGGATGCGCCGCAGGTTCTGCTGGTCAGGCGCTGCGCCCAGGCCGGAGGGGGAGACGGCCAGGATGGAGCCGCCGCCCGACCGCCGCAACATCACCTCCGCCAGGCTAGACTGCCCGGCGTCTGGATGAGCAAAGTAGCCGTCCAAACAGTTGAAAGTCATGACGATGGGTAGTTTATCGCCGTTGCTCAAGTTGGGCACGGCGTCAATGGACCACATCACCTCGTGGGCCCAGCGCCATGTAGCGCCGTGGCCGTTGAACTGCACCATCAGCACGCCGGCGTTGATGGCATCGCGGATGGCGTCCTTGGAGGATCGGGCGTCAGGATGAGTAACAGCCAGATACACTCGCTGCGCAGTGATATCGCCCGGCAAGTAGCCGATGGCCTCATCCGACATGGCGACGAAGTTGGTGTCGTCGTTGTTGTCTGACACGAACAGCGCACGGCGTTGCCAGTCGGCCCGCCGGTTGCTGCCGTCGTAGTTGCGAATCTTGTTCACCACCACCCACGCCTCGTCCAAGGTGTTGACCGGGATGCGCCCCACGGCCACCTCCGGCGAGGCGTCGCCCGTCAGCTCGCCGAAGAGCATGTCCGCCGGCACCTCCCCCTGCCACGGGTCGGCCCACGCCAGGTAGGGCGGGATCAGGTTGGGCGGGTTGGGATAGCGCTCCAGGTTGTACCCCTTGAAGTTCCAGTGGCCGTCGCCCAGCAGGGTCAGGTACCTGGGCGCAGGCAGCGTCCAGTTGGCGGCGGCCCACTGCAGCATGGCCCGGATGGCCTTAGGGTGCAGGATGCCGTGGTTGAACTCGTCGTACACATCCTGTACGTCCACCACCAGCGCCCGTCGCCCTTGGGAGCGGTGCCAGTCGGCCAGGGCATTGGCTGCCGGCCGCAGGCTGCTGTGGGTGACGATCACGGCGTCGGCCCCGCCGGCGGGCGCGCGCAGGTTGGTGGCCGGCCGCACCCGCACCGAGGCCGGCGCGCGGAAGGTGTCGGCCTGCTGCAGCCAGTAGCGCTGGCCGGCTGCCTCCGTTAGCCGGAAGCGCACCTGGAAGCCGCCGCCGGCCGGAGTGATGGCTGCGCCGGTGAGCTGCTTGGGCGCTGTAGGCACGGTGATGTCCCACACGGCCACGTTGTTGCTGCTCCAGTTGCCGACGACGTACTCCCGCGTCCCGGCGCTTTCGCTGCGGAAGTCGAACTGCCCCTGCCAGGCCCGAAACAGCCGGCGGTAGTCCAGCTCCCAGTAGTTGACGTAGATGTCGTCCGACACCGTCACCCGGCTGGGCGGCTCGTTGCGGTTGATCGCGCCTACGCGCACGGTGGTCGTGTTGCCGCTTAGGATGCCGGCCGGCACCGTGGCCGTATGCACGATCCGCCGCTTGCCCTGCCAGTCAAAGGTCCCCACGCCGGTCCCGTTCACAGCGATGGTGGTGCGGTGGTAGAAGTTGGTGCTGCTGCTGTTGTAGCGGCTAATCTGCTCCAGGCGCAGGGTGGCCGGCTGGCCCGGCGCCGGATCGGGCACGGTGAAGGGGAAGTCCATGGCCGCGCTGTCGCCGGGGTTCGGCCCGGTCTGAATGCGACCCCAGAACCAGGTGTCCTCGGTGTCCATGCCGAGGCTGTGCAGCGTCCACCACTCCCTGTTCTCCTCGGCTCGCAGGGTGGTGAGCACGTCGGTGGGCGTGGGACCGCTGCCGGTGGGCGCAGCGTTGACGCTGCTGATGCGCAGTCCTGGCACGCCGCCGAACTCCAGCCAGTACACCCGCTCGTCGGTGTACTTCTGGTCCATCTCCGGGCCGCGAAACTTCTCGCCGAAGAACAGGATCTGGTCGCCGGCGTCGAAGCGGCCGTCCGCCTCGCCGATCACCAGGATGGCCACCGGCTGGCCGAGGCTGCTCATGGCAAAGGTGCGCGGGTCCACTGCACCCACGTTTACCCCGGCAGCTTGCAGGTCCGCCGGCGTTAAGCGGACAATCCCGTCTGCTGTCACGCCGATGCGCAAGCGCACGACGCTATCCTCCGCCGACTCGTCAGCCCGGACAGCGGGTGGCTGCGACCAGACGAATGTGAACGCCACTACGATCAATACCACAAATCGTCGCCATCCGCTCTTCACGTTCGTATTCTCCTTGCCGCCCCATGGCTGATGGGACGAAGTTTGTTCCCTCAAACGATGTTGGAGAGAGCTCTGAGCGCCCAGCGGAAGCCCAGCGCGCCCGGAAAGTGCTCTAGCTCCGACCTGTATGACGCTGATGGAGAAGGTTAGGATACCACGGCGGGTGGACCGATATCGCATGGCCCTGCATCGTCGTGATGTCGCCTTGCCCACACAATGGGAGGCTCCGAGGCCGATCCTCACCTAAATGTTACTTAACTTGAGAGGATGCGTTGCTTACAAGTTACTTACATCTGGAAAGCCCTAGGCACACGGGCCCGCTAGCTGTTCTTTCCTTCGAACAGCCCAGCGGTATATTTCCTATTATAACACACCCCTCCATCCCGGCCAGTGTCCGCTTGGCTTTGCGTTGAAAGGGGCGGTGGAACGGAGGCCGCCGTGGTTTGTTCGGCTATCCACGCCTTTAAGGCACGCTTTCTGAAGTTTCTTTGCTCAAACACCCACCTAGATTTTGATTGTTTTGTTTTTAGGTTAGAATGACAATCATCCGTTGACCAACAGGAGGATCATATGCTAGAATCGAAAGTGAGATTGCTGGAGGGCGACCACATTGATCGGGCTATCCTGCAAACGCTGCAGGAGAACGCCCGCATCAGCAACGCCGACCTGGCGCGACAGGTAAACCTCTCGCCGCCAGCCGTCCACGCTCGGGTGCGCCGCCTGGAGGAACAGGGGCTCATCCGCAAGTACGTCGCCCTACTGGACCGCGAGGCTGCCGGCTACGACATGCTCTGCCTCATCAGCGTGCGCCTGGAGCGCCACCAGCGCCGCGACATAGACCGCCTGCGCGCTGTGGTGCAGGAGATGCCGGAGGTGCTGGAGTGCTTCCACGTCACCGGCGAGTTCGACTTCCTGCTCAAGGTGGTGATGCGCAACCGCCAGGAACTGGAACGCTTCGTGGTGGATCGCCTCAGCTCGCTGGCCGGCATCGCCCACATCCGCACCAGCCTGGTACTGTCGGAGATCAAGTCTACCACCGCGCTGCCGCTGTGACGCTATCTCAGTTCCCTTAGTTCCTCACGCTTCTCTAGCTCCTCTGAGTTCCTCCAGTTCCTCGAGCGCCTGGAAACCTCAGGGGCTCTCAGACGAACTCAGCGGAACTCATCAGAGAAGCAAGAGGCCCTCAGGAGCTCTCCCATGCCCGACCCCATCCCCCAGACCATGGGCCAGCAGTTCGGCCGCCGCTCTTGGGCAGAGCCGTGGAAGATCAAGATGGTGGAACCGATCCGCCTCCTGCCGCGGCCGGAGCGCGAACGGGCCCTGGCCGAGGCCGGCTACAACACCTTCCTGCTGCGCTCAGAGGACGTGTACATTGATCTGCTCACCGACAGCGGCACCAGCGCCATGAGCGACCGCCAGTGGGCGGCCCTGATGCTGGGCGACGAGGCCTACGCCGGCAGCCGCAACTTTTACAACCTGGAGGAGGTGGTGCGCACCTACTTCGGCTACCGCTACTTCGTGCCCACCCACCAAGGCCGCGGGGCCGAGCACCTGATCAGCCAGATCGCCATCCGGCCGGGCCAGTACGTGCCGGGCAACATGTACTTCACCACCACCCGCCTACACCAGGAGCTGGCCGGCGGCACCTTCGTGGACGTGATCGTTGACGAGGCGCACGACCCCACTCACCTCCACCCCTTCAAGGGCAACGTGGACCTGGACAAGCTGGAGGCGTTGATCCGCCGGGTGGGTCCGGAGCAGGTAGCCTACGTGAGCCTGGCGGCCACGGTGAACATGGCCGGCGGCCAGCCGGTGAGCATGGCCAACGTGCGCGCCGTGCGCGAGCTGTGCGATCGCCACGGCGTGCGCCTGTTCCTGGACGCCACCCGGGTGGCCGAGAACGCCTTCTTCATCCAGGAGCGGGAGCCGGGCTACGCCGACAAGCCCATCGCCGCCATTGTCAAGGAGTTCTGCAGCTACACCGACGCCGCGTGGATGAGCGCCAAGAAGGACGGCCTGGTGAACATCGGCGGCTGGCTGGCCCTCAACGACTGGGACCTGTTCGAGAAGGCGCGCAACTTGGTGGTGGTCTACGAGGGGCTGCACACCTACGGCGGCCTAGCCGGCCGGGACATGGAGGCCATGGCCGTGGGCCTGGTGGAGGCGCTGCAGGACGACTATATGGCCGCGCGCATCGGCCAGGTGCGCTACCTGGGGGAGCTCCTCACCCGCTGGGATATCCCCATCGTGCAGCCGGTGGGCGGCCATGCCATTTTCCTGGACGCCAAGCGCTTCTACCCCCACCTGCCCCAGGACCGCTTTCCGGCGCAGACCCTGGCCGCCGAGCTGTACCTGGACTCCGGCGTGCGGGCTATGGAGCGTGGCATCGTCAGCGCCGGCCGCGACCCCGTCACTGGCGACCACCGCTACCCCAAGCTGGAGCTGGTACGGCTGACCATCCCCCGCCGGGTGTACACCCAGGCCCACATGGACGTGACCGGCGAGGCTGTGAAGGCCGTCTACGAGAACCGCGAGCGGGCCCGCGGCCTCCGCATGGTCTACGAGCCGCAGTACCTGCGCTTTTTCCAGGCGCGATTCGAACCCATCGCTGATTAGCCGAGCCCGCCGAGTTTGCCGGCCACGCCCGAGGTTCCCGGAAACTCGGCGGGGGGAGGAATTGCCATGAACATGCTGCTCAACGGCGAGTGGATTGACCGGCCCCAGCGCACCGAGGTGCGAGACCCGCAGGACGGGAGCCTCGTGGACACGGTGCCCCTGGCCAGCCGGGACGACATGGCGCGGGCGCTGGCGGCCGCAGTCGAGGGCTTCGAGCGCATGCGCCGCATGCCGACCCATCAGCGCATGGCGCTGTTGCACCGCGCGGCGGACGCCATCGCCAGCCGCCACGAGGAGTTCGCCCGCACCATCGCGCGCGAGGGGATCAAGACCATCCGCGAGGCGCGCAAGGAGGTCACCCGCGCTATTGATACCCTGCGCCTGAGCGCCGAGGAGGCGCGGCGCATCAGCGGCGAGACCATCCCCTTCGACCAGCGGCCGGGGAGCGAAAACCGCTTCGGCTTCTACGTGCGCGAGCCGATTGGGATCATCGGCGCCATCACCCCCTTCAACGACCCGCTGAACCTGGTGGCGCACAAGGTGGGCCCTGCACTGGCGGCCGGCAACGCCATCATCGTCAAGCCCCACTCCGCCACCCCCCTCAGCGCGCTGAAGCTAGCGGAGGTGCTCGACGACACCGACCTCCTGCCGCCGGGCGGGCTGCAGGTGCTCACCGGCCGCGGCAGCGAGATCGGCGACATGCTGGTGACCGACCCCCGGGTGCGCATGATCTCCTTCACCGGTGGCCGTGAGACGGGCGAGGCCATCATGCGCAAGGTAGGGCTGAAGAAGGTGGCCATGGAGCTGGGCAGCAACGCGCCGGTGATCGTGATGCCGGACGCTGACCTGGACCTAGCGGTGGCGGCCAACGTCAGCGGCGCGTTTTGGGCCGCCGGCCAGAACTGCCTGCACGTACAGCGCCTGCTGGTCCACGACGCCATCTACGACCGGTTCGTGCCCCGCTTCGTGGCGGCCGCCAAGGCCTACCGGGTCGGCGACAAGCTGGACGAGCGCACCGACATGGGCTGCCTGATCAACGAGGCCGAGGCCAAGCGGGTGGAGGCGTGGGTGGACGAGGCAGTGGCGGCCGGCGCCCGCCTCCTGTGCGGCGGCCAGCGCACCGGCACCTTCTACGCGCCGACGGTGCTGGCCGACGTGCCCCCCTTCTGCCGCGTGATGCGCGAGGAGATCTACGGCCCGGTGACGGTGGTGCAGCGGTTCCGCACCCTGGACGAGGCGCTGCGGCTGGCCAACGGCGTGGACTACGGCCTGCAAGCGGGCATCTTCACCCGTGACCTGGCCACCGCCCTGCGCGCAGCGGCCGAGCTGCACGTCGGCGGCGTGATGGTCAACGAGAGCACCGACTACCGCATCGACGCCATGCCCTTCGGCGGGGTCAAGGGCTCCGGCCTGGGCCGCGAGGGCGTTCGCTTCGCCGTCCAGGAGATGACCGAGCCGAAGGTGGTGTGTTTCAACCTGTGACGGGTAATACGGAACTCGCACCCATGACGGCCGGCTTTCGACCGCCAACCCCCGCCCTCTGACCTCTGCCCTCTGACTTCTGCCCTGTGACCTCTGCCCCAAGGAGCACGACCCAACATGGACGCAACCCTGACCCTCGGCGTGGAGCGCTACGTCCAGCAAGGACAGGCCATGGCCGCCGCCGACGCCGCACAGCGAGCCATCATGCGGCGCAAGCGGTTCGACACCATCGCCGTCCACGGCCTCTACAGCATGCAGGCTGCCCTTGCCAACCAGGGCAGCATCGTGGAGCCGGCCTACTTCAGCTCGGCCCAGCACTTCGAGAACAGCGATCACATGGAGGCCGCCCTGGCCTATCTGATGCCCTCCTGGACCTACACCCGCATCGCCAACCCCACCGTCCACTACCTGGAGGAGACCCTGGCCCTGCTGGAGGGATACGGCTACGACGGCGAGGTCAGCGCCTGCGCCGCCGGGTCGGGCATGGCGGCGATCTTCATGGCCACCAGCCCCTTCCTGGCCCAGGAGACGAACGCACGCCGGGGCGCCGCGCCCATGAACATCGTGGCCAGCGCCAAGTGCTACGGCGGCACCTTCATGCTCTTCAGCCAGCGCTACGCGGCGGAACGCGGGGTGGAGGTGCGCTGGGTGCGAGACCCCCTGGACCTGGCCGAGTGGGAAAGCAAGGTGGACGAGCACACCCGCTTTGTGTTCGGCGAGATGCCCAGCAACCCCAGCCTGGGCGTCTTCGACATCGCCGCCGTGGCCGACCTGGCCCACAGCGCCGGCGCGCCCCTAATCGTGGACTCCACCGTGGCCACGCCGGCCCTGATGCGCCCCCTTCTGCACGGCGCGGATATCGTGGTGCACTCGGTCAGCAAGAGCATGGCCAGCAGCGGCTTCGCCATCGCTGGCGCGCTCATCGCCCGTCACCACATCCCCAGCCGCGTGGGGCCTGACGAGCTGCGCGCCAACTTTGCGCTTTACGTCAAGTTGCTGCCCTTCCGCGACCATGGGCCGGCCATCAGCCCCTTCAACGCCCTGATGGCTCTCAACGACCTGCGCACCCTACGCAGCCGCATGGACCTCCTGAGCCGCAACGCGCTGCGGGTGGCGGAGTTCCTGGCCGACCACCCGGCCGTGGAGGCGGTGTACTACCCCGGCCTGCCCGACGCGCCGGAGCACCCCGTGGCCCGGCGCTACATGTGGCTGGCCGACGCTGCGGACGACTACGGCCAGCCGGTGAACCGCTTCGGCCACCTGCTGAGCTTTGCGGTGCGCGGCGGGCCGTCGGCCGCCCGTCGCGCCTTCGACCGTCTGCAGATGATCTGGCGCGCCACCGACCTGGGGCGGATCAAGAGCGTGGCCACGATTCCTGCCATCTCCACCCACCAGCAACAGGGAGACAGCGGCCGCGCGCTGGCGGGCGTGCCCGCCCACCT
Source organism: Caldilineales bacterium (assembly GCA_025055015.1). Classification (GTDB taxonomy): domain Bacteria; phylum Chloroflexota; class Anaerolineae; order JAAEKA01; family JAAEKA01; genus JANWYQ01. Next base: position 9,209 of record JANWYQ010000213.1, read on the forward strand.
AATCAGGCTCAGCGTCGGCGGCGAACATCCCGAAGACATCATGGACGACCTAGCGCAGGCCCTGGCGTAGTAGGCTCCCCTGCCGTGCCTCTTCCCCCTCGGCGGGCTTCGCCGTACTCGATCACCTGCCCGGTCGAACGCCGGGCAGGTCTTTTTTCGGCTCCTCGCCAACTTGCGCCTTCCCGGCGAAGGGGTATAATAATGATACCCTGGCCTGGCTAGTGCAGGATCGAGCTATCAGCGGAGCGGCTACACTTTCACAACGCGGGACTGGCGTGTGCTCATGTGGGTGGTGCTTGGGCCACCATGGCGGTGTATCCTGACGAAATGAATAGGGCCCTGCTGTTTTGTTCGTGAGTGATGTGAGGGCGCTCAAGGACAACGCTGGGTCTCTCCGCTCGGCCGTGGGATTGGGCTTCGAGGGGTACGGAAGTTGTTTCGATACCCAAAGCGCGTGCATCAAGTCGTCGGAGTATCGTAAGGTTTTTTAGCAAGTGCTGTAAAAACGGTTCGCCGCACACAGCGCGTCCGCCTATCCTTATGGAAACTACGCCTGGGCCAAGTTCAACGTCTCTTGATTTGCCTGCCCTGGTGGAGTGCCTCCTTTTCGTGGCCCCAGAGCCGGTGACGGTGTCCAATCTGGCTGCTAGCCTCGACGTCTCGGTGGAGCTGGTTGAGGCTGCGCTGGGTCAGCTGGCCGTTCGCCTGTCCCAGGGCGGACTACGTCTACAGCGCAGCCAAAGCCGGGTGCAGCTGGTGACTGCGCCTGAGGCTGCCGCCGCCGTTGAGCGCTTCCTGGGCCTCAATCCCACTACGCGGTTGTCTCCCGCAGCGCTGGAAACCCTAGCCATCATCGCCTACCGCCAGCCTATCACGCGCGCGCAGATAGACGAGCTGCGCGGCGTCAACAGCGATGGCGTGCTGCGCACGCTGTTGCACTGGGGACTCGTGGAACAAGGGGAGCGGCTGGAGCAGGCCGGCCGGCCTTTTCAATACGGAACCACCCCCGATTTCCTGCGCTACTTCGGCCTTCAGAGCCTGAGCGAACTTCCTCCGCTGACGGAAGATGGGGCTGAGGCGACTCCCCTTCAACCGTCGGGACAACTGAATATCTAGAAAGAACGGACAATGGCAACCGATCTATGGCAAATACGCCGTCGCAAGAAACTCACGATTGACGAGCTGGCTACCCGAGCCGGCATCCATCCCTCCTTGATCAAAGCCTACGAGCTAGGCCAGCGCTCGATCGCCCCCCGCGACCTGGAAAAGCTGGCCCGCGTCCTGATGGTCGAGCCTTGGGAGATCAAGGAGCTCTCTGACCCGCCCCCGCGCGGGCCGAGCCGAGAGGCAGAGACGCCGCTGCGCTTCACGGACGACGCGGAGACGGGCTCGCTCGACTACGACAGCGATCCCATCCGACGCGAGCCCCCGCGCTACGGCCGCGAGCCCCGGGACACCGGCCCCTACCGGCCGTCGTCGGACACAGGTCCCTCTCGCTACGGCAACGACCTCGGCCCCTCGCGCTTTGGCGGCGACCCCGAGCCTCCGCGCTACGGCAGCGAGTCGCGGTTCTCCCGCTACGGCGGCGAGCCAGGGCCTTCCCGCTACGGCGGCGAGCCAGGGCCCTCCCGCTACGGCGGCGAGCCCGGCTCCTCTCGCTTCGGGGGCGAGCCGGGGCCCTCGCGCTACGGCGGCGAGCCAGGCCCCTCCCGCTACGGCGGCGAAGGGGGGTCCTATCGCTACGGCAGCGAACCGGGCGGCGGCTACGGTCGCTCTGGTGGGCCGTCCCGCTACGGCAACGACCGCTACTCCCGCTACGACGACGACCTGCCGGCCCGCAGCTCCCGCCCGGCCATGCGACCTCCGGCCCGGCCCTACGAGGACGACCGCCGCATGGACCGCATGCGCATGGCGAAGAAGCCCCGGCCGCCACGGCGCCAGCCCGTCAGCCCGGCCCGCCAGTCCCAGATTGACCACCTGAAGGGGCTCATCATCAAGCTGGACATGTCGGGCGACGATCTGCTGCGCCTGGCCGGCAAGCCGCTGAGCATGCTCACCCGCAAGGAGGCCGCCAGGCTGCTCACCACCTGCCAGAACATGCTGGCCGAGGCCAAACCGCCCCAGCCCAAGGGCAAGCGCCAGCGCCCCTACCTGCCCGAGTCAGTGGACGAGCACGAGCTGGTCTACCTCACCGAGGTGCAGCTCAGCCGCCGGCCCATGAAACTCACCCTGTTCAACGGCGAGGTCCTGGAAGGCCAGCTGCTGGGCTTTAGCCCCTACGCGCTCACCATCGCCCAGCCCGACAACCAGGAGGTCACAGTGCAGAAGCTGGCGGTGGCCTACTACGAGGTGCCCGGCAAGCCCATCACCGTGACCAGCGACGGCCAGCAGGAAGAGGTTGAGGCATGAGCGCCGGTGACTATCTGCGCTACCTGCGCGCCCTCAAGGGCGGCCCAACGCCCAGCGAGATCGAAAAGGCCACCGGCGTCTCCGCCAGCGTCTACCGCCAGATCGAGCAGCGCTACCGCGCCGTCGGCACGGAGGAAGAGCTGACCAAGCTGGCCGAGTACTTCGGCGTGGACCCCAAGGAGGTCCTGGACCGCCAGCCTTGGGCTCGCAAGGACCTGAGTGCCTTTCTGGTGGACGCCGAGGAGCAGGGGCAGCCTGTCCGCTTCTACCTGCGCACCGGCGAGGTGTTGACCGGCAAGGTGCACTGGTCTGACCTGGGCGCTGCGCTGTTGGAGCTGGAGGACGGTCGGCAGCTGGTGGTGCAGCGACACATGATTGATCGCTGGGAAGTGGCCTAGCCGCGGCGAGGCAGCCTGTGGCCGACGACACGCTGCTCTACCTGAAGCTGTTCGAGATGGCCACCACGCCGGAGCTCCGCGAGGCGCGCCTCTGGATGCTGACGGAGTTCCAGGCGGCGGACTACGACCAGTTCCTGCAGCGATATCCGGCCGGCAGCGTCGAGTGGCGCCGGTTCACCGACGTCTGCAACATCATGGAGCTCTTCGGCGTGCTGCTCAAGCACGGCCGGGTGCAAGAGGACCTGCTGTTTGACCTGTTCGGCGGCATTGACGTGCTGTGGGAGGCGGTGCGTGGCATCATCCCCGGCATGCGCGCCGCCATTGACCCTCGCCTATACGAGAACTTCGAGTTCCTCTACCAGCGCCTGGTCGAGTGGCAGCGCCGACGCTGAGCCGGCAGCGGCGCCCGACCAACCGCCGGCCGCCAAGAGAAGCATCAACGCCCTGAGAAGTCCTCTTCTCAGGGCGTTTCTTCGTTGAGCCTGGAAAAACGGCTACGGCAACCGCCTCGCCGATCTGCTATCCTTCAACCATGTCTACCCAGGCGTCGCCTCGGCCTCGCCCATCCTTCTTGCTCGTCCTGTTGGCGCTGCTGGCCCTCCTGCTGCCGCCAGCCGGACAGCGGCCGCCCGCCGACCTCGATCGGGAGCTCTCAGCGCTTACCGCCGGCCAGCGTTTCGACCTGACCGCCTGGGAAGCGGCGGCCGTCAGCTCCAAGCTGATGGACCTGGCGTTCAACCCGGCGCGCGGTCTCTCCGCTGCCCAGCAGACGGCCCTGGTTCGCCAGTACCTCCAGGTCGCCCAGCGCATCGCCCAGCTGGAGCGGCAGATCGAGGCCATCTATAGCGACCCGGCTCAATCCAACCCCGACGCCGCCAGCCAACCCCTGCGCGACGAGCTTGAGCGTCGGCGCCGCTGGGCCGACCGCCACACCCGCGGCGTGGAAGCCGTCCTGGAACGCCAGCTCACCCGGGTCCTGGCCGGCGTCGGACTGGACACAGCCGGCCTGGTGTGGCCGCCTCCGCGGCTGCGCCTGACCGAGCCGCCCCAGCTCCTGGTGGTCTCCCCGCGCGAGCGCATCGAGCGGCTGCGCACCGTGAACTTGCTGCCAGAGCTCACCGTGGAGCAACGCCAGCAGATCGAACAGGCAGTGGCCGAGCGGCTGGGGCTGGCGGCCTACGTCACCCCCATCGGCGGCTATGGCGCCTGGCCCACCATGGTGGTAGACCGCTTCGGCCTGCCGTGGACGGTGGAGACCATCGCCCACGAGTGGGTGCACAACTACCTGGCCTTTCGGCCGCTGGGCTGGGCCTACCTGCGGGGGGGCGAGGCGGTGACCATCAACGAGTCGGTGGCCTCTCTGGCGGGCGAGGAGCTCGGCCGGGCGCTGATGGCGATCTACTACCCCGACCTGTTGCCGCCGCCCCCTGATCCTCGCCCTGCGCCTCCGCCCGCCTCGGGCGAGCCGCCGGCTTTCGACTTCAACCGGGAGATGCGCACCACCCGCCAGGTGGTGGATCGGCTCCTAGCCCACGGCTACGTGGAGGAGGCCGAGGCCTACATGGAGGCGCGGCGCCAGCGCTTCGTCGCCAACGGCTATCCGCTGCGGGTGCTGAACCAAGCCTACTTTGCCTTCCACGGCAGCTACGCCACCGGCCCGGCCGCCACCGACCCCATCGGCCCCAAGGTCCGTCGCCTGCGCGACCTGAGCCCCTCTCTGGCCGACTTCCTGCGCACGGCCTCCACGGTTACCACCGCCGCCGAGCTGGACGCGGCTCTCGAGCGGCTGGAGCGCGCCGGCTGTCCGGAGGGCTGCCGACTTTCCCAAGGTTGGCAGCCTTAGGTGTCCCTCCCATGCGCTGGCCGCAGCCGCTGGTCCCCGCCCACTTCCTGCGCCGAGAGAACCGCTTTCGCTGCCAGGTGGAGCTGGACGGCGCCGTCGTGCCGGCGCACCTGCCGAACTCGGGCCGGCTGGGGGAGCTGCTGACGCCCGGGGCGGCGGTGCGCGTGCGCCCGGCCGCCAACCCAGGGCCACGCAAGACCGTTGGCGACCTGACCCTGGTGTGGCACGCCGGCGCATGGGTGTCGGTGGACGCTCGGCTGCCCGGCCGTCTGGCGGCAGAGGCGTTGGCCCTGGGCCGCCTGGCGCCTTTCGCCGGCTACCCCAAGGTCCAGGCCGAGGTGAGGGCCGGGGACAGCCGGCTGGACCTGCTGCTGGAGGGCCCCGCCGGTCGCTGCTGGATCGAGACCAAGTCGGTGACGCTGGTGGAGGGGGGCGTGGCCCTGTTCCCCGACGCCCCCACGGCGCGCGGGGCCAGGCACGTGCAGGCCCTGCAAGCGCTGCGCGGCCTGGGGGAGCGCGCGGCCGTGGTTTTCGTGGTCCAGCGACAGGACGTGCTGGCCTTCTCCCCGCATCCCTCGGCCGATCCCGCCTTCGCCGAGGCCCTGCGCCGGGCCAGCCGGGCCGGCGTGGAGGTCTACGCCTATCGCTGCGCGGTGGACCTGGCGGGCATCGAGATAACGGAGCCGGTCGAGGTCAGGTTGTAGGGGGTTCAGTAGAGGTACTTGCGCCAGATCTCCCGGTTCTGCGCGTCGCTGAGGAAGGTGAGGGCGATGAAGCGCGGTCGGAAGGGCTCACGGCGCAGGCGCATGCCGGCTTCCTTGGGGGTGCGGTTGCCCTTGTGCTGGTTGCACGGTCGGCAGGCGGCTACCACGTTCTCCCACTCGGTGACGCCGCCTCGGCTGCGGGGCAGCACGTGGTCAATGGTCAGGTCAGCGCGGCCGGGGGTTGCGCCGCAGTACTGGCAGGTGTACTGGTCCCTAGCCAGCACGGTGCGCCGCGACAGCGGAATGCCCAGGTTGCGCGGCACCCGCACGTAGTAGACCATGCGGATGACCACAGGCACCGGCATGGAGGTGTTCTCCGCCCGCAGCCGGGCCTCCGCAGCCTCCAGCAGCTCCGCCTTCTCCTTGAGCAGGAGGACAATGGCCCGCTGAACCGACACGACACTCAAGGGCTCATACGTCGCATTCAAGACCAACACCGCACTCATGGCCGCCGCACCTCACGCTCGCTCGCATTCGCTCGCGCCGCAAATGAAAAGCGCCCAGCCTGCGCGGCCTGGGCGCTCTTCGAGGGAAGATGGGGTGACCAATGGGGCTTGAACCCATAACCTCCTGGGCCACAACCAGGTGCTCTGCCAATTGAGCTATGGTCACCATAAAAAGCATGCGATGTGTTAAGAACTTATCCGCTGTGGCAGGAGTTCGGCTGGACGCTGCTGCAACACGGGGATAAGCGCTGTGCTCGGGGACGTGGATTCGAACCACGATTAGAGGATCCAAAGTCCCCTGTCCTGCCGTTAGACGATCCCCGATTGTTGCCCCAGAGCCACCTCCAGGGGAGTTTCTGTGCCGAGACCCAGACTTGAACTGGGGACACCGCAATTTTCAGTCGCGTGCTCTACCAACTGAGCTATCTCGGCATAAAAAACAGAGCGGGCGATGAGATTCGAACTCACGACCTTCTCCTTGGCAAGGAGACGTTCTACCGCTGAACTACGCCCGCACGCTTGTGGTTGCTAAACGGCTGGAGCGGTTTCGCCTGGCCGGGCCGAGGTGGACCCGGTCGGATTCGAACCGACGATCTCCTCCGTGCAAGGGAGGCGCCTTCCCACTAGGCCACGGGCCCATAGGTACGAAACTGCCCTGGTCGTTTTGGGTTGGTAAGGCGCTTGTCCGCTTACACTGCGCTATTTTAATCACCTTCCGCTTTTTAGTCAAAAAATCACAGCCTGGCAAGTGCCGACGAGAGGACTCGAACCTCCACGCCCTTCCGGGCAGCAGATCCTAAGTCTGCAGCGTCTGCCAGTTCCGCCACGTCGGCAACAAAGGGCAGCGGCCGGAGGAGCAGGTTGGACATACTCCCGATTCTGTTCCTGCCGTCATCTGTCTCTCCGGCGGCCTCGACCTTCCCCGAACACGCCAGGGGCCTGAACCTGAAAAGCGGGGCCGCCGAAGGCAGCGCCTAACTTGCCGGGTGTGACCCGACCTCGCCGTTGCTGCTGCGACGAGACCAAACCGCGCCCCACCAGGGGGAGGCCTGCCCAGGGCCACATCCCTGGGCGTCCACTCACACGGCCTGGCCCACTCGCCTTGCTCCCGGTTGCACGCTCGCCCAGCCGACGACATTGCTGCCGCCGCTGGTGGGCTCTTACCCCACCGTTTCACCCCTTACGCCGGCGCCCTTGCGGGCCGTTTGCGCGGGACTGCTCTCTGTTGCGGTTGTAGTCGCTGCGCCCTTGCGAGCACAGCGCCCTCACTTGCTGTTTCGTGAGGCAACCTTCTCGCGCCGGAGGACGCGAGGGGGAGTCGGGAAGTTCCTCTAGCCGCCCGATGGCCGGGCGACCAGCGACGGCTCGCCAACCTGCTATCTTCGCTTGTCAAGGTGCCTTGCTGCGAACATGTAAGCAGCTGCCGACGAAATTATACCACACCCACCCGGCGAAACACAAAGCGCATGGCCACCGCCAGGCCAAGGCGTGGCGCCGATGACACTGGCAGCGATGTCACCCCGGCCGGCCGGCCACGGGGGACGCCGGGTTGGCCTCCCGCGGGCCCTCCACCCACCACTGGCCGTCGCGGCCGACCTCCTTCTTCCAGATGGGCGCAATGGCCTTTAGCCGCTCGATGGCGTAGCTGCACGCGTCGAACGTCCCCTGCCGATGGGCCGCCGCCACGGCGACCACCACGCTGGGCTCGCCCACCTCGATGCGGCCGACCCGGTGCACGATGCTCACCGCCTCCACCTGCGGCCAGCGGGCCTGCACCTCGGCCGCAATCTGGGCGAACATGGCCTCGGCCATCTCGGGGTACGCCTCGTACTCCAGGTAGTCCGTGTGCAGCCGGCCCTGGCCATCGCCCTGGACTGCAGGTGGAGCCGCCGCATAAGGGCTGGCCAGGTCGGTCTCGCCCCGCACCAGCCCGGCGAACACCGTGACCGCACCGCGCGTCGGCGCAGCCACCCGCCGCGCCACATCGTCCAGGGACAGGGGCGCCTCGGTGACCTCGAAGAGCTTCGGCTCGGCCTGGCCGCCGCTCACCGGCGGGAAGAGCCCCACCTCGTCGCCGTCCTGCAGCCGCACCTGGTGGCCGGCGTAGGCCCGGTTCACCGAGGCGTAGATGGCGCCGGCCGCAGTGGGCAGCGCCGGGAACTCCTCGGCCAGCGCACGCATCAGGTCGCCCACCGTGGACCCGGCCGGCAGGGTGCGCCGCAGCGTCGCCTGGCCCACCGCCTGGCGCAGCGAAGCGAAAAGCCGCACTTGCACGGTGATCGGATCGCTCATGGCTCGTGCTCTCCCTGGTGTCCCTCCTCGTCTGCCCGCCAGTCCCCGCTCTTGCCGCCCCGCTTCTCCAGCAGGCGGATCTCGCCGATCACCATGTCCTTCTGCAGCGCCTTGGCCATGTCGTAGACGGTGAGGGCGGCAGCGGCCACCGCGGTCAACGCCTCCATCTCCACGCCGGTCTGGCCGCGGCAGCGCACGGTGGCGCGGATCACCACGCGGCTGCGGGCCTCGTCCGGCGTCAGGTCCACGGCTACGTGGCTCAGCAGCAGGGGGTGGCAGAGCGGGATCAGGTCGGGCGTGCGCTTGGCCGCCATGATGCCGGCCACCCGCGCCGTGCCTAAGACGTCGCCCTTGGGCGCGTTGCCCGCCAGGATGGCCGCCAGGGTCTCCGGCGCCATGCGCACCTCGCCGACGGCCACGGCCACCCGCTCGGTCTCCGGCTTGTGGCCCACGTCCACCATGCGGGCCGCGCCTTGCTCGTCCAGATGGGTGAGGGGGGAGGATCGGGAAGCCATAGGCCGGGCTCCTGGGGCAGGGAGCTCACGCCGCTGCGCTGAGCCAGGTGTCGTCCAGCAGCAAGACAGGCCGCTCGACGCCCGCCGGCAGCTCCCCGCGCCCTTTCTCCAGCACCAACAGGCCGTTGGCCCCGGCGGCGGACAGGAGCCGGCTGGAGGCCTGGCTGCCGGTGGAGACGGCGACGCAGCGGCTGCCCTCTCGGTGCAGGGTGACCCGGTGAAACTCCGGCCGCTCGGGGTCCAGCCGAAACGGGTGGCCCAGGGTGGCCACGATCTGGGGCAGGCCCACGGCCCGATGGCCCATCATCCGCCGAATGGCCGGCCGCACGAAGAGCTGAAAGGTCACAAGAGCCGACACCGGGTTGCCGGGCAATGCGAAGAACAGCCGCCAGGGGCCCTCCGAGGCCGGCTGGCCGTCCGGCCGACGGGCCCGGAGGGTGGCGAAGGTCATGGGCTTGCCCGGCTTCATCAGCACCCGGCCGAAGTGCACCGTGCCCCACCGCTCCAGCAGCGGCTTGAGCAGGTCCAGCTCGCCCATGCTCACGCCGCCGGACGTGACCAGCAGGTCCGCCTCCACCAGCCCGGCGGCCAGTCGCCGCTCCAGCTCGGCGGGATCGTCCCGGATGATGCCCAGGTCCAGCGGTTGGCCGCCGGCCTGCGCCACGGCCGCCACCAGGGTGGTGCGGTTGCTGTCGTAGATTTGGCCTGGGCCCAGCGGCTGGCCCGGCTCGGCCAATTCGTCGCCGGTGGAGAAGATGCCCACCACAGGCTGCCGGTGGACGGGAACCGTGGACAGGCCCAGGGAGGCCAGCACGCCTAGCTCCGCCGGCCCCAGGACCTGGCCGGCCGCCAGCACCGGCTGTCCTTGCGCCACGTCGGAGCCCACAGGCCGCACGTTAAGGCCCGGCCGCACGGGGTGATCGGGGTGCACCACCACCGTCCCGTCCACCTCGTCGGCCGCCTCCACTTTGACCACGGCGTCGGCGCCGGGCGGCACGGGCGCGCCCGTGGTGATGCGCACGGCCGCGCCGGGCGTCACCGTCAGACCTGCGACTCGGCCGGCCATCTGCTCGCCGATCAGCCGTCGCGGCGCGTGGCCGTCGGCGGCCAGCAGGGCAAAGCCGTCCATGGCCGCCGCCGGGAAGGGCGGCAGAGACAGCGGCGCCACCACGTCCCGGGCCAGCACCAGGCCCTGGGCCGACCGGAGGGGAACCTCCTGGACCGGCAAGGGGCACGCCCAGCGCAGGACCGTCGCCTGCGCGTCGTCTACGCTCACCAGCGGATACGGGGACTCTCGCATGTCCAAGATTATACGAAGGGGCCGCGCGGTTGCCAACTTTGCGCAGCCCGGCCACCGGTGCTGCTCTACGGCTCGCGCAGGAGGCCGTTCACCTCCCGCTGCCGCGAGTGGCTGGCGACGCGGTCGGGGTAGCCCGGCTTGGTCAGGCCGCCGTCGTACTCGAAGCCGCCGAAGGCGGTCCAGCCGTCCAACACCAGGGGCACGGCGCGGCCGGCGTCCACCCACAGGCCGTTGTAGCGCCGGGCAAAGTGGAGGTGAGTGGTCTCGGCCGCGCCCCCCTCGCAGCTCGGCCGGCCCACGGGATCGCCGACCTCCAGCCGAGCGCCCTCCGGGGCCCGGTCGGAGACGTGCAGATACTGCAGCACCCAGCCGGTGCGCACGTCGCCGTCGCCGTCCAGGTCCAGCAACACCTCGCCGCCGTCGCTGCGGGCCACCACGCCCGCGGCGGCCGCCCGCGCCCAGCGCTCGGCCACCCAGCAGCCGCCGATGGCCGCGTTCTCCGGCACGAAGTCCAGGGCCGCCCAGCCGCTGCCCGTGCCCCAGCCGCCGTGGGGGCCGCCTGTCAGGTGCCACCACTCGCCGGGCGCCCAGGGCAGGCGCAGGGGAGGCTGCTCCAGGCCGGCCGGTAGGACCGGGCCGGCGTCGTGATCCATGGGCTCGCCGAAGAGACGACGATAGGCCGCCAGGAAGGCCGCCTGCTCCTCGGCCAGACGGTCAAAGGGAATGTCGGCGGCCAGCGCCCCTTGCAGGGCGACGGTGCCCGGGTTCAGGCCGGGCGCGCCCCGCGCCACCACGCCGTCGGCAAAGCGGATGGCCGTCTCCCCGCGGTCCAGCCAGCCGTAGAAACCCCGGTTCAGGCGGTCGGCGGCCCACTCGAGCTGCGGCCCCAGGCCGGCTGCGCCGCGGGTGTGCCCCAGGGGATAGTCCAGGGCCGCGCCCTCCGGCGCCGGGTTGGTGACCCAGCCGCTGCGCGCCTCCATCAGGGCCAACAGCACCCGCGGACCGACGCTGTAGCGCAGCGCCACCCGCTCCACCCAGTCCGCGCCGGTCCAGCGACTGCCGTCGGGCGCAGCCGAGCTGAAGCGGGCCAGGTAGCCCCCTTGCTCCTCCACAAAACGATGCAGGTCAAAGCCGACGTAGGCGGGCCCGTAGACCAGCTCGCTGTCGGGGAGGACGATCTCTCCGGGCGTGGTGCGGCTGGTGCGGTGCGGGATCACCAGCCACTGGCCCACGGCCACCATGTCGGGGTTCTGGATGCGGCTGAAGGCAACGATGTCCTCCACCGCCACGCCGTAGCGGCGGGCGATGGTCCCCAGGTACTCGTTGGGCCGCACGCGGGTGAACTCCAGCGCCAGGTCCGCCGCGACGGTAGGGCCAGGGGTGGGGGCGACGGCGGCCGACGGCGCAGCGGTCGCCGTAGCCGTGGGCAGGCCGGCATCTTGCGCTGCGGCAGTCGAGGCGATGGGCCCGCTTTCGGCTGATGTGGACGTGGGAACAGAGACGGCCGGAGAGGGGAAGAAAGCGGATGTGGGCGAGGGGGCGGGCGTCGGCGTGAAGGCGCCGGGAGGCGGCGCCGCGGCGGGCAGCCGGTCAGGCAGGCGCAAGCCGATCAACGCCGCCGCCAAGAGGATGAGCGCAGACAGGGCGGCCAGAGGCCACAGGGATTGCGAGCGTTTCACGGCTCTTGGGGGCGTTGAAAGGCCAGGGCAAAGCGCTCGGCAACGATGGCGTCCAGGCCCTCCACGAACTGGCGCCAGCGCCGCACGTACTCCTCCGCCACGGGCGTCAGCCGCGCGCCGCCGCCGCCTGGCCCGCCGATCTGCGTGTCCACCAGCCGCTGCCCCAGGTGCTGTTCCATCTCGTGGACGCGATCCCAGGCCAGGCGATACTGAATGCCCATGGCGTGGGCCGCGCTGCTGATGGAGCCGGTCTCGGCGATGGCCTCCAGCAGCCGCACCCGCCAGTCGCTCAGCACCACCTGGCCGTTGATCTCAGCCCAGAAGTTGGCCTTCGGCTCCAGCCCTTTCACCGATCAGTAGTACTCCGTGTAGACGTTGGTCTCCCAGAGCGCGCGGTAGTCGTCGTCCCGGCTGCCCTTGCACGCGCCGTCCAGGGAGCACTTGCCCAGACAGCGGTAGTCCACCGCCTTGATGTAGGTGCAGATGTCCATCTTATGGCACGTGCGCGGGCCGCAGATCGGCTCGTGGTCGTAGAAGCAGCAGCTTCGGCCCAGGTGCCAGATCCACTTGTCGAACTCGTACACGCTGACGCCGCTCAGCGCAATCACCCGATCGCATGCGTCGGACACCACCTGGCGCACGCGGTGGTTGATCTCGTCGGTCACGGGCGCCTTCTGCTTGAGGGCGATGCGCAGGCCGGGGTCGGTGATCTCCACGATGCCGGTGCGCAGGGCCACCCGCATGGCGTGGTAGTCCATGCACACCTTGAGGTTCTCGGGGTCGTCCAAGGGCCACACGCCGGCCGCGTCCAGGTGTCCCACCAGGAGCTGCGCCTTCTTGTTCAGCGGGTCTTGAAAGGCCGGGATGGCGCGCAGGCGGGCGATGATGCCGTCGGGCCCGGCGATGCGGCCGCCGGCCTGGTGGTAGAGGTTCATGGCCTCGCCCTCGTACTGCTCCAGGAGGGTGGCGGCCACCTCGTGGAGCTGGCGCAGGCGCTCCTCCACCCGGTCCACGGTGGAATGGGCGGGGTCGAAGTCGTCGGAGAGGATGGCGCGCAGCCGGTCGGCGTTAATGGCGGCCATGGCCTCGGCGGAGGCGACCTCGTCCACCACCCGCCGCGTGGCCCGCACCAGGTAGTCCCAGCCGCGACACCAGCGGCCGTCAATGGTGCCGGCCAGGCTCTTGGTGTGCTGGCAGATGGCCACCACAAAGGTCCAGTAGTTGGCCTCGCGGCGCGCCTCCTCCCGGGTGGCCGGCACGAAGAGGTATTCGTCCGCCCGGATGGTCTGCTGGCGCAGGCGCTGGGCAATCGCCTGACATTGGGCTTCGTTGACGATGAGCATGGCGAGACATACAACGCAAAAGGGTTGCCAACCGGCCGACGGTTGACAACCCCGCTGCTAGGCCGACTCGCGCAGGCCCTCCTGCCAGCGCACCGCGCGGTCCCCGGCGGTGAGCAACAAGGGCTGGGTGCGGCGCACGATGGTGTCGGCGTTGACGATGCACTTGCTTACCTCGGGCCGCGAGGGGATCTCGTACATCACGTCCAAGAGCACCGACTCCAGGATGGTGCGCAGGCCCCGCGCGCCGGTCTTGAGCTTGATGGCCTCGTCGGCAATGGCCTCCAGGGCGTCCGGCGTGAAGATGAGCTCCACGTTGTCCAGGCTCAAGAGCCGCTGGAATTGCTTCACCAGGGCGTTGCGCGGCTCCGTGAGGATGCTCACCAGCGCAGCCTTGTCCAAGGGGTCCACGCTGACGGTCACCGGCAAGCGGCCGATGAACTCCGGGATCAGGCCGTACTTCATCAGGTCGTCGGCGATCACCTGCTGCAACAGCCAGGACTTCTCCTGCTCGGGGTCCAGGCGCTTGCCGGCGCCAGCGCCGAAGCCGATGCGCCCGGGACCCTGCACCCGCCGGGCCACGATGTCCTCCAGCCCGGCGAAGGCGCCGCCGCAGATGAAGAGGATGTTGCGGGTGTCCACCTGGATGTATTCCTGGTTGGGGTGCTTGCGGCCGCCCTGGGGGGGCACGTTGACGATGTTGCCCTCGATGATCTTGAGCAGGCCCTGCTGCACCCCCTCGCCGGAGACGTCGCGCGTGATGGAGGGGTTGTCCCCTTGCTTGCGGGCGATCTTGTCTATCTCGTCAATGTAGACAATGCCCATCTGCGCGGCCTCGACGTTCCAGTTGGCCGCGTGCAGCAGCCCCACCAGCACGTTCTCCACGTCCTCGCCCACGTAGCCGGCCTCGGTGAGGGTGGTTGCGTCGGCGATGGTGAAGGGCACCTCTAGGATGCGGGCCAGGGTCTGGGCCAGCAGGGTCTTGCCGCAGCCCGTGGGGCCGATGAGCAGGATATTGCTCTTCTGGATCTCCACGTCGGCGACGGCGGCGTTGGTGGTCAGCCGCTTGTAGTGGTTGTACACCGCCACGGCCAGCACCTTCTTCGCGCGATCCTGCCCCACCACGTACTGGTTCAGGCGCTCGACGATCTCCTTGGGCGACGGCACGCGCTCCAGACGCGGCCCACTGCTCGGCTCCGACGCCGGCTGCTCCTCGCGCAGGATCTCGGCGCAGAGGTCCACGCACAGGTTGCAGATGTAGATGCCGTCGGGCCCTTGGATCAGCCGAAAGACCTCGTCCTCGCTGCGGCGGCAGAAGGAACAGTGAGCCATGCCGGTTTACTTGTTGTCGTCGCTGGCGCGGATGATGTCGCTGGTGTCGCCCACCACCTCGTCCACGATGCCGTACTCCTTGGCCTCCAGGGCGGTCATCCAGCGGTCGCGGTCGAAGTCCTCTTCGATCTGCTTGGGGCTCTGCCCGGTGTGCTTGGCCAGGATGTAGAAGAGCTGGTTCTGCACCCGCTCCAGCTCCTTGTACTGGATGCGCACGTCGGGGGTGTAGCCCTGAGCGCCGCCGCCCGCCGGGTGCATGTGGATGGTGGCGTGGGGCAGGGCAAAGCGCTTGCCCTTGCGGCCGGCCGCCAGCAGGATGGTGCCCATGCTCGCGGTCACGCCGACGGCCCAGGTGCTCACCGGCGCCTCGATCATCTGCATGGTGTCGTAGATGGCCAGGCCGGCGTAAACAGAGCCGCCGGGCGAGGTGATGTACATCTGGATGTCGCGCTCCGGGTCCTCCCGGTTGAGGTAGAGGAGCTGGGCCACGATCAAGTTGGCCACCTGATCGTTGATGGGAGTGCCCAGGAAGATGATGCGCTCCCGCAGCAGCAGCGAGTAGATGTCGTAGGCTCGCTCGCCGCGCGCCGTGGTCTCGATGACCATCGGGATCAAGGCATGGGGGTTGAGGTTCATGGTCGTGCTCGGTCCTCGTTCTTCGTGCTCGTCAAGCGGTTGCAGCGGCCGGGCGCTTGGCCGCGGTCAAGCTGCCTCGGCGTCCGAAACGGGCTCCTGGGGCGGAGCCGCCGGCTCCGGCGCCTCGCCCCTGGCGATCTCCACCAGGCGGCGCAGGGCCTTGCGATGGCGCAGGTCGTGCTGCAGGATGGCGCGGCCACCGGGGCTGTCCAACCAGCTGCGCAGATCGGTGCCCTGCCGCTCGCCGGCTGCCACGACCTCGGCCAGCTCTTGCTGGATCTCGTCGTCGGTCACCGCCAAGCCCTCAACCTCGGCCACCTTCTCCAGGACCAGCTCAGCCTTGAGTCGCATCTCGGCCCGTCCACGCAGGCTCTCGCGGAACCGGCGCTCGTCCATGCGCATGATGCGCAGGTACTCGTTGAAAGGAAGCCCCATGCGCGCGAGGTCGCTTTGGCGCTCCCTCACCAGGCGATCTATCTCTTCCTCGACCAGCGCCGGCGGAAACTCGATCCGGGCGCCCTCGATCACCTTCTCCAGCACGCGGTTGGCGTACTCCTCGTCCTGGGAGCGTCGCTGGGCGTCGGCCAGCGTCTTGCGCACGGCGGTGCGCAGGTCGTCCAAGGTTTCGTAGTCGCCGACGAGGACGGCAAAGCTGTCGTCCAGCGGCGGCAGGTCCAAGCGCTTGATGCCCAGGACCTCCGCCTCGACGTGCATGGTCTGGCCGGCGCGGTCCGAGGGCCAGTCGTCCGGGTAGGTCAGGTCGAAGCTCAGGGTCGCGCCCACGGTTTGGCCGATGAACTGGGCGTCGAAGCCGGGCGGGAAGTCCGCGTTCTCAGGCTCCAAGGTGATCTCGAAGGCCGGATCGTCTATCAAGACCTGATCGCCCACGGTGGCCTTGAGCCGCAGCTCCAACAGGTCGCCCGACCGGGCGGCGTCGTCCACCGCGATCCACTCGGCGTGGGACTTCTGGAGGCGCTCCAGCTCGGCCTGCACCTGCTCGTCGCTCACCTCGACGGCAGGGACCTCCACGCGCAGGGCGCGATAGTCGCCCAGGTCCACCTCGGGCCGCAGGGGCACCACCAGGCGCAGGGTCAGGGGGTCATAGGTGACCCGCTCCAGGGCGCCCGGCGCCACCGGCTCCAGGCCGATCTGGTCCAGAGCTGCCTTGTACAGGTCGTCCCCGATGGCCTCCACGACCTCGTCGTAGACCACTTCCTTGCCGAAGTAGCGCAGCACGGCGCTGACAGGGGCCTTGCCTTTGCGAAAGCCGGGCACCGGATAGCGCTGAGAGAGCTGAGCCGCCACCTTGCGCAGGGCGGGCTCCACCTCCGCCTGCTCCGGCTCGATGACCAGCGCTACCTGGCGGTTGGGCAGCGTTTCTGTCGTCAGCTTCAAGGGTCTTTCTGTCTCCTTTCCTCGAAAGCACACAACCGGCCGCCTTGGGCCGATCGTGTGGACAATCGGTGGAAATTATAGCACATCGGACCAAATGGTCCAACCCACTGCGCTGCGGAGTCGCCCGAGACCGCAGTTTGGCGTTTACACCTCCCGATGTTATAATGCCGACGTGATCGGGGCGTGGCGCAGTCTGGTAGCGCGCTTGAATGGGGTTCAAGAGGTCGGAGGTTCAAGTCCTCTCGCCCCGACTGCACGCCAACCCAGGGCGTGACCTGCGACAGAACATGGCCGATGGCAAGGACGCCATCGGCCTTTGCATATGTCGGTAGACGCCTGAGGATTGACGGACCAACCGTGCTGTTAGAGCCTATTGACGCCTGGGACACCGAGCTGACGCCCGCTGAAGTGGAACTGCTTCGCCGCGTCGCCGAGGGACTGCCCCTGGTCGCCGACATCAGCCGCGCCGACGCCACGCTGTGGGTGAAGCAAGGCAAGGAGGCGGTAGTGGTCGCCCAGGCCAAGCCCCGGTCCATCGCCTCCCTCTACCGCCAGACCTGGCTCGGCCGGCGACAGTCCCTGGAAGAGCCCGCTGCCGACTTCCCCCAGCTCCGGGCAGTGTTGCTGGAAGCCCTGGAACGGGGGCGTCGAGCGCAGGCAGGGGACAAGCTGCTGGAACAGGGAGCCGCCATCGTTCGCCAGGTGTTTCCCATCTTGCATCAGGGACGTCCTATCCGAGCTGCCATGCAGCTGGAGACCAGCCTCATCGCCTGGGAGCGGCAGAAGCGGCGCAGCCCGAGCTTTCAGCGCGCCGTGACGTGGCTGCAGGAGATGGCGGTGCGCGGGGACCTGCGCGGCACTGCGGGCATGCCCGGCCTCTCCGAGTGGGACGGCATCCTGTTCGTGGACGACAGCTACCGCATCCAGTACCTCAGCGGCATCGCCAACAACCTGTATCGCCGCCTCGGCTACCTCAACGAGCTGAGGGGCTTGCATGTCGGCGACCTGCAGACCCACGACGAGGTGCTGGTGCGGCAAGCCTTCGAGACCCTGCAATGCCAGGTGCACCAGGTGGACGAGGGTCCCCTCAACTGGACCCGCATGGCGTTGCCCATCTGGAGCTACCGACAGCCGTGGTGGCCGCTCAACGGCCGAGACCAGGAGCGGCCGGTGCTGCGCGGGGCTCTGGTCCTGGTCCACGACAACACGGAGGCCCTGCGCAAGGCGCAGGAGGTGCGGGTGCTGAACGCGATGGTCAAGGACGTGCACCATCGCGTCAAGAACAACCTGCAGAAGGTGGCCTCGCTGCTGCGCATGCAGGCACGGCGGGCAACCAACCCGGAGACCCGCCGCGAGCTGGAGGAGGCGGTCAACCGCATCCTGGCGGTTTCCACCATCCACGAATTCCTCACCCAAAGCCCCGACCAGCTCATCAACATCCGCGAGATCAGCCAGCGCATCGTGAGCAAGACGCAGCGCTCCGCCATTCACCCCGAGGCGGAGGTGTCCTTCCAGGTGCTCGGTCCGGCCATCTACCTCCCCACGCGCCAGGCGACGGCCTGCGCGCTGGTGATTGACGAGCTCATCATCAACGCGCTCAAGTACGCGTTTCCGGACCAGGCAGCCGGGCGGATCACCATTGCCCTGGAGGACCTGGGCGACCAGGTGCAGATTCAGGTCGAGGACAACGGCGTGGGCCTGCCGACAGGCTTCGACTGGCAGACCACCGAAACCCTGGGCCTGAGCATCGTCCGCATCCTGGTGGAGGACGACTTGAAAGGCACGTTCACCATGGCGCCGGCCGACCCCGGCACGCGCGCCGTGGTTCAGTTCAAAAAAGGCAGTCCAACCGACGACTAAACTCCCCAACCGAAAGAGGTGTGCACGTGGAACGCAAACGCGTCATCATCGCCGACGACGAGGCCATCATTCGACAGGACCTGCGGGAGATGCTCACCAACTTGGGCTACCTGGTGGTGGGCGCCGTGGGCGACGGCCGCAGCGCCGTCAACCTCTCGCGCGAGCTCAAGCCCGACCTGGTGATCATGGACATCCGCATGCCGGACATGGACGGCATCGAGGCGGCCAAGATCCTCACCGAGGAAGGCATTTGCCCTGTCCTGTTGCTCTCGGCCTACAGCCAGCGCGATCTGGTAGAACGGGCTGCGGAGGCGGGGGTGTCCGGCTACGTCGTCAAGCCGTTCGACGAGGCCAACCTGTTGCCGGCCATCGAGATCGTCCTGGCGCGCTTCCGGGAGTACCAGGAGATCTCCAAGGAGGCGGCGCGGCTGGAGGAGCGCTTGGCCACGCGCGTGGCAGTGGACCGAGCCAAGGGGATCCTGATGGACACGCGCGGCATGACGGAGCAGGAGGCCTTCCGCAGCATCCAGCGCATGAGCATGAACAACCGCAAGTCCATGCGCGAGGTGGCGGAGGCGATCATCCTGGCGTACCAGGTCAGCGCTGCGCAGTAGGCCTTGGGCGCCCCACCGACGCCGACTTCCCGACAAGCCGGTGCTTGTGGGAGTGCGCCTTCACGACCCGAACAGTCCCTGCAGCACGCCGATCCCGGCCAGCGACAGGCCTAGTCCAACCAGGAGCGCCAGCAGCGCAAGCACCAGCGTGGCCACCAGGCTGGCGGCGAAGAAACCGCAGCCGAACTGGAAGCCATCGCCGAAGCTCAGGCCGACGGCCACCCGCTGGGGCGGTGGCTGGTCGGTGTGGGGTTCGTTGGGGGTCATGGTGGCCTCCGTGCTTCGTCGAGGGGAATGGCTCAGGCTGGCCGCATTGTAGCACACTCAACGAGCCGCTCCAAGCGATCGCCCTTGGTCGCACCGCCAACGCTCCCTGCGCCGGCGAGCGTTGCTGCGCCCGGAGACCGGCAGTGGCCTCCTTGTCATCTCGTCCGCCCCAGGCTATAATGCCTGCCGTTCGGCCGGCCCTCTGCGCCGGCCTTGATCCTGATCACCGGCTGCCGATCCGTGCTGTTGCCCAGGCGCATCCCGCGCCCGGCGGCCAGGAGGCGCTGTGAAAGTTTCCATCCTGATGCCCGTGTACAACGAGCAGGCAACCCTGCCGGAGATCCTGCGCCGCGTACGCAGCGTCAACCTCACCCTCAACGGCCCCCAGCCCATCTACGCCGACGGCCCCATCGTCCTGGAGAAGGAGATCGTGGTGGTGGACGACGGCTCCCAGGACGGCTCGCGCGCAATCCTGGAGGCAGAGGCCGCCAAGGGCGACATCCGCGTCATCTTCCACGAGCAGAACCGGGGCAAGGGCGCCGCGGTGCGCACCGCCATCCAAGCCGCCACCGGCGACATCGTGCTCATCCAGGACGCCGACCTGGAGTACGACCCGCGCGACTATCCCGCCCTGCTGCTGCCCATCATCGAGGGCCGCGCCGAGGTGGTCTACGGCTCGCGCTTCCTGGGGGGGCCGAGGCGGGCGATGCTCTTCTGGCACATGGTGGCCAACAAGCTGATCACCCTCTTCACCAACATCCTCTACGACTCGATCCTCTCCGACGTGGAGACCTGCTACAAGGCCTTCCGCGGGGACCTGATCCGCTCCCTGCCCCTGCGCGCCAACCGCTTCGAGATCGAGCCGGAGATCACCGCCAAGGTGCTCAAGCGCGGCTACCGCATCTACGAGGTGCCCATCTCCTACACCGGCCGCGAGTACGACGAAGGCAAGAAGATCGGCCTCAAAGACGCCTTCGAGGCCGTGTGGGCCCTGCTCAAGTACCGCTTTGTGGACTGACCTGCTCCGAGCCCCCTCGTGCAGCGCCTTCTGATCCCTGCCGCCCGCCCTGCTGCTGCGCTGTCTCTGCAGGCCTTGGCCAAGTGGAGCGCCCTGCCCTGGCTAATGGCGGCGCTGTTGCTCCTGGGCCTGGTCCTGCGCGGGAGCCTGCTGGATCGCCCCGGCCTGCACCCCGACGAGGCCCTCTACGCCGGCTGGGCGCTGCGCATCGCCGACGGCAGCGACCCGGCCCTGCTGGGGGTGGCCGTGGACAAGCCGCCTTTTCTGCCCTATGCCCTGGCCGGCGCGTTCCGCCTGGCCGGGGTTCGCCCCGGCCTCGGCGAGCCGGACTTCGAGCGGCTGGAGCTGGCCGGTCGGCTGCTGGGCGTGGCGGCGAGCGTGGCGGCCCTGGCGGCGCTGGCCCTGATCGCGCGGCAGGTGTACGGCTGGCCGGCGGCGCTGGCGGCCGTTGCCCTGGCGGCGGCGTCTCCCCTGGCCGTCCGCCTTTCCCCGACCCTGTTCACCGATCCCTGGTTGGTGCTCTGGCTCTTGGTCGCCGCGTGGGCCGCCCTGCGCGGCTACGGCTGGAGGACCGGCCTCGCGGCCGGCCTGGCCTACGCTGCCAAACAGCAGGCCGTCCTCTTCCTGCCCTGGCTGGCGGCGCTGTTTCTCCTGGTCGGCCTGCGGCAGGACGATCCGTCCGGCGGGCGGCGACGCAGCCTGTGGGGGCTGCTGTGGGGGTTCCTGCTGCCCGTGGCCCTGGTCACCTGGTGGGACAGCCTGCGCTGGCAGTGGCGGCCTAGCTTCTGGGATCGCAGCCTGACGACCTACGGCGGGGTGGCGCCCATTGCGCCTGCCGACCTGCCGCGCCAGGCCGCAGCCTGGGCCGAGCTGCTGGGCTTCCTCTTCGGCTCCCCGCCCTTCGCGCTGCTGTTGCTGGCCACCCTACCCCTAACCGCCTGGGCGGCCTGGCGGGAGCGGCGGACGCAGCGCGGACGCTTCGACCTGCTGCTGCAGGCCCAGGTCGCCGCCTACCTGGCCCTGCACCTGGGCACCACCCTGGCGCCTTGGGACCGCTACGCCCTGCCCCTGGCGCCGCTGGCCGCGCTGCTCTTGGCCAGCGGCCTACAGCGCGGGGCCCAGTGGGCTCGCGCCGCGGGCACGGCCGCCGCCAGGCCTGCCGGATGGCTGGCGGCGGCCCTGGTGGCTGCAGCGACCCTCCACGCCTCCGCCCTGGCCGTGGGCGATCGGCTGCCCGTGGGCGACAGCCGCGGCTACGACGGCGCGGCTGCGGCCGCGGCCT
>JANWYQ010000104.1 GCA_025055015.1 Caldilineales bacterium
GATCTTGCTCAGCCCGATCACCTTGCCGTTGGGCACATAGGCCACGTGAGCCTTCCCGTAGAACGGCAGCAGGTGGTGCTCGCACAGGCTGTAGAAGTCAATGTCCTTCACCACCACCATCTCGTCGTAGTCTACGTCGAAGACTGCGCCGTTGAGCAGCGCCTCAGGGTCCACGTGATAGCCGGAGGTGAGCTCGGCGTAGGCCTTGGCCACGCGAGTAGGCGTGCGGGCGAGGCCCTGTCGGTCGGGGTCCTCGCCGATGGCCGCCAGGATTTGCCGCACTGCCCCTTCGATGACCGCCTGCGGTGAGGCTACCTCGACCTGGTGTTCGGGCAGCTCCAACACTGCCACGCAGTCGTCGCACGAGGCGCCGTTGTGATGTCCGTTAGGGCCGTTGTGTCCGTTGGTGGACGGGATGTACTGCTGTTTGATCAAGTCGTAAGCTTGGCCGTTGATCGTGAAGTTCGCCATGGCGATTAGGTTCCTTTCCAGCGCCGGGAGCGATAGCCGCTCTTCTGTTGACAACAAAACGCCAACATTCTGTCTTGCTTTTGTTCAGGTTTTTTAGGCAAGCCGCTATACTATACAAGCGTTTGTCGAGGCTTCATGTAAGCCCTCTTTCATTCTGGCTACCCCCTTTCTACCCACCCCACTCCCAAGGAGCACCCGATGACCACCGACCGCATCGAGATCCACGACCTGTTGCTGCGCTGCATCGTCGGCATCAACCCCGACGAGCGGGAGAAGAAACAGGACGTGCTGATCAACCTCACCCTCTTCACCGACCTGCGCCGGCCCGGGGCCACCGACGACATCGCCGACGCCGTGAACTACAAGAGCCTCACCAAGCGCATCATCGAGCACGTCGAGGCCTCCAGCTACTTCCTGGTGGAAAAGCTGGCCCACGCCATCGCCGAGATCGCCGTCAAGGAGTTCGGCGTGAGCCGGGCCGTTGTGTCCGTGCAAAAGCCAGGCGCGCTGCGCTTCGCCCGCTCCGTGGGCGTAGTGATCGAGCGCACCCCTGCCGACTTCCCCGGATGAGATGAACGTCGCCTACCTGTCCCTGGGCTCCAACATCGCGCCTGAGCACAACCTGCGAGCCGCCGTTGCGCTGCTGGCCGAGGCGGGACGCCTGATCGCCCTCTCCCCCGCCTACGAGACCCCGCCGGTGGGCAACCCCAACGATCCCCCCTTCCTCAACGCAGCCGCCGTGCTGGAAACCTCCCGCTCTGCCGAGGCGCTCAAGGAAGGTGTGCTGCGTCCGCTGGAGGATCGCCTGGGCCGCCGGCGCAGCGCCGACCCCAACGCGCCCCGCACCATTGACGTGGACATCTCCCTGTTCAACGACCAGGTGCTGCAGGTCGGCAAGCGCCGCATCCCCGACCCGGAAATCCTGCGCTATCCCCACGTAGCCGTCCCGCTGGCCGACGTGGCCCCCGCCTATCGCCACCCCGAGACGGGCGAGACCCTGGCCGAGATCGCCCGCCGGGTGCGCGCCCTCTCCGGGCAGCCCTTGCGCCGCCGCGACGACGTGCTGACGGCCTTCCCCAGGGCAGACGCACGGCCCGCCCCCCTGCCCGAGGCCATCCTGCCCCTCACCGCCCGTCGCACGGCCGACGGCGGCCTAGCCATCGGCGGCTGCGACTTAGAGGACCTGGCCGGCCGCTTCGGCACACCGCTGTATGTCTACGACAGAGCCACCCTGGACGCAGCGGCGGCCGCCTACGCCGACGCGCTGCGCCGCGCCTACCCCGGTTCTTGGGAGGTGGCCTACGCGGCCAAGGCGTGGCTGTGCCCGGCAGTGGCCGCCTGGGCTGCGGCCCGCGGGCTAGGCATGGACGTGGTCTCCGCCGGCGAGATCGCCCTCGCCCGGCGAGGCGGCTTTCCCCCCTCCCGCATGCACCTCCACGGCAACCACAAGTCCCCGTTCGACCTGCTGGCCGCGCTGGACGCCGGCGTGGGCCGCATCGTGGTGGACCATCGGGAGGAGCTGCGCCTGGTGGACCGGTTGGCGCGCGGCCGTGGCCTGCGCCAGCCCATCTGGCTGCGGGTGAACCCCGACGTGAACGTGGACACCCACGGCCACGTCCGCACGGGCCATGCCGCCTCCAAGTTCGGGCTGGGGCTGGCGGATGGCTCGGCGGAGGCCGCCGCGGCCGAGGCGCTCCAGCGGTCGGGCGTGGCGCTGGTGGGGCTGCACTGCCACATCGGCAGCCAGCTGCGCGACCCGGCCCCCCTGCTGGCCGCGGTGGAACGGCTCCTGGACCTGGCCGGCCGGCTGCGTCAGGCGACCGGCTGGGAGCCGGCCGAGCTGAGCCCCGGCGGCGGCTGGGCGGTGCCCTACACGCCGGATCAGGCCGTCGGAATGCCGTCGGTGGACGAGTACCTGGGGGCCGTGGCCCAGGCGGTGGTGGAAGGGTGCCGACGCCGCGGGCTGGCGCTGCCGCGGCTGATCGTGGAGCCCGGGCGCAGCCTGGTGGCCCGGGCCGGCGTGGCGGTGTACACCGTGGGCGCAGTCAAGCGCAGCGGCGACGTCACCTACGCCTTCGTGGACGGCGGCCTGGCCGACAACCCCCGACCGGCCCTGTACGCCGCGACCTACACCGCCCTGTTGGCTAACCGCAGCGGCGAGGGCCCCCTGCAGACGGTGCGCGTGGCCGGCCCCTACTGCGAGACCGGCGACGTCTTGATCCAGGCTGTGGACCTGCCGCCGTTGCGGCCAGGCGACCTCCTGGCCGTGCCGGTGAGCGGCGCCTACCAGCTCAGTATGGCCAGCAACTACAACGCCTCCCTGCGGCCGGCGGTGGTGTGGGTGGAGGAGGGCCAGCCGCAGCTGGTGCAGCGCCGAGAGACCCTGGCCGACCTGTGGGCGCGGGACGCAGCGGCACCTGCTTGAGAACGGCCGGCAGCCTCGGGCTCTAGGCCGGCTGGGCGACCCTGCCCTTGGGCAACGGATGGGTTGCCCAAGGGGGGTGGCGATCGCCCTCGTGGGCCCCGGTCCCTGCGCCGGCCATCGCCGGGTCTTCCACCCGGCCGATACCTGCCCGCCGGGCATAAGGAGCTCGTCGGGCTGCCAGGCGGCGACTACGTTCCCCCTGCTCCGCCCTCCTCCAGCGCCAGCAGATCCTCGCGGCGTCGGCCGGCCTGCACCAGCTGTAACACGTTGGCGGCGTAGTGCGCGGTCAGGGCGGCGGCGAGGCTCCCCGTGGCGATGAACAGGGCCGAGAGCGCCAGCCCTGCCACTGCGGTGCCAACGACGCCCAGCCGGCCTTGGGGCAGGTGCAGAAGGCCGAAATAGACGGAGACGCCGACGGCCAGCAGCCATGTCGGCGCCAGGGGGCTGAGCCCGCCGATCAGCAGTGAGCGAAACAGCAGCTCCTCCACGGCCACGGCCGGCCCCAGCGCCGCCAGCACCAGCGCCCACTGGCGAGGGTTGGTGGGCAACACGTTCAAGATCACGGTGGGGGAGTAGATGGCGCTGCCCCATCGCCGGATTGCGCGGTCGGAGGCGGCCGTCAACGCCAGGGAGAGGCCCACGCCCACCGCGGCGCCCGCCGCCAGGTCCGCAGCCTTCGGCGGCCAGCCCCACCCTAGGGCGCGGGCCGGCAGCCCGCTGAGCAGGCCTAGGCCGACGCCAACCAGCAACAGGCCGACCCGCGCCAGGTTTTCGGCCGGGCTCAGGAGCAGGTTGTAGTCTGGCTTCCAGCGGCGCAACAGCCGCGCGCTCTGGTAGGTGGACCAGCCGATGAGGGCAGCTAGAGCCAGGGTGAGGAGGACGAACAGCCAGTAGCGCATGGGCAAAAAAACGGCCTGTTCCGAGGCGAACAGGCCGATGCGTTGATCCCGAAGCCGCAGCTAGGGCCGGGTCACAACGGTGTACTGATAGGACGCAGGCTCTGTGGTTACCGGCGCCAGCGCGCTGATGGCCAGCACCACCCGGTCGTTGCGGCCCAGGTTGTTCACCGTCCACTCCCCGCGGCCGTTCTCGTCCACAGGCAGCCGCCCCACCACCGGATCGCCGTCGCCGAATTGGATGAGCTGCACCAGCCAGCGCTGGCGCAGCAGGTTGTCGGTGCGCAGCCAGCCCTCGCTGACCCAGCCGCCGTCGTCGGTCTCGGCGTCGTAGCGGTAGCCGATCTCTGGAATGCTGATGTCGTCCACGAAGAAGCCGGGGTAGTTGACGGCGTCGTCGGTGATGTACTCGAAACGGATCAGCACCTCTTTGCCGACGAAGGGGGTCAGGTCCGCCGTCTGGCGGATCCAGCGGGCGTTGCACACGTCCCCCGCCTCGGTGGCCGAGGGGTCGCCGGAGCAGCCGGTGAAGGCCCAGCCGAAGCTGTTGCCGTTGGGGTTGGTGTCCACCGTGTCCTCGGTGCGCAGGGGCGTCCAGGTCCGGCCGCCGTCGGCGCTGACCATCGCGTAGCCGTAGTCCCAGTCGTACTCGATGTGGTACCAGGTCCAGAACTCCAGGGTGGCCTTGTCCACGCCGGACAGGTCAAAGGCGCGGGTCAGCCGCGCGTCGGAGTCGTCCACCCGGTTGCCCCACCAGGCGTAGCGGCCGCTGTGGGCTTCGTGTTTGGCCAGGCGGTTGACCGTGTCGCCCTGGAAGGTGATCTGTAGGCTGCCCGGCCCGCGCAGCTCGATGTAGTCGGTGGCGTACTGGCTGACGGTGGTCTCTCGCTGCACGGGATAGCGCCGATGGCGCGCGTCCAGGGCCATGGGCTGCAGGTCGTCCTTCTCGTAGCCGTAGCGGCCGTCGGCCAGGCGGGGATCGTCCAGGAAGTTGGCGATCACCCAGTCGGCGAAGACGTCGTCGAAGGTCAGGCCGGTGTTGTGATCTGCCAGCACCTTGTTGAAGCCCTCAACGCTGTTGGCGTCCTCGGACACCAGCGCCTGCGTCATGGTGTTGCCGAAGCGCTGCAGGAAGTAAGCCATGAACAGGTAGGCGGCGCCGTAGTGCTCGGTGCGGGCGTTGGGGTCGTCGTTCCAGGTGGTGAGCTGGGTGTCGGGCAGCTCGCTGAACACCTGGTCGGCGCCCCCGCGGCTGTAGCCGTTGAGCTCCACGGCCAGCTCGCTCATGCCCTCGTTCACCCAGGTGTCCTCGTTCTTGTCCTGATACCAGTGGATCATGTGCTGGAACTCGTGGGCCAGCACCCCGTCGTAGAAGTCGGTGTTCGGCTCGGCGTTGCCCAGGTGGATGTAGAACATCTCCCGCTCGTTGGAGTAGGGCTGCGCCAGACGGCTGACGGCGTCGGCGCCGCTGAAGTAGCCGGCGATGCGGCTGCCGAGCTGCTCGGAGTGCAGGATGTGCAGCCTCGGGTCGCCGTCAACCCCTGGGCTCCACTCGCTGCCGAAGAAGTTGCGGTTGGTGGGATAGGTCTCCTGGGCGAAACGGTCCGCGGACGCCTTCAGGTCCCGCAGGTTGTAGCGCAGGCCGCTCTCCACCCAGATGTAGAGCACGCTGTTGGAGTACACCAGGGTGGCGTCAATCTGGCGATGTTCGTTGGAGTCCTGGTCGCTGATCCAGAAGCGCTCCTGGTCGCCGATGCGGTAGGGCTTCGGGCTGGTGCGCACCACCTCGGGGATTGGGCCGGTCTTGCGCAGCCCCTCGGCCAGGGTGCGCAGATCGCGCGGGGGCACCACCACAGTCAGCAGCTCCTGCTCGGTCAAGAACTCGCTGACCACCGGCGTAGGCGATGGCCGCGGGGTCGGGACGCTCTGGCCTTCGGCCTTGGGGGTAGCCGTCGGCCCCGCCGGCGCAGTCTCCTCGGGAGGAATCGTTTCGAGCAGCGCGGGGGGCGTGTCGTCCTGCTCTGCAGCCAACAGGCCCACGGCCAGGCCGCCGACGCCGAAGACAAACAGACAACAGCAGCACAGCACCACCAGGGCGCCGCCCAATATCCACCAGATGAGGTTGTTGTTCCGCTTGGTATCCACGTTCCACGCTCCAGAGGTCGGTCGCTATCCACCAACAACGACGCGCACGGTGCACTCGCCGAAGTTGCCCGTGATGTCCACCGTCACCAGCCGGAGCAGGTACTCGCCCGGCGGCAGGCCGCTCGGGTCCCACGTGCCCAGGGGCGCGTTGATCACGGGCTCGTCCCGGCGCAGGTAGAAGCTGAAGTCGCCGGCCGCGCCCGCCGGCTTGAACTCGATCTTGTAGTACTGGAAGTTCTCCACCGCAGCCGTTCCGATCACCCGCACCGGACCGTTGACCCGCTGCCCGACGCCCGGCTCCAGGATGACCGCGCGGCTGTCGGGGCAGGAAGGACGCACCACCGCCGGCGTTGGCGTGGCTGCCGGCGTCGGTGTGGCGATGGGCCTGGGCGTCGCTCGCGGCCGGGGCGTCAGGGTGGCTGTGGGCGTGGGCGTCTCCGTGGCCGGCGCAGGGGTGGGTGTCGGCGTGTTTAGCAGGAACACGGGCGTCGGCGTGGCGTCGGCCTGGGCCAGGATCGGCTCCACCGCCGGCGCTAGGAAGTTGGCGACGGCATAGACGGCAGCCAACGCCACACCCAGCAACAGCGCCAGTCGAAACAGGGTATGCGTGCGGTTAATGGCGGCCTCGCGCTCCAGGGTAAAAACCGCCTGCCGCCGCTCACGGCGGGCGATGAGCGCAAAGCGCAACAGGATCACAGCAACAACGGCTATCAGGCCGTAGAACAGGTCGGCGTTGTTGCTGATCAGCTTGACCAGAACGGCCATCGCCAGTTAAGACCTCAAGGACGGGATGTCGAGGGTTGCACGGCGCAGCCCTCACATGGGTTCACAGGCGGGCCAGAACCCCCCGAATCAGGGTCAGCATCTTGGGCACCAGCTGCTTGCCGGCCTCCAACACCTCCTCGTGGCTGGCCTCGCCCTCGGCGTCCACCTGGTCAATGGCCACGTTGCTGATGCCGGAGAGGCCCAACACCCGCATGCCGCCGTGGCGGGCCACAATGGTCTCCGGCACCGTGGACATCCCGACCGCGTCCACCCCGGCCAGCCGCAAGAAGCGGATGTCGGCGGGGGTTTCAAAGGTGGGGCCCGCCAGCCCGGCGTACACGCCTTGGTGCAGCACGATGCCGGCCTCTCGGGCGACCTGCAGGGCCAGCTGGCGCAGGGTCCGATCGTAGGCCTTGGACATGTCTAGAAAGCGGGGCCCCAAGGCCGGGTCATGCGGCCCGCGCAGGGGGTTGGCGCCCGCCATGCCGAGCAAGTTCAGGTGGTCCACAATCAGCATCACCTCGCCCGCCTTGAAGCTCGGGTTGACCCCGCCCGCAGCGTTGGTGAGGATCAACGTGTTCACCCCTAGCAGCTGAAACACCCGGATGGGCAGGGTGACCTGCTGCATGGAGTAGCCCTCGTAGAAGTGGACCCTCCCCTGCATGACGATCACCTCTTGGCCCTCCAGGCGGCCGATCACCAGTCGCCCCAGGTGGCCGGGGATGGTGGAGACCGGGAAGTGGGGGATCTCCCCGTAGGGGATCGCCACGGCGTCCTCCACCTCGTCGGCCAGCGCGCCCAGGCCGGAGCCCAGCACGATGGCAATCTGGGGACGCCGGTCAGGCCCCATGGCCTGGCGAACAAAGGCCGCAGCCTCGGCTAGTTGCTGTGGGGTGGGATAGTCGGTCATGAGTGAAATGCCTCGATGACAGCGGTCACGCCCGAGGGTGGGCCTTGTTGTAGGCAGCGCGCAGGTGATCGCCGGTGACCTGAGTGTACACCTGCGTGGTGGAGATGTTGGCATGGCCCAGCAGCTTCTGGACATCGCGCAGCTTGGCGCCGCCGTGGAGCATGTGGGTGGCGAAAGAGTGGCGCAGGGTGTGAGGCGTGACGTCGGACTTGATGCCCACGGCCTCCACGTACTCCTTGATGATCAGCCACAGGCCCTGCCTCGTTAGCCGCTCCCCGCGATGGTTCAGGAAGAGGGCGGGCTCCTTGGGGTCGGTGAGCAGCTTGGGGCGCCCGGCCTCCAGATAAGCCGCCAGGGCGTGAGCTGCGCGGTCGTAGATAGGCACAATGCGCTCTCGGTCGCCCTTGCCGCTGCACAGCACCGTCCCGGCGGTCAAGTCCACATCCGACACGTCCAGCGACACCAGCTCCGTCACGCGCATGCCCGTGGCGTAGAGCAGCTCCAACAGGGCTGCATCCCGCAGGGCCTTGGGCGTGTCGGACGAGGCCGGAGCAGCCAGCAGGCGCTCCACCTCCTCCACCGAGATCGCCCGCGGCAGGCTCTTCTTCACCTGAGGCGACTCCAGGCTTACCGACGGGTCCTCCTGGATGATGCCCTCGTTCTTCAGGTAGTGGAAGAAGGACTTGATGGCGGCCACCTTGCGCGCCACGGTGGAGGAGGCGTACTGACGCTCCTTCATGGCCAGGATGTAGTCAACGATATCGGCCTTGGATACCTCGCTCCACGTGGTGGGCGCACCGGGGTCCTCTCGGTTCGCCAGGTGCTCGGCAAATTGCGTCAAGTCGTTGCGATAAGCGGCAATGGTGTTGGCCGAGTAGTTCTTTTCAGCGACAAGATACTCTAGAAAGGCTTCGATTTCCTTCTGCATGGCCGACCCCTTCTGGTCCTACCGCTCAGTCTGAGTACCAGCGCTTTGCCGTGCAATGGAGGAGATCGGTGAGGGCGGAAGATGCAGAGCACTGGGTGTGTTGGTTATGGTAATCTTGCGACATTGTAACACAAGTTGCCATAAAGTCAAACCCAGCAGGTGAGCCAGACTCCAGCCGGGGAATGATACACGGCCGGCGCCGATCTGACAAGTACGGGCAAGGCTCGCCTCCCCATCTCCAACGCAACGCTAACAGATCGCTAGCGCGGCTCTTACGTAACCTGTGATACAATTCTGGCGACAGAAGCGGCCAACCTATGGCTAGATGACCAGGAAAGGAGACCTTATTGACATGCGTTTGGACCGATTCACTCAGAGAGCACAGGAAGCGTTGATGGAGGCTCAGTCGTTGGCCGAGGGCTACAACCACGCCCAGATCGAGCCGGAGCACCTGCTGGTGGCCCTGCTGGACCAGGCCGACGGCGTGGTGCCTCAGGTAGTGCAAAAGCTCGGCCGCGCGCCGGCGCAGCTGCGCGCCCAGGTCGAGGCCGAGCTCAGTCGCCGGCCGCGCGTCTACGGCACCGCCACCCAGGTGGGGATCAGCGCTGCGCTGCAGCGCGTCCTGCAGACGGCCCAGGCCGAGGCCGAGGCCATGAAGGATGACTACGTCAGCACCGAGCACCTGCTGCTGGCCCTGGCCGGCAAAGATGGCCAGGCCGCGCAGCGCGTGTTGGCGGCGGCCGGGATCACGCGCGAGGCCATCCTGCAGGCGCTGCAAAGCATCCGCGGCACGCAGCGGGTGACCACGCCGAACCCGGAGACCACCTACCAGGCGCTGGAGAAGTACGGCCGCGACCTCACCGACCTGGCCCGCAAGGGCAAGCTGGACCCGGTGATCGGCCGCGACGAGGAGATTCGCCGTGTCATTCAGATCCTTAGCCGGCGCACCAAGAACAACCCGGTGCTGATCGGCGAGCCCGGCGTGGGCAAGACCGCCATCGTGGAGGGCCTAGCCCTGCGCATCGTGCGCGGGGACGTGCCGGAGGGGCTGCGAGACAAGCGCATCGTGGCCCTGGACCTAGGCAGCCTGGTGGCGGGCGCCAAGTACCGCGGGGAGTTCGAGGAGCGGCTCAAGGCCGTGCTGAAGGAGGTCACCGAGAGCGACGGCCGGGTGGTCTTGTTCATTGACGAGCTGCACACCGTGGTGGGCGCAGGCGCAGCCGAGGGCGCGCTGGATGCGGGCAACATGCTCAAGCCGTTGCTGGCGCGCGGGGAGCTGCGCTGCATCGGCGCCACCACGCTGGACGAGTACCGCAAGCACATCGAGAAGGATGCGGCCTTGGAGCGCCGCTTCCAGCCGGTGCTGGTGGACGAGCCGTCGGTGGAGGACACCATCTCCATCCTGCGCGGGCTGAAGGAGCGCTACGAGGTGCACCACAACGTGCGCATCACCGATGCGGCCGTCATCGCAGCGGCCACCCTGTCGCACCGCTACATCTCCGACCGCTTCCTGCCGGACAAGGCCATTGACCTGATTGACGAGGCGGCCAGCCGGCTGCGCATGGAGATCACCAGCGACCCAGCCGAGCTGGACGAGATCAAGCGCAAGATCATGCAGCTGGAGATCGAGCGTGAGGCCCTCAAGAAGGAGAAGGACAAGGCCAGCAAGGAGCGGCTGGAGGCCTTGGAGCGGGAGCTGGCCGACCTGAACGAGCAGCGCCGCGGCCTGGAGGCCCGCTTGGAGCGGGAGCGCCAGGTGATCCAGCGCAACGCGCAGCTGAAGGAGGAGATCGAGCGCACCCGCTTCGAGATCGAGCGAGCTCAGCGGCAGCAGAACTGGCAGCGCGCCAGCGAGCTGCAGTACGGCGTCCTGCGCCAGCAAGAGGCGGAGCTGGCCCGCCTGGAGCAGCAGCTGGCCGAGATGCGCCGGGAGGGCATGCTGCTCAAGGAGGAGGTGGACGCCGAGGACGTGGCCGAGATCGTGGCCAAGTGGACCGGCATCCCGGTGAGCAAGCTGCTGGAGGGCGAGGTGCAGAAGCTGCTGCACATGGAGGAGAACCTGCACAAGCGGGTGGTGGGCCAGGACGACGCCATCCGCGCCGTGGCCAACGCGGTGCGCCGCGCCCGTGCCGGCCTGCAGGACCCCAACCGGCCTATCGGCAGCTTCATCTTCCTGGGGCCCACCGGCGTCGGCAAGACGGAGCTGGCCCGCGCGCTAGCCGAGTTTCTGTTCGACGACGAGCAGGCCATGGTGCGCATTGACATGAGCGAGTACCAGGAGCGGCACACGGTGAGCCGGCTGGTGGGCGCGCCGCCCGGCTACGTGGGCTACGAGGAGGGCGGCCAGCTCACCGAGGCGGTGCGCCGCAAGCCCTACTCGGTGGTGCTGTTCGACGAGATCGAGAAGGCGCACCCCGAGGTGTTCAACGTGCTGCTGCAGCTGCTGGACGACGGCCGGCTAACCGACGGCCATGGCCGCACCGTGGACTTCAAGAACACGGTGGTGATCATGACCAGCAACATCGGCAGCGAGTACATCAGCTGGGACGCCTACCGCAACGGCGGCAAGGAGCTGGTGCGCAACCAGGCCCTGGAGGCCCTGCGCCGTCACTTCCGGCCGGAGTTCCTAAACCGCATTGACGAGATCGTGATCTTCCACCCGCTGACCAGGGAGCACCTGCGCGAGATCGTGGAGATCCAGCTGGGCCGCCTGCGCAAGCTGCTGGCCGAGCGCAAGATCGAGCTGCAGGTGACGGACGCCGCGCGCGAGCTGCTGGCTGAGCGAGGCTACGACCCCGTGTACGGCGCGCGGCCGCTGAAGCGGGCCATCCAGCAGATGGTGCAGGACCCGCTGGCCCTGGCCCTGCTGCGGGGCGACTTCAAGGAGGGGGACACCGTGGTGGCCGACGTGCGCCGCGGGGAGATCGTCTTCCACCGGCCAGGCGAGCCGGAGATCATCGACGCGGAGTTCCGGGTGCTGTGACCGCCGCCGCATGAGCGCCAACCAACAAGCCGAGGGCCAAGAGAGCTCTCGGCTTGTTGGTTTAGGGACGTTGACCTAGAAGCTATAGCCAGGGGGTGCGCTGCCGCTCAGCCGGCGGGCGCAGGCTCGTCGGCTCTGTCTATATCCGGCGGAGCGCGGAGGAAGTCTATAGGCGCTTCGTAGGCCGATGCTTGCTCTGCGCGACCTGGCCGATTCATACCAACTTCATACGAATAGCGCGCACACCACGGCAACAATTGTGCTATAATGCGCTCAGATCTCGTCCGTCCCTTCAACCTTCAAAAGCAAGGAGGTACCGACATCACGCGACGTTTGCGGCATCCCAGCTTCTAGACAGCAGCGCACCCCCTGCGGAAACAGTCCTTGTCCAAAGCAGACATGCTCAAGGAGCGTGCGAAGGAGCAAAGCAGCATGGAACTAGAGCGTCGCAACATAAAATTGCACGCCCGGGCGGCTAACAAAGCCGATGCTATTCAGCAAGCCGGCGCCATCTTGGTTGCCAACGAGTACATCAAACCGGGATACGTAGACAGCATGCTGAGCCGTGAGAAGGTGGCTAACACGTTCTTAGGCAACGGCATTGCCATTCCTCATGGCCTTCCCAAGGACCGCGATCTGATCCTGCGTACTGGGGTCTCCGTACTGCAGTTGCCACATGGGGTGGAGTGGAACCGGGGCGAGACGGTCCACCTAGTCATCGCGATTGCTGCCAAATCGGATGAGCACCTAGGCATTCTGGCAAACCTGACCAGCGTCCTTTCCGACGAGGAAACGGCCCGTCACTTGGCCCACACCGACGATCCCCAGGACATCGTGGACGTCTTGACGGGCAAACGCGCGCCGCGCGCTGCGCCGGCGGAAACCCTGACCGATTTTCCGACCTACGTGGACCTGACCGTCCGCAATCCAACCGGCTTACACGCTCGGCCGGCAACGGTCTTCGCCACCGTGGCCAAGGAGTTTGCCTCGGAGGTGCGTGTTCGCCACGATAACAAGGTCTCCAACGGCAAGAGCCTGGCGTCGCTGCTCAAGCTGGGCGTGGAGCGCGGAGGGGTGATCCGGGTCAGCGCCCAAGGCCCCGATGCTGCGGCCGCTTTGCAGGCGCTCAAGCAAGCGGTTGAGAGCGGTTTGGGCGAGGAAGAGGCGCCGGCCGAGGAAGCCTTGCCGGTCTACGAGTGGGAAGCCGAGCCCGGAGAGGTCGTCGTGCCCGGCATTCCGGCCTCGCCTGGCCTGGCTATTGGGCCCCTCCGCTTCGTGAAGCGCAGCAAGTACGTCGTCGAAGCCACAGCGCGCGACGCGGATGTGGAGAAGACCCATCTGAAAGAAGCCATCGCTGCTGCTCGCACGCAGCTGTTGGACCTGTACGCCGAGGTAAAGGCGCGCTCCGGCGCCGGTCAGGCGTCTATCTTCCTGGCCCACGCAGAGTTTCTGGACGATCCCGAGCTGTTGGAGGCGGTCAACACCCAGATCGAGGCGGGCACCAGCGCCGGCTGGGCCTGGCAGCAGGCCATCGAGGCCCGCGTTGCCGAGCTGAAAACCGTCGGGGATCCTCTGATCGCAGGTCGGGCCGTGGATCTGAGCGATGTAGGTCGTCGCGTGCTCAGCTTCCTGGCCCACCACATCGAGGAGGGGCCGCTCCTGCCTAAGACGCCGGTGATCTTGCTGGCGGACGATCTGACGCCGTCGGACACCGCCAGCCTAGACCCGGCGCTGGTCCTGGGCTTCTGCACCGCTGCCGGCGGCCCAACGTCGCACACAGCCATTATCGCCCGCGCGCTAGGCATTCCTGCCGTCGTCGGCGCCGGTCCAGCCCTGTTGACCCAGCCCGAAAGCGACATGGCCATCCTGGATGGCTACCGCGGCCAGCTCTACGTTTCTCCCAGCCCCAAAACCCTGGCCGCGGCTCAGAAGGCGTATCACGCCGTGACCGCGCAGCGCGAAGCGGAGAAGCTGGAATGCTATCTGCCCGCCTTGACGACCGACGGCCATCGGGTCGAGGTGGTGGCCAACATCAGCCGCGTCGAAGAGGCCAGCCAGGCCGTCAACGCCGGGGCCGAGGGCGTCGGACTGCTGCGGACTGAGTTCCTGTTCCAGGACCGCACGACCCCGCCCACCGAGGAGGAACAGTACACCGCCTATCGGGAGATGCTGCAGGCGCTGAACGGATTGCCCCTGATCATTCGCACCTTGGACATCGGTGGCGACAAGCCCGTTCCCTATCTGAACATGCCGGCGGAGACCAACCCCTTCCTGGGAGTGCGCGGCATACGCCTCTGTCTTGCCCGGCCGGAGCTTTTCCGTACCCAGCTGCGAGCGATCTACCGCGCAGCGCAGCATGGCCCGGTTCGCATTATGTTCCCTATGGTGGCCACGCTAGAAGAGCTGGAGGCAGCGAAGGCCCACGCCGCCGAGGCCCGCTGGGAAGTCAGTGGGCCAAGCGTGGAAATCGGCATCATGGTGGAGGTACCCTCGGCGGTGATCCTAGCTGATCAGCTGGCAGAAGAGGTGGATTTCTTCTCCATCGGCACTAACGACCTGACGCAATACGTGTTGGCCATGGACCGCGGGCATCCTATGCTGGGCAAGCAAGCCGACGGGCTGCATCCCGCCGTGCTGCGCATGGTGGAGCGCACCGTTCAGGCAGCCTCTGCAGCGGGCAAGTGGGTAGGGGTCTGCGGTGGCATTGCCGGCGACCCCAAGGGGGCGGTGCTTCTGGTGGGCTTGGGCGTGGCGGAGCTCAGCGTGTCCATCCCGGCCATCGCTGCGATCAAGGCCCAGCTGCGCCGCGTCTCGCTGGCCAGGGCCAAGAGCCTGGCTCAGCAGGCTCTGCAGTGTCGAACCGCTGCCGAGGTGCGCAGCCTGCCCATCGCCTGAGGGCGTAGGCGGGCAAGGCGTCGGTTGCCCTATCGTACGCGCCCTTGGCGCTGACAGAAAGTGAGGCAGACGTGGCCCAAGAGAACCGCGTCGTTACCGTCACCGTCAATCCCGCCATTGATCAAACCCTCAGCATTCCCAACTTCAGGGCTGGGGCCGTCAACCGCGTTCAATCTTGGCGCATGGACGCCGGCGGCAAGGGGATCAACGTGGCGTCCTTTCTGGCCGATTTTGGCCAGCCGGCCACGGCTACCGGCTTTCTGGGCGCAGACAACGATGAGATCTTCCGCAGGCTGTTCCAGCGCAAAGGTATCGAGGATCGCTGTGTGCGCATCGCCGGCCAAACGCGCATCGGCATCAAGATCAGCGACGAAGTGTTAAACCAGACGACGGATATTAACTTCCCCGGTGAAGCGCCTAGCCCTGACGACGTCCAACGCCTGTTTGACATCCTGGCCGAGCTGGCCGCCACCCGCGAGTGGTTTGTCCTCTCCGGCAGCATGCCGCCTGGGGTCTCAACGAGTCTCTACGCCGACATGGTGCGCGCCCTACGGGGCAAGAAGGTGGTGCTGGACACCAGTGGCGAAGGGTTTGCTCGGGCCGTCAGCGCCGGTCCCTGGCTGATCAAGCCCAACGTGGACGAGCTGCGGGAATTTGTCGGCCAGCCGTTGGACTCGCACGCGGCGATCCTGGCAGCAGCGCGCAGGCTTAGCGATCGCTATGGCATCGCCTCGGTGGTGGTCTCCATGGGCAAACAGGGCGCCCTCTTCGTCGAAGGCAACGACGCGCTGTGGGCAGTACCCCCGGAGGTCCAGGTGAAGAGCACCGTAGGCGCTGGCGACGCCATGGTGGCCGGCATCGTGGCCGCCAAAATTCGTGGCTTATCTCTCGCCGATGGTGCTCGACTAGCCACAGCGTTCTCAGCCACAGCGATTAGCCACGTCGGCCACGATCTAACATCCATAGCGGAAGTCGAGGCGATGCGAGACCGTGTCGCCATTCGAGACCTATCGTAGGACACGGAGTCCCCACTCCGTCCCATTCCCTCGAGGTTTCATAAGGAGTGCATACCATGGCCAAGATAGTTGCTGTCATGGCGTGCCCGACGGGAATTGCCCATACCGTGATGGCTGCGGAGGCCCTGGAAAGGACCGCCAAAGCCATGGGGCACACCCTGCGGGCCGAAATGCAAAGCTCGGCAGGCGCCAAGAACGTGCTCACCGAGCAGGAGATTCGCGAGGCTGACGTCGTCATCATCGCTACCGACATCTACATCAACATGGATCGCTTCAGCGGCAAGCCGGTCTATGCGGTCTCCACCAGCGACGCCATCCGCAAGACCCGCGCCGTGATCGAAGCGGCCCTGGCGGAAGCCGAGGAGGCCAGGGTGGAGGCCGCTGCACCCTTGGAGGTGCCTGCGGTGCCAGCGGTTCCTCCTCCGCCGGATGCGTCCAGATTCTTGGTCGCCGTCACCTCATGCCCCACAGGCATTGCCCACACCTTCATGGCAGCCGAGGCGCTTCGGAAGGCCGCCGAGTCCATGGGCTACCAGATCAAGGTGGAGACCCAGGGCTCAGTGGGCGCGCAGAACACCCTGACCTTCGAGGAGATTGCTCGCGCCGACGCCGTCATCATCGCCGCAGACGCCTTTGTGGACAAAACCCGCTTCGCGGGCAAGCGGCTGTACGAGACTTCCACCAAGGAGGCCTTGCATGCAGGTCCAGAGGTGATCACCAGGGCCCTTGCCCAACCCGAGCCGACCGGCGCCGACCTGGCCGATCTGGCCAAGGAGATGAAAAAGGCGCGCGCCGCAAAGGTCACCGGGCCCTACAAGCACCTCATGACCGGCGTGTCGTACATGCTACCCATTGTGGTAGCCGGCGGCATCCTGATCGCGCTGGCCTTTGCCTTCGGGGGCATCACCACGGAGGGCTATCCTCAGGGCTCGTTGGCTTGGGCCCTGATGCTGATCGGCGGCGGGACGGCCTTCGCCTTGTTCGTGCCTGTGTTGGCGGCCTTCATCGCCTACTCCATAGCAGACCGGCCGGGCATTGCGCCGGGCATCATCGGCGGCATGCTGGCGACCACGGTAGGCTCCGGCTTCCTGGGCGGCATCGTGGCCGGTTTTCTGGCCGGCTACGTCACTCTGGCGCTGAACAAGTACATCAAACTACCGAAGAACTTGCAAGGTTTGATGCCGGTGCTGATCCTGCCGGTGTTGTCCACGTTGGCCGTCGGCCTGGCGATGGTCTATGTGATCGGGCCGCCGATGAAGGTCATCAACGACTCCATGACCGCCTGGCTGCAGGGGATGCAAACCGGCAGCGCTCTGGTGTTAGGAGTGATCCTGGGCGCAATGATGGCCTTCGACATGGGCGGCCCCGTCAACAAGGCCGCGTACACCTTCTCGGTGGGCCTGCTGGGCAACCAGATCTTCGAGCCCATGGCTGCGGTGATGGCGGCAGGCATGACGCCGCCCCTCGGCCTGGCGCTGGCGGCTTACTTGTTCAAGGACCGCTTTACACCGGAGGAGCACGAGGCCGCGGGCGCCGCAGCGGTGCTGGGCTTCTCCTTCATCACCGAGGGCGCCATTCCCTTTGCCGCACGCGATCCCTTCCGCACCATACCTAGCCTGATGGTGGGATCGGCGGTTGCTGCCGCGCTGTCCATGGCCTTTAGGTGCGGGCTGCACGTGCCTCACGGCGGCGTCTTTGTGCTCCCCATCCCCAACGCAGTGGACAAGCTAGGGCTCTACGCTTTGGCCATCATCGCCGGCACCTTGGCTACGGCCGGGATGCTGTTTGTCCTGAAGAAACCTCTCACCAAGTCTGTACAGGCCTTCGCCCGTGAGGCAGCAGCGGTGTAGCCGATCTGCGGGCGACGTGCGGCGCAAGGAAGACGACCGGGCCGGAGCTGCCGGCTTCACAGCTCCGGCCCGGTTTAATTGCCTGCCCTTTCTCCGCCATCGGCCCATGGGCTAGGCCAGATGCTGTGGCCGGCGGTGCAGAAGAAGATCAACGAGCGCCGGTGTCGGGCTCTGAAGGAGCTAGAGGGGCTTTGGGGGAAGGGGCCAGGAGTTCTTCATGGAGCCGGGCTTGATGGCGGGATACCGGCAGGCGGCGCTGATCCTACCCTGCGGCCTCTGATGTTCTTGAGGTGCTTATGCTGCCTCACGCGGCCTCACTTCTCGCTCTAGGCGATTGCCCAGCGTGTCCATCGCCACATCGAGGTCGTACTCTGCCTGCAGGCCAAGCCAGAACTGAGGTGACGTCCCAAAGTAGCGGGCCAACCGCAAGGCCGTATCGGCAGTGATGCTGCGTTTGCCCTGCACGATCTCATTGATGCGCCGCGCGTCAACACCGATGTCAAGAGCCAGGCGATTCTGACTCAGACTCATGGGCTTGAGAAACTCCTCCAGTAAGACTTCGCCAGGGTGAATTGGCTTTAACCTATCGCTCATACGTGCTTCCTTTTTTGGACGTTTAGTGATAGTCCGTGATCTCAACGTCGTATGCGTCACGACCTTCCCAGCGAAAGCAAGTGCGCCACTGATCGTTTATCCGAATACTCCACTGACCAGCACGATCGCCACTGAGTTTTTCAAGGCGATTAGCAGGAGGTACGCGCAGGTCGCTGTCAGCCGCAGGCGCCTGCTATCGCCTGGCGACGACGAACACCCGCCCTACCGCCTCGGGATCCTCAAGGGGCGTGCGCAGGTCGTGGGCCTGGGCAAAGTAGACGTCCCTCCAGCCGACGTCGTGCAGCAGAGCCCGCACCTGCGCCATCTCGAAGACGGTGTTGAAGACTGTCTCCTCGAAGCGCTCGTAGAGCCCATCGGGCAGGCGCAGGAAGCCGTTGATCCGCGTCCATGCCTTGTCGCTGTGCCCGTCGTAGATGCCGCGGGTGACGATGAACGCCTCGTCGTCGGTGTCGTCCACGTAGATGCTGTTCCAGCGCCTCAGCCCGCGTCGGGTATTCAGGTCGAAGATGAAATACCCCTCGCTGACGGCGTAGACGCACTGGAAGCAGCGGCGCAGGACCCCCTCGTCCTCCAGGTGGTTCAACGAGTCGAAGGTCGAGACCACCAGGCCGAAGCGCTCGCCCAGGGTGAAGTCGGCGGCGTCGCCCTGGACGAAGGCGGCCCGGCCCGCCTCGATGTACGGGCGGGCGTTCTCGCGCGCCAGCTCCAGCATGGCCTCGGACAGATCGAGGCCGACTACCCGGTAGCCCCTCTCCAGAAAATGAACCGCCAACTGACCGGTGCCGCAGCACAGGTCGAGGACGGTCTGGTTCTGCCGGCCGACCGGCGTGGCGGCGTAGAAGTCCAAGATGAGAGGGGCCACCTGTCGGGCGAACCCCGACCAGCGCAGGTTGTACGCTCTGGCGAAGCCGGTGCCGTAGGTTTGCATCATTACACCTCACACGGTTGGCGCTATGCCTCGTCCGCAGCAGCCGGCGGGCGGGCTGCCGACGGCTCAGCTGACCTGAGACCCAGGGCCCCTGTTCCCTTCTTTTCCTGCTTTCCCTGCTTTCCTTGCTTGCCTACCTTTCCCTGCCTTTCTTCCCTGGTCTCCCTTGCGCTCTTTGCTTCCCTTCTTCGGCAGCGCATAGCCCAACAGCCGCAGCCGGCTCTCGTCCTTGCGCCAGTTCGGCCACACCTTCACCCACAGCTCCAGGTACACCGGTCGGCCCAGCGCGGCCTCGATCTCCTGCCGCGCGGCCTGCCCGATCTGCTTGATGCGGCTGCCGCCCTGGCCCAACACGATGGGCTTTTGCGACTCCCGCTCCACGTAGATGGTGGCGCTGATGTATGCGTGGCCGTCCGGCCGCTCCTTGAACTCCTGCACCAGCACCGCCACGCTGTGGGGCACCTCGTCGCGGGTGACGTGGAGCACCTGCTCTCGCACCAGCTCGGCGGCCAGGAAGCGCTCCTCCTGGTCGGTTACCTGGTCGGCCGGGTAGTAGCGAGGGCCGAAGGGCAGCAGCGCCACGATGCGCTCCAACAGGTCTTCGCGGCCGCGGGGCTCTAAGGCGGAGAGGGCCACCCAGTCGGCGGCCTGGGGCAACAGGCTTCTGTAGGCCTCCACACGCGGGGCCACCTCCGCCGGCTTCAGGGTATCCAGCTTGTTCAGCGCTAGCACCACCGGCGTCCCCGGCGCCTTGGCCTGGATGGTCTCCACGATCAGCCGATCGCCGATGGTGGGCTCCACCCCCAGGTCCACCACGAAGCAGATCACGTCCGCGTCGGGCAGGGCCTGCTCCGCTTGGTCCACCATGAACTCGCCCAGGGGGTGATGGGGCTTGTGCAGGCCGGGCGTGTCCACAAAGATCACCTGTGCGTCGGGCCGGGTCAGGATGCCCAGCAGCCGCTGGCGGGTGGTCTGGGGCTTGGGGCTGACGATGGCGATCTTCTGCCCCAGCCAGCCGTTGATCAGGGTGGACTTGCCCACGTTGGGGCGGCCTATCACGGCTACGAAGCCGGAGCGGTGGTCCGGCGGCAGCTCTTCGAATAGGGGAGCTTGTGTCTGCTCGGTCGGCTCGCTCATAGCCTCCTCGCTCATGCGCTGGACAGGCGGAAGGGGTTGAAGTCGGTGTCCACGTCGTAGTAGTCCTCGTTCTCCAGCCGCTTCAGGGCGTTCACGACGCCGTAGGTAACGGGCGTGAAGAACACCTCGATGGCCACTTTGAAGGTGTAGTTGGCCACGATCAGGCTGAGCGCCGCGGCCGGCGGAAACACGCCCAACAGCGTCGCCACCAGCACGAAGATGGCGGTGTCCAGGGCCTGGCCCACCAGCGTGGAGCCGATGGTGCGCGTCCACAGCCAGCGGCCGTGGGTGAGGACCTTGAGCCGCGCCAGCACGTAGGAGTTGCTGAACTCGCCGGCGAAGTAGGCCACCAGGCTGGCCACGATGATGCCCAAGCTGCTCACCCCGCCCAGGATGGCGCCAAAAGCGGCCTCCCCTACGGCCACCGGGTCTGCCCCCGACTGCGCCGCGCCGGGGATTTGGTCGGCCACGAACGCGCCCCACGTCGGATCGCCGGGCAGCCGGGCCACCAGCCACAGGGTGAGCCCCATCAGCCCGGCGCAGGCAAAGCCGATCCAGATCACCCGGCGGCTGCGGCGGTAGCCGTACACCTCGGTCAAGATGTCGCCAAAGATGTAGCTGACCGGGAAAAGGAGTGTGCCGGCGTCGAAGGCCAGGCGCAGGCCCAGCACGCTGACGCCCCAATCAATCAGCTTGGCCGACGAGGCGATGTTGCTCACCAGCAACACCGTCACAAACCCGGCCATCACCAGGTCGAGGTAGCG
Source organism: Caldilineales bacterium (assembly GCA_025055015.1). Classification (GTDB taxonomy): domain Bacteria; phylum Chloroflexota; class Anaerolineae; order JAAEKA01; family JAAEKA01; genus JANWYQ01. Next base: position 20,729 of record JANWYQ010000104.1, read on the forward strand.
ATAGGATCTCGTCATGGTCTGGGTCGGAAAAACGCAGGCACCACATCCGGCGGCGCGACGGTTGTCGTCGGGGGGATGTGGCGCCTGCGACAACAGAGGGCGGATAGAGGCCGGTCACGACGCGCGCATGGCCGCGGCCAGCTCCTCGCCCCAACGGCGGGCCGCCTCCAGGTCCAAGGTGTCGAAGCCCTTCAGGGGCTCGTGCATCAGGAAGCGGTAGAACCACTCCAACATGTTGCGGTCTCGATCGTCCAGGTGCTCCGGCACCAAGCGACCGCCGAAACCGCGCGCGCCCACCACCTGGCCGCCGGCCAGCTTGGCTAGGCCCTCGGCGTACTCCTGCTGGGTAAACAACAGATCGTCCTCCTCGCCCGTCAGGCCGGCGCTGCGCTCCCACTCCGCAGCCGCTGAGACGAAGGCAGCCACCTTGCGCTTGGCCAAAAAGGGACGGTTAGCGCGCAGGAAGGACCGCACTGACTCGAGATAGTCGCCTCCGTAGATCGGCGAGCCGATGACCACCAGCTCGTAGGGCCGGACGTCGGGGTCGGTCTCCACGTTGGCGATGTCGGCCTGCAGGCCTTCGGCGATGGCCTGCGCCAGCTCCTTGGTCGCTCCGTACTTGCTGTCGTAGACGACCAGATACTTTGCCATATCAGCCTCCTTGCTGTGGCAAGACATCCGGCGAACCGGTCTCAGGACGGCTTAGAGCTCAAGCGCCGCCATGCTGGAGCGGATGAGGGCCGCGGAGCGGCTCATGGCCTCCTGCTCCTCCGGCGTCAGCTTGATCTCCAGGATCTGTTCCACCCCGCTCCGTCCCAGCTTCACCGGCACGCCGAAGCAGATGTCGTGCATGCCGTACTCGCCCTCCAGATAGACGGAGCAGGGCAGGATCATCTTGCGGTCCTTGAGGATGGCCTCCACCATCTGCATGGTGGCTGCGCTGGGCGCAAAGAAAGCGCTGCCCTGCTTCAGCAGCGCCACGATCTCGCCGCCGCCCTTGCGGGTGCGCTCCACGATGGCGGCGATGCGCTCCGGCGGCAGTAGCTCGGTGATGGGGATGCCGGCCACCGTGGAGTAGCGGGGCAAGGGCACCATCTCGTCGCCGTGGCCGCCCAGCACGAAGGCGTGGATGTTCTCCACGCTGACGTTCAGCTCCATGCTGATGAAGGCCCGCATGCGCGCGCTGTCCAACACGCCGGCCTGGCCGATGATCCGCTCGCGCGGGAAGCCGCTCACCTTCTTGGCCAGGTAGACCATGGTGTCCAGGGGGTTGGTGACCACGATGATGATACTGTTGGGCGAGTAGGCGACGACGTTCTCCACCACCCCGCGCACGATCTTGGCGTTAACCCCCACCAGGTCCTCGCGGGTCATGCCCGGCTTGCGGGGCAGTCCGGCGGTGATCACCACGATGTCGGAGTTGGCGGTCTCCTTGTAGTCGTTGGTGCCGACGATGTGCAGGTCGTAGCCCTCCACGGGCCCGGCCTGGAGCAGGTCCAGCGCCTTGCCTTGGGGCATGCCCTCCACGATGTCCACCAGGACAACGTCTCCCAGCTCCTTGACAGCACACCAGTGGGCTGCGGTGGCGCCGACAAAGCCGGCGCCCACGATGGTGATCTTGTTGCGCATAAACGTTTCCTCCGTTGGAAAGGCTCTGAAGTTGTCGGTTGTGCCTGCCGACCCGACGGGGGCCGCAGGAAAAGAACGCTGGGGGAAAGGTCAGGCGGGCGCCGGCAGCTCCTCGCCGAGGTCGCTCGCGCGGCGCTCGGCCGACGGCTCAACGGCCAGCCGATCCACGGCGACGCCGTCAGCAGCCAACACCGGCATCAGGGCCGCAATGGCGCACTCCAGCATGCTCTCGTCCGGCTCGCGCGTGGTTAGGCGCTGTAGGCCCAGGCCTGGCGCAATGAGCAGCTTGACCACGGGATGGGACTGGCGGCGAGCGGTGAAGCGGAGGAACTCGTAGCTGATGCCGGCCACCACCGGGATCAGCAGCAGCCGCGAGCCCAGCCGGAGCACGTAGGCCAGGGGCCCTTGGACGAAGTTGAAGTGCAGTGGGGCGAACAGGACGATGCTGATCACCAGCACCATCAAGAGGAAGCTGGTGCCGCAGCGCGGGTGCAGGACCGAGAAGCGAGCCACCGACGGGGGGGTAAGGGGGGCGCCGGCCTCGTAGGCGTTGATCGTTTTGTGCTCCGCGCCGTGGTACTGGAAGACCCGGCGGATGTCGGGCAGCCGGCCGATGGCCACCAAGTAGGCCAAGAAGAAGGCCAGACGGATCAGGCCCTCGACAAACGCGCCCGCCAGCACGGAGAGGCCCAGGCGGTGCTCGATCCACTTGCCCAAGGCCGCCGGCAGGAAGAAAAAGGCGACGATGGCGATCACCAGGGACGCTGCCACCGTGGTCCAAGCCACCGGGCCGGTGAACTGCACGTCCTCCTCCTCGCTGAGGGCCACATCGGCCGACCAGAGAAGAGCCCGCGTGCCCAACACCAGCGCGTCCCACAACATGGTGATGCCCCGCACAAAGGGCCACCGCGCCCACCGCTTGGTGTAGACCGCTGCAGTGAGGGGCTCCTCGTGCACCACGATCTCGCCCTTGGGGTTGCGCACGGCCACGGCCGCATGGCGCCGGCCGCGCATCATCACGCCCTCGATCACAGCCTGTCCGCCGTAGTAGAACTCGCTCACGGGCTCGTTTTCTCCGTCACAAAGATGGCGTCATTGTACCGCAGGGGTAGGGGTGTGTCAACAACCGGCCGGGCAGGCGTGCGGGCGCAGGGTACACGCGGCTGCGGCGGCTCCGCTGAACTGCGCCGGGCACTGGTAGCCGCAGGGAAACGCAACGTGCCCCTATTGAGTTCGCACCTGGGGGTGCGAACTCCGCGGGAAATGACCTCTCGCCTGCGGAGGGAGGCGCCCCCAGGCGCCGGGGGGTTTGCACCTGGGGGGCGAACTCCGCAGCGCGGTTGGGATTGCGGTTCGCGCCGGGAGTGCGAACACCATGGACGGAAGCCGTGCGCACCTGCGGGTGCGAACTCCGCTGTTCACGGTTCACCGTTGACCGTTCACCGTTCACGGTTTACCGTT
>JANWYQ010000109.1 GCA_025055015.1 Caldilineales bacterium
CGACGCCGCCGATGAGGAGCTCGCCGGGGACACCGATGGGCTGGGGCTGCAGGCGCTCGTCCACCACGTAGAGCTGGAAGTTGGCGATGGGGCCGCCAATGGGCGGGCCGCCGAAGGGCCACCGGACAGCCGGGTCGCAGCGGAACATGGAGGCGCAGACGGTGGTCTCGGTGGGGCCGTAGGCGTTGAAGAAGCGCCGGCCGGGCGCCCACTTCGCCACGATCTCGTCGGTGCAGCGCTCACCGGCCGCGATGACGGTCTCCAGGTCGGGGAGCTCCTCGGGCTGCAGCACGGCCAGCAGGGAAGGCGGCAGGGTGACGGTGGTGATGCGCTGCTCCCGCAGCAGGCGCATGAGGGCCGGGCCGGAGGCGAGCACCTCCTGGCGGGTGAGGACCAGGTTGGCGCCGTTGCGCAGGGCCATGACGAACTCCCAGACCGAGGCGTCGAAGGAAAGGGGCGAGAACTGCAGGATGCGCTTGCCGGGGCGGATGTCGAAGGCGCGCTGCTGGACGTCGGCCAGGTTGCACAGCCCTCGGTGGCGCAGCAGGGTGCCCTTGGGCCGGCCGGTGGAGCCGGAGGTGTAGATGCAGTAGGCGAGCGTGTCGGCGGTTGGTAGATCGGAGGCTGGTAAATTGGTAGATTGGTAGATCGGTGGGTGCTGGGCGATGGCGGGCCAGTCGCGGTCGAGGAGGATGTACTGCGTACTGCGTACTGCGTGGTCCGTGCCGTGTGCGGCGTATGCAGTATGCAGGATGTCTTCTTTCGTGACCAACACCCTCACCCCGCTGTCTTCCAGCATGAAAGCGATGCGATCGGGCGGATAGGCAGGGTCCACGGGCAGGTAGGCGCCGCCCGCCTTGAGGATGCCCAGGATGCCGACCACCATGTCCAGGGAGCGCTCGGTCAGCAGGCCGACCAGGGTGTTGGGCCCCACGCCCAGGCGCTGCAGGTAGTGGGCCAGCTGGTTGGCGCGGCGGTCCAGCTCGCCGTAGGTGAGGGTCTCGGCGGGGCCGCCGGGCAGGGCGAAGATGGCGGCGGGCGCGTCGGGCTGGGCCGCGGCCTGGGCCTCGATCAGGGCGTGGATAGTCGTGTTGTCGGGGAAGGGGGCCGCGGTGTCGTTCCAGGCCACCAGGATCCGTTGCAGCTCCTCGGCGTCCATCAGGGGCAGGTCCAGGGCGGGCCGGTCGGGGTCGGCCACAGCCGCGGCCAGCAGGTTCTGCAGGTGGCGGGCCATGCGCTCGATGGTGCTGCGGTCGAAGAGGTCGGTGTTGTACTCCCAGGACGCGGCCAGCCCCTCCGGCGTCTGCGCCACAGTCAGCAGCATGTCGAACTGGGCGGCCCCGCGGTCCACGTTGATCGCCTGCAGGCTCAGACCCGGCAGCTCGGCCGAGGGCATGGGCGTGTTCTGCAGGGAGAAGGCGGCCTGGAACAGGGGCGTGTGGCTCAGGTCGCGCTGGGGCTGGATCGCGTCCACCAGCATCTCGAAGGGCACGTCGGCGTGGGCGAAGGCGGCCAGCACCGTCTCGCGCACCCGGGCCAGCAGCTCTCGGAAGGTGGGGTCGCCGTCGAAGCGGGTGCGGAAGACCAGGGTGTTGACGAAGAAGCCGACCAGCCCCTCCAGCTCCGGCCGGGGGCGGTTGGCCACCACCGAGCCCACGGCCACGTCGGCCTGGTTGGCGTAGCGCGCCAGCAGGGTCTGGTAGCCGGCCAGGAGGGTCATGTACAGGGTGACGCCCTCGTCGCGGCTGAGCCTGATCAGCCGCTCCGACAGGTCGGCGGGCAGGCGGAAGGTGTAGACGCTGCCGTTGCTGGTCTGAACCGGCGGCCGGGGGCGATCGGTGGGCAGCTCTAGCCGCGGGGGCAGGCCGGCAAGCTGCTCCCGCCAGTAGGCCAGCTGCGCCTCCAGGGGCGAGGGGCCGCCGTCGCCCCCTTCCAGCCAGCGCCGCTGCCAGGCCGCATAGTCGGCGTATTGCAGCGGCAGGGGCGGCAGGTCCGCCGGCAGCCCTTGGACATCGGCCTGGTACAGCGCGGCCAGCTCGCCGGTCAACACGCCCAGGGACCAGCCGTCGGCCGCGATGTGGTGCACGGTGACCACGGCGATGTGGTCGTCCTCGGCCAGGCGGAGCAGCCGGCCCCGGATCAACGGCCCACGGCTCAGGTCGAAGGGGCGGCGCACCTCCTCGGTCACCCGGCGCATGGCCTCGGCCTCGCGGGCGGCCGCGTCGGGCAGGCTGCTCAGGTCGTCCAGCGGCAGGTCCAGGGCCAGCGCGGGCGCGATCACCTGCGCCGGCCTGCCGTCCACGGTGTCGAAGGCCGTGCGCAGCACCTCGTGGCGGCGGATCACCTCGTTCAGGCTGCGGCGCAGCGCGTCCACGTCCAGCCGCCCGCGCAGGCGCAGTACGGCCGGCGTGTTGTAGGCCAGCAGCCCCGGCTCGAGCTGGTCCAGGAACCAGAGCCGCTGCTGGCCGAAGGAGAGGGGCGGCGGCTCCAGGGGCAGGCCATCTGCGCCGCGCGGCAGGCGGGGGATGGGGCCGGCGGCGAGCGGCCGTGCCTGCTGCGCGGCGCGCGCGGCGCCGATGGCCGCGGCCATGCCGGCCACGGTGGGCGCGTCGAACAGGGCCCGCAGGGGCACCTCCACGCCGAAGACCTCCTGGATGCGGGAGGCCAGGCGGGTGGCCAGCAGCGAGTGGCCGCCCAGCTCGAAGAAGTTGTCGTGCGCGCCGACCCGTTCCACCCGCAGCAGGTCGGCCATCATCTCGGCCAGCAGGGTCTCCTCCGGCGTGCGCGGGGCCACGAACGCAGGCACCAGGGCGGCGACGTCGGGCACGGGCAGGGCCCGGCGGTCCACCTTGCCGGTGGGGGTCATGGGCAGGCTGGGCAGGCGCACCCACAGGGACGGCACCATGTAGTCGGGCAGGCGACGGCGCAGGGCCGCGCGCAGGGCCTCCAGGTCGGCGCCGTCCTCGGCAGCGACGTAGGCGACCAGGCGGCGGTCGGGCGCGCCGGAGGGACTGGAGGGACTAGAGGAACTGGGGGAACTCAGGGGGTGGGCGACCACGGCGGCCTGGCGCACGCCAGGCAGGCTGGCCAGCGCGGCCTCGACCTCCCCCAGCTCCACCCGGAAGCCCCGGATCTTCACCTGGTCGTCTACCCGGCCCAGGAACTCCAGGTTGCCGTCGGGCAGCCAACGGACCAGGTCGCCGGTCTTGTAGAGGCGGGGAGCGGGGAGCGCGGAGCGGGGAGCGGTGATCGGTGGTCGGTGATCAGTGATCGGTGATCGGTGATCGGTGAACGGTGAACGGTAATTGCGGTCGTCCGACTGATCACTGGTTACCGATAACTGATTACTGATCCCTGCAAACGGGTTGGGCAGGAAGCGCTCCGCCGTCAGGTCCGGCCGGCCGAGGTAGCCCAGGGCCACGCCCGCGCCGCCGATGAGGAGCTCGCCGGGCACGCCGATGGGTGTCAGGCGGCCGCGGCGGTCCACGGCGTAGACCTGCGCGTTGGCGATGGGCCGGCCGATGGGCACACGGGGCGGCAGGGGGGCGTCGCTGCCGGTCTCGTACAGGGCCGTGGTGATGGTGGCCTCGGTAGGGCCGTAGGCGTTGATGAAGCGGCACGGCCGGGGCAGCAGGGCGTTCCAGACGGCCAGCCGCTCCGGCGAGGGGCTCTCGCCGCCCACCAGCAGCACCTTGTGCGGCATGCGCCAGCGCCAGCCGGCCGCAGCCAGGTCGTCGCACCACTGATGCCACACCGACGCGGGCAGGTGGATGTAGTTGACGCCGCAGCGCTCGCAGAACTCGGCCAGGGGCACGCCCAGGCGGTCGCGCTCGTCGCCGGGCAGGGCCAGGGTCGCGCCGCTGATCAGCGCCGGGTAGAACTCCTCGCCGGCCGCGTCGAAGCTGGCGGTGATGAACTGCAACATGCAGTCGCCCGGGCCGATGGCGAAGACCTCTGCCATGGCTCGCGCGTGGTTGGCCAGGTTGCCGTGGGACACCACCACCCCCTTGGGCGTCCCCGTGGAGCCGGAGGTGTAGATGACGTAAGCGGGGCCGTCGGGCGTGATGGATACGGCGGGCAGCACGGTAGGTTGTTGCGCAACGAGAAGCTCGCGGTCAAGGAAAATGCAATGCGTAACGAGCAACGCGTAACCCAGAGAGGGAAGAGTGGGGTGTAAGGATGCGGAGACTTCTCCCTTCGTAGTGACGGCTGAAGCCGTCACCGGGTTTTCAGAGCCATCGTGCGCCAAGCCCTCCGCCGACAAAACGTGCTCCTCCCGGCTTCCGTTGCGAGTTACGGCGTTACGGGTGACGTTACCGGTGAGTTCTGCGCTTGCCGCGGCATCCCCGTCTCGGTTTCGGTTACGTGTTACTTCGTTACTCGTTACGCTGTTCCACACGCGCTCCTGAGTGACCACCACCCGCGTACCGCTGTCCGCCAACATAAACGCAATGCGCTCCGGCGGGAAGGCGGGGTCCAGGGGCAGGTAGGCCGCGCCGGCCTTGAGGATGCCCAGCAGGCCGACGATCAGGTCGGGCGAGCGCTCCACCAGCAGCCCCACGGTCTCGCCCGGCTGGACGCCCTGCGCCATCAGGTGCCGCGCCAACTGGTTCGCCCGCACCTCCAGCTCCGCATACGTCAACACCCGAGTTCCCCCAGTTCCCTCAGTTCCCTCAGTTCCCTCTTTTCCCTCCTTTCCCGCATTTCCTTCCTTTCCTTCCTTTCCTTCCCAAACAACCGCCACCGCGTCCGGCGTCCGCGCCGCCTGCGCCGCAAACAGCTCGTGCACGCCGCCCAGCCAGGCGCCATCGCGTCCGGCGGCCGGCCCGGCCCCGCCCCAGGCCAGGAGCTGCGCCACCTCGGCCGGCGGCAGCAGCGGCAGCTCGGCCACCGGGCGGTCCACGTGGGACGGCATGGCGATCAGCAGGGTGCGCAGATGACCCAGCATCCGGCCGATGGCCTCGTCGTCGAAGCGACGGACGTCGTAAGACAGCTTCAGCATCAGCTCGCGCGTCCCGCCCGCGACGAAGGTCAAGGGGTAGTTGGTCTGCTCGCGCGAGCGCACCCGCTCGATGGCCAGGCTCTGGCCGCCGGCGCTGAGCTGCTCGGCCAGGGCGCGGTCGGCCGGGTAGTTCTCAAAGACCAGGATGCTCTCGAACAGCGGCAGGTCGCGCGGCCGGAGGTCGCTCCAACCCTGCACCTGCACCAGCGGCGTGTGCTCGTACTGGCGCAGCTCGGCCTGCTGGGCCTGGAAGGCCTGCAGCCACCGGCCCAGCGGCTGGTCCTCGGCCACCCGTACCCGCACCGGCAGGGTGTTGATGAACAGGCCGACCATCCCCTCGGCCCCGCGCAGGTCGGCCGGCCGGCCCGACACCGTCGCGCCGAACACCACGTCGTCGGCGTCGGCGTAGCGGCTCAGCAGCAGGCCCCAGGCCGCGGCCACCAGGGTGTTCAGCGTCACGCCCAGAGCGCGCGCCGTCGCCTGCAATGCGGCCGTGGCCTCGGCGTCCAGCCAGACCTCCTGCTCGGCGACGCGCTGGGGCTGGCCCGGGTCGGCAGGGCGGGCGACGGGCAGCGGCGTGGGCGCCGTGAAGCCGGCCAGGGTCCGCCGCCAGAACGCCTCGGCCGCGGCCATGTCCTGGCGCTTCAGCCAGGCGATGTAGTCGCGATAGGGCCGGGCAGCCGGCAGCGCGGCAAGCTTGCCCCGTCGCGCCGCCTCGTAGAAGGTGAACACCTCCTTGAGCAGGATCGGCAGCGACCAGCCGTCCAGCAGCGCGTGGTGGTGGGTCCACACCAGCTCGTGCACGTCATCGGCCAGGCGGATCAGGGTCAGGCGCAGCAGGGGGGGCCGGCCCAGGTCGAAGCCGCGCGCCCGGTCGGCCGCACAGAAGGCCTCCACCGCCGCGGCTTGCTCCTCAGCCGGCCGGCCGCGCCAGTCCAGCTCCTCCAGGGGCACGGGCACCTGGCGCTGGACAAACTGCAGCGGCTCCTCCACCTCCTGCCAGACGAAGGCCGTGCGCAGGATCGGGTGGCGGTCCATCACCCGCTGCCAGGCCTGGCGAAAGGCGGCCACGTCCAGGGCGCCGCGCAGGGTGGCGGTCATCTGCTCGACATAAACTCCCGTCTCGGGCGCCAGCAGGGAGTGGAACAGCATTCCCTGCTGCATGGGCGAGAGCGGGTAGAGATCGGCAACGTTGGGGTTGGTCATCGTTTGGTCTTCGTCCTCAGACTGGTCCAGTCTCGAAGACCGGACCAGTCTTGCTCGCTCATCCTTTGATCTTTCTCAGCACTTTTTCCAGCTTGCGTTGGTCCAGATCGGCCAGGTCGAAGTCGGACGGCGTGAAGCCGCCGGCCTCCGGGGAGAGGCAATGGGCGATCAAGCCCCGCAGCGCGGCGGCGAAGTCCTCGGCCAGGCGCTGGACCGTCTCGCGGCGGTGCATGGCGCGGCTGAAGGTCCAGCCCACCGCCAGCCGATCGCCCACCACCGCAGCGGTGATGTCAAACAGGTGCGGCCGCCGGCCCGCCGGGTCGCGATCGAGCCCCGCAGACTCGCGCGCCGGCCCCAGGGGCATGTCCGAGCCCAACACCTGGTCGAGCTGGCCCAGGTAGTTGAAGCTGAGCTCCGGCGGCGGCAGGGCCGCCAGCGCGGCGGCCACGTCCGGGTCGGGTTGCAGGTAGCGCAGCAGGCCGTAGCTCAGCCCGCGCTGCGGCACCCGGCGGAGCTGCTCCTTGACCGCCTTGATGGCCTCGCCGGGCCCGCCCTGGTCCGGCAGGTCGAGCCGCACGGGGTAGAGGGAGGTGAACCAGCCCACGGTGCGGGAGACGTCGGCGGGGGCGTCCTCGTCCGGCATCTCGCGGCCGTGGCCCTCCAGGTGCACCCAGAGGGTCGGCTCGCCGGTCCAGCCGGCAATAGCCTGGGCCAGCGCGGTGAGCAGGAGGTCGTTGATCTCGGTGCGGTAGACCGCCGGCGCCCGGTGCAGTAGCGCGTCGGTTTCCTCCACGGTCAGGGCGAGCTCCACCTGGTCGGCCGAGCCCTCGGTGTTCTCGGCCGGGTCGGCGCCTGTGTCCACGGGCAGGGGCGGGATCCACGCCTCGCCCATAGCCAGCCAGGCGTCCAGGTCGGCCCGCACGGCGTCGGAGGCGGCCAGCTCGGCCAGCCCCTCGGCCCAGGCCTTGAAGGAGGTGGTCTTGGGCGGAAGCTGGATGGCGGCGTCGGGGCTGCGCCAGGCCTGGGCGTAGGCCGCCACCAGGTCCTGCAGCAGGATGCGCCACGAAACGCCGTCCACCGCCAGGTGGTGGACCGTGATCAGCAGCCGGCCAGGTCGCGCCGGGCCGAGATCGAAGTACACCACCCGCAGCAGCGGCCCGCGGACGATGTCCAAGGAGCGTTGGGCCGCCGCGGCCAGGGCTTCCACCTGGGCCGAGGCCTGGTCGTCGGGCAGGGCCGACAGGTCGTGGCAGAGGAAGACGGCCTCGGCCTCGGCCGGGTCGAAGCCGGCGTTGACCGCTGTCCAGCCCGTCTCGCTCTCGGCAAAGCGCAGGCGCAGCGCGTCGTGGTGGGCCAGCAGCGCAGCCACGGCCCGGCGCAGCGCGGCCGGCTCCAGCGGCTCGCGCGCGGCGAACAACAGCGTCTGGTTCCAATGGCTGCGGTTGGGCAGGTCCAGCTCGAAGAACCAGCGCTGCACAGGGGTCAACGGCACCGGGCCGGTCACCGGCCCCTGCTCGGCCAGGGGCGCGCCCGCCTCCTGGGCCAGCGCAGCCAGCCCGGCGACGGTGGGCGCCTGGAAGAGCTGCCGCGGGGTCAGGCGCAGGCCGGCCTGGTTGGCGCGGGCCACCACCTGGATGGAGAGGATGGAGTCGCCGCCCAGCTCGAAGAAGTTGTCGTGCGCGCCCACCCGCTCCACGCCCAGCACCTGGGCCCAGATGTCGGCCAGAATGCGTTCGGCGGGCGTGGAGGGCGGCACGTAGTCGGTGCCCAGCTCGGCGCGCTCGGCCTCCTCGGGCGGGGGCAGGGCCTTGCGGTCCACCTTGCCGTTGGGGGTGAGGGGCAGCGCGTCCATGACCACGAAGGCCGACGGCACCATGTACTCCGGCAGCTCGGCCAGCAGGTGGCGGCGCAGCTCCTTTGTAGTGACGACTTCAGTCGTCGCCTCCTTTGTAGTAACGACTTCAGTCGTTACACGTGGACGGCTAAAGCCGTCACTA
>JANWYQ010000121.1 GCA_025055015.1 Caldilineales bacterium
GGGGCATCGTCGAGCGTGCGGCCGAGGACCCATCGCCACCGGCGGCGGCTGGCCACGCGATCCAACCAGACCGCCCCACTGACCAACGTGGCCAGCAGGGCGATCAAGACAAAGAGGATAAGTCTCAGATCGAGAATGACCATAGATGACCTGGTGATGCTGTCGTTGCCAGCATTCTACCCTGGTCTCGGTCTATTGAGAGGTTTGAGAGATCCGCCAGATGTCACCCCTTCACCACGGCGATGGGCCGCAGACGGGCAACTTTGCGGGCGATGCCGGCCCCGTCCACCACCTCCACCACGTCGTCCACGTCCTTGTAGGCGATGGGCGCCTCCTCGGCCAGGCCGGACATGCTCCCGGCGCGCACCGCAATGCCGCGCTGCTCGAGCTGCTCCTTCAGCTCGCTGCCCCGCACCTCCCGCTTGGCCTGGGCGCGGCTCATGGTGCGGCCCGCGCCGTGGCAGGTAGAGCCGAAGGTCTGGCTCATGCTGCCCTCGGTGCCCACCAGCACCCACGAGGCTGTGCCCATGCTGCCCGGCACCAGCACCGGCTGGCCGATCTCCTTGTAGTCGGGCGGTAGGACGTCGCTGCCGGGGCCGAAGGCGCGCGTGGCGCCCTTGCGGTGTACGCAGACCCGCAGCGGCCGGCCGTCCACGTCGTGCACCTCCAGCTTGGCCATGTTGTGGGCGATGTCGTACACCTGGCGCAGGTCCCACCCCTTGACCTTGCCCGCCAGCACCTCCTGGAACGCCTGGCGGATCTGGTGGGCCAACACCTGCCGGTTGCACCAGGCGAAGTTGGCGGCTGAGATCATGGCCGCGATGTAGTCCCGTCCCTCCGGCGACTCCACCGGCGCGCACACCAGCTGGCGGTCGGGCAGGACGATGCCGTACTTCTTCAGCACCCGCTGGAACGCGTCCACGTAGTCGGTGCAGACCTGGTGGCCGAGCCCGCGGCTGCCGCAGTGGATCTGCACCACCACCTGCCCCTCGAACAGGCCCATGGCCGCAGCGGCCTCGCGGTCGAACACCGCGTCCACCACGTCCACCTCGGCGAAGTGGTTGCCCGCGCCTAGGGTGCCGATCTGGTCGCGGCCTCGCTCCTTGGCCTTGCGGCTCACCTTGCTGGGGTCGGCGCCGGGCATGGAGCCGCTCTCCTCGGTGTGCTCCAGGTCCTCCGGCCGCGCCATGCCTCGCTTTAGCGCCCAGCGCGCGCCCGTCCGCAGCACCTCGTCAATCTCCGCCTCACTGAGCTTCAGGAAGCCGTGCTCGCCCACGCCGCTAGGCACGTGGTGGTAGAGGGCCGTGGCCAGGTCGGCCAGGTAGGGCCGCAGCTCCCCTTCCTCGATCTCCGAGGCCAGCAAGCGCACGCCGCAGTTGGAGACCACAAAGCCGTTGGCCACAAAGTTGTGATCGTCGTGAGCCACGGTGAAGTCGTAGACGTAGCCGTCGAAGCCACGGGCGCGCAGCTCCTCCTGGCTGACCGCGTCGTTGGACACCACCCGCGCCCACACCATGGCCGTGTCCTCGATCCCCTCGGTGGCGCGGGCCTTGAACTCCTCGAACGTCTCGTAGCCCATCGCCACGCGCGGGGGAGTGGTGCGGCCCTCGTACAGGCTGCGCTCGACGAAGCGCCGATTGACGTGCTCACCAACCAGCTCGGCGAAGATCGCCTCACGGGCTACACCGGCGCGCTGCATCGCCACGGCCGCCGCAGCGGCAGCCTTGCGCTGCGCAACCGCGGCGCTCTTCTGCTGCAGATAGACTGCAGCGAGGCCGGCCAGGCGCTGGCGCTTGCCGTTGTACTCGTAGCCGACGCAGCCCCAGAGGTTGATGAGGCTCTCCGGCCGGGTCGAGAGCAGCAGGCGCAGCCGGTAGGAGACCGTGCCGTCGGCGTTGGTCTGCTCGGCGCGGCTGCTCACGCCCTTGACCTCGACGTCGAAGCCGGCCAGGAGATCGGCGATGTCCTGAAGGAACTGTCGGCCGCTCTCCACGTAGCCCTCGCGCTTGTTCACGGACAGGACCGGCGTCATGAAGTTGTGGTTGTGATCGGGATGGGCACGGGGAGCGGTGAGCTCGGCGCCGAACAGCGCGGCCAGGAACAGTCGCTGGATCCACCGCGGAGCTGCGGCCAGCCACTGCGGCGCTCGGTAGTCCTGGCTGGCCTTGGCGCCGACCGGTGCACCCAGGGCAACCAACAGCGCGGCGAAGGAGCTGCCAACCACCTTGAAGCTGGCTTCAACCCGCTCGAACGTGTACTGGTCGTAGGGGGTGTGAATGCGATGCGCGCGCTGGCGCCGGTAGACGCGAGAGGGTCTGAAGCCGAGGGCTGCCACGTCGCGGCGCAAGGCCTCCAGGTCCGCCTCGTCGCCGTAGAACCAGGTGACTCCCTTGCCCGACCCCCTGTCGAAGTGGATGGAGCCGTCGCCGAACACAAAGCCTAGCACCTTCGCCAGGATGGGGAGCTGGGGAGAGCTCAGGCGCAGCGGCAGCAGAGAGCGCTCGGTCAGGAGCTTCAGTACCTGACCGACGGCGTTGCCGCCCTGGTCCTTGTTGAGGTCGGCCAGGATGCGCCGGATGTCGGCCGCCTCGACCAGCACCGTGTCGGCCGGCGGCTCGTAGGGAACGCCGATTTGGGGATAGATGGCCACGCGGTCGCCGGGCTGGAGGCGCCGAAGTTCGACCATCCCATCCGGCGTCCAGAAGGGATGATCGTCGGTGGCGACGATGTCCTGGCCGCCGTCGGTCACTAATCGCCTCAGAGGGCGATGCGGGGGCCGGCGAACGAAGCGCACCGGAGTCGTTGTGTCCGCGCGGCCGGCGGCCAGGTCCTGGCAGCGCAGCTGCGCGCACGCCCAGTCGTCGGCCATCTCGGCGATCGGCCGCGTGTAGCCCAGCGCATGGAGGACCCGGGCGTCCCCCGTGAGGCAGTTGATGTCATACCCGACCCCGCCGGGCGAGATCACGCCGCCTTCCTTGGGGTCGGTCGCCACTACGCCGCCGATGCTGAAGCCGTATCCCTGGTGGATGTCGGGCATGGCCAGCGCGTACTTGACGATGCCGGGCAGGGTGGCCGTGTTGACTACCTGCTCCAGGGAGCGGTCCTCGATGATCTGGTCCAGCAGGGCCTCGGTGGCGTAGATGCGCGCGGGCACGCGCATGTCCTCCCGGAACGACTTGGGGATCTCGTACAGGTAAGGGCTGAGCCGCTTGAGGTCTTTGCGCTGGATCATAGGTACCTCCTAGACAACACAGCAACAGCCGCATTCCAGCTCGATAGGAGCTTGGTCTCGTTGCCAACCACCGTGTCGCTCACGGTACAGCTCTCTAGAGCGCCTCGTTTAACGTTTCCTTAAACCGGATTATACCTCTTTTGCGCCTTTTCTCAAGCCCACAGACTGGGCCAGCCTAGCGAGGTGGGTGAGCGCAGGCTGGCCCAGTCAAAAAATCACCCCGATGCAGGGACTGGCCCGCACCGGGGTGCTGTTGATCGAGCGCTCCGAAGCTCGGCGTCAGCCGCTCACACCGGCTTTCGTCCGGCAAACCCGGTGTGCAGCTCGTGCCAGTAGGCCACCTCTGGCTCGCCGTAGCGCCAGCACAGGAAGACCTCACGGCCGTCGGGCCGGCGATGTAGGAAGTCTATCAGGCCCATGTCCGGGTCCTTGAGCAGCACGCCCAGGGCTTCGATGTCCTGATACGCCTGTTGCAGCCGCTGGAACTCGGCCAGCAGCTCGCCGGCCTTCTTGCTGCCGCCGTTGCCAATGGCCTTCTTCAGCACCGGCCACAGGTCGGGGCGAGCCTCAACGATCGCGCGCCGCGCCTCCATAAGCTGCTCCAGCAGCGCATTGAGCTGGGGCAACAGCGCGTTGGCCTCTTCTAGGGTGAAGAAGCGAGCGGGCATGGCCGGGCTCGCGGGGGGGCGGCTTAGTGGTAGCCGCAGCCGCCGGTGTTCTCCTGGCCGGTGTGGGTGCGGGCCGTGCGGAAGGAGCTGCCGCAGCCGCAGGAGGAGACGGCCTGGGGGTTCTCGATGTGGAAGCCGCCGCCCATCAGGCTGTCAATGTAGT
Organism: Caldilineales bacterium; assembly: GCA_025055015.1. Taxonomy (GTDB): domain Bacteria; phylum Chloroflexota; class Anaerolineae; order JAAEKA01; family JAAEKA01; genus JANWYQ01. Next base: position 4,064 of record JANWYQ010000121.1, read on the forward strand.
CAATGCGCGAGCCGCTGATGTAGAACAAGCTGGTGGGGTCCACCAGCACCCGCAGGCCGTGCTGCTCGAACACGAAGTCGCCGGGGCGCTGCACGCTGTCGAAGGTCATGCCGTACTGCATGCCGCCGCAGCCGCCGCCCTGGACGAAGACCCGCAGGCCGTAGGCAGCTGCGTCCAGGCCCTTGGCCGCCATGATGCTCTGCAGCTTGGCCGCTGCCGCCGGGGTCAGGCTCACGCCGTCGTCCACCTGGGTCTCAGGCTCAAAGGTCTGCACTGCTGTGGTCATTGGTTGGTCTCTCCTAAACCGATGATTTGAACGATCGAGCGCCTCTTGGCGCCGCATCGCATGGGTCACCGATGCTGTTTACGGTTCACGGTTGACCGTTCACCGATGTCACCCGCCGATCTGGGACATCACCCGCGCCCTAGGGACGTCGCCCTCCGGCAGGCCGTGGCCCCAGGGCTTGTTCCAGATGGCCAAGCGCATGAGGGCCTTGAGCTCCTCGAATGTACATCCGTTGCGCAAGGGAGTGAGTAAGTCCACTTCCCGATCGCGCAGCAGGCACAGCCGCAGCTTGCCGTCTGCGGTCAGGCGATAGCGGTTGCAGCCGGCGCAGAAGGGGTCGGTGATGGTGTCAATGAAGCCGATCTGCCCGCGGGCGCCGGCCAGGCGGTAGGGGCGGGCGGGGTCCCGCAGGTCGTGGCCGGGCACAGGCATCAGCGGCCCTAGCTCGGCCTCGATGCGCGCCCGGGTCTCGTGCGACGGCACCACTGCCCCCTGCTGAAACTCGGCGACGCTGCCCAGGGGCATCAGCTCGATGAAGCGGATGTGCCAGGGCCGCTCGATGCTCAGCCGGGCCAGCGGCACCACCTCGTCCTCGTTGAAGCCCCGCACCACTACCACGTTCAGCTTCAGCGGGTTGAGGCCGGCGGCCTCGGCCGCCGCAATGCCGTCCCACACGCGGCACAGGTCGCCCCAGCGGGTGATGCGGCGGAACTTCTCCGGGTCTAGGGTGTCAATGCTGACGTTGAGCCGCTTCAGGCCCGCCTGGGCCAACGGCTCGGCCAGCTCGGCCAGCAGCAAGCCGTTGGTGGTCATGGCCAGCTCGCGGATGCCGGGGATGCGGGCCAATGCCCGCACCAGCTCCACCAGGCCGGGCCGTATGGTGGGCTCGCCGCCGGTGAGGCGGATCTTCGTGGTGCCTAGCTCGGCGGCAGCCCGCGCAATGGTCAGGATCTCCTCATCCGTCAGCAGCGCCGACCGCGGCTGGAAGCGCATGTCCTCCGGCATGCAGTAGACGCAGCGCAGGTTGCACGCGTCGGTGAGGGAGATGCGGAGGTAGTTGATAGCCCGCCCGTAGCTGTCCACTGCCGGGCCGGTGACCGCTGTGGGAGGGGGCGCGTCTACCGGCCACAGCAGGGTCTCGTCGGGCAGCAGCAAGGGGACTCGGACCGCCATCGCTCCATCGTCCTAGCCGGCGGGCTGAGCCGTCAGGCGCAGGCCCGTTGCGATCTCATAGGCGCACCGACAACCGCCCTCTGCCAGTCGCGACAGGGGCACAGGGCTCACACCCAGCAACAGTGTGATCAGCCGCTGGTCCATGCTGCACAGCTCAGGGTGCTTGTCGGCGACGCCGGAGTAGGGGCAGTTGAGGGTTGCGATCATGGCGGAGTCGCCGTTGGCCTCCCAGCGAGCCAGGTAGCCGTGCTCGTTGAGGAAAGCCACAGCCCGGCTCAGCCGTTCCTCTAAGGGGGCGTCGGCGTCCACCGGGCCGGCCTCCGCAGCCAGCTTCTCTGCCAGCCGATGGAAGAGCGTCTGCCACTCCGCCGGCGGCAGCATCTCTTTCATCTCGTCCAACAGCGCGATATTAAGGCGCTGGTAGTTGTTAGGGAAGTAGCGCTCGGCTGCCTCGGTGAGCACGTACACCTGCTCGGGCCGGCCTACGGTGCCGCGGCGACGCACGCGCGGGCACTCGATCAGGTTCTCGCCCTGCAGCACGTCCAGGTGGTGGCGGACGGAGACCGGCGGCATGTCCAGGATGCGCGCTAGCTCAGCAACGGTAGCGTCGCCCTGCTCCTTGATGATCTCCAGGATTCGCAAGCGCGTGGGCTGCACGGATGTCCTCACAACGTTCACACGACCAACACAAACAAGCAGCCACCAGGGAAGCGGATGCGAAGCGGATTGTATCACAGGCCGGGGCGGCTGTCAATTCTTCTCACGAAAATCATAGAAATTTGCCCAGACTGCGAAGCCGGGTGAAAATTTGCACGGCCCTCCGATGTCATGTACAATGGCGGCGATTTACCGGAAACTTCCTTATTCCGGGAAGTGGTAATCTCCCCCGCACTCTCGTATTTTCTAGGCCTCTCTATGGTGTGTTGGCGACAAGGCGACAACGCTGTCGAGGTAGGGTAGTGCCTGACTGAGTCTTCAGGTATACGTTCGTCTGTCCGCCCCCCGTCTTCGTGGGAAAGGATGTAGCGATGTCCAATCTGCCGCCGGGCATGGCTGAGGTGCCCGAAGAAGTTAAGTCCAACGTCATCCTCTCCACCGTGGACTTTGTTTACAACTTGGCCCGCTCCTATTCCCTCTGGCCGATGACCTTCGGCCTGGCCTGCTGCGCCATCGAGTTCATCGTCACTGGCACGGCGCGCTACGACATGTCCCGCTTCGGCATGGAGGTGGCGCGGCCCTCCCCGCGGCAGGCCGACCTGATGATCGTCTCCGGCACGGTGACCAAGAAGATGGTGGTGCCCATCGTGCGGCTGTACAACCAGATGGCCGAGCCGCGCTACGTGATCAGCATGGGCGCCTGCGCCACCGGCGGCGGGCCGTTCAAGGAGGGCTACAACGTGGTGTCGGGCATTGATAAGTTCATCCCCGTGGACGTGTACGTCCCCGGCTGCCCGCCCACGCCCGAGGCCCTGATCCACGGCTTTATCACGCTGCACAACAAGATCAAGAAGCAGTCGGTGCGCACCGTGCCTTGGTACCGCAAGGACTACGTCGGCCAGATCCCTATTCCCGTCCTGGGGCCCGACATCTTCAGCACCGACCCGGCGAAGATGCGCCAGATCCGCGACATCAACATGCAGCGGCTGATGGCCAGCCGCGCCGCCGGCAAGGTGAGCATCGCCGAGCTGCGCCACGCGGGCGACGACGAGGTGGTGGTGATCCGCAACACTGGCCTGGCCCAGGACATGACCGGCTGGCAGCTCCACAGCGGCCAGGGGGAGCGGCGGTTCCACTTCCCCGCCGGCTTTGTGCTGATGCCCGACGCCGAGGTGCGCATCCACAGCGGCCCCGAGGCGGAAGCCGCCACGCCCAACGACCTGGTGTGGACCACCCAGCGCATCTGGCGACACGAAGGGGATACGGCCACCTTGATTGACGCCGGCGGCGCGGTCGTGTCCACCTTTAGCTACGGAGGGAACTGAGCGATGAGCGACGCCCAGAGTGCTACCTCGCTGCCCTACCAGGACGCCGTGCCCGGCGCCGTGCTGGCCGTGGAGAAGGGGCTGTTGGACGACAGCCTGATCGTGGCCCCCGACAAGCTCGTCCCTCTGGCCACCTACCTGCGGGACCACGAGGGCTACGACATGCTCTCCAACCTGACCGCCGTGGACTACCTGAAGTTCAAGGGTCGCACCAAGGCCGATCGCTTCGAGGTCGTCTATCACCTCTACTCCACCCGCCGCGGCGGCCGGCCAAAGGTCCTCAAGGTGAGGTTGCCGGAGGACAACCCGGTGGCGCCCTCGCTGATCTCGGTGTATCCGGGCGCCAACCTGCAGGAGCGGGAGGCGTGGGACCTGTACGGCATTCGCTTCACCGGCCACCCCAACCTGCGGCGCATCCTGCTTTGGGAGGGCTTCAACGGCCACCCCATGCGCAAGGACTGGCTGGAGCCCTACTACGAGGCGGACGTCAAGCCCTTCAAGAGCCGCCACCCTGATGGCTACCACGCCTGGGCCGAGGACCGCAACCCGTGGGGAGACAACGTCCGCTACCCGGACGGCTTTGATCCGGAGACCTGGCAAAGCCCGGTGCAGACGGTGCCCCTGCCCCGCCACGGCGGCAACGGCGTCCCGGGCGCCATCAAGACCGAGCGCCTAGTGGTGAACATGGGGCCCCAACACCCCAGCACCCACGGAGTGTTCCGCATGGTGGTGGAGCTGGACGGCGAGACGGTGACGGCGCTGGAGCCGGAGATGGGCTACCTGCACCGCAACCACGAGAAGATCGGGGAGCGCAACACCTACTTGATGAACATGCCCTACACCGATCGCCTCGACTACCTCAGCTCCATGTCCAACAACCTGGCCTACGCCATCGCAGTGGAAAAGCTGCTGGGGGACGAGTACAAGCCGCCCGAGCGGGCTGAGTACCTGCGGGTGATCATGGCGGAGCTGACCCGTATCGTCAACCACCTCTTCTCCGTTGGCACCTTTCTCAACGACCTGGGCGCGTTCTTCACGCCGCTGCTCTACACCGTGCGCGAGCGAGAGCTGATCCTGGACCTCTTCGAGGCGGCCAGCGGCAGCCGCATGATGTGCAACTACATGCGCTTCGGCGGCGTAGCCCGGGACGTGCCCGACGGCTGGCTAGACCAGTGCCGCCAGCTGGTGTACGAGCGTCTGCCGGCCAAGATTGACGAGCTGGACCGCTACCTGACCGGCAACGAGATCGTGCAGCAGCGCTGCGTGGGCGTGGGCTACCTCTCCCCCGAGGACGCCATTGCGCTGAGCTGCACCGGCCCGCAGCTGCGCGGCTCCGGCGTGCCCTACGACATCCGCAAGGCCGAGCCCTACTCCATCTACGACCGCTTTGACTTCTCGGTGGTGGCCTTCGACGGCTGCGACGTCTACTCCCGCTACCTGGTGCGGATCGAGGAGATGCGGGAAAGCATCAAAATCCTCAAGCAGGCGCTGAAACAGATCCCCGAGGGGCCGATCCAGGGCGGCAAGGGCGGCTACACGGTGCGCCCGCCGGTGGGCGACGTCTACAGCCGCATCGAGGCGCCCAAGGGCGAGCTGGGCTTCTACCTGGTCTCCGACGGCACCGGCAACCCCTACCGCTACCGCGTGCGTCCGCCCTCCTTCATCAACCTGACCGCCCTGGCGCCTATGTGCATCGGCAACAAGGTGGCCGACTCGGTGATCATCCTGGGCGCTATTGACATTGTGCTGGGTGAGGTGGACAGATAGTTAAGGAGGTACCATGTTTGGTGCTGGACTGCTCAAGGGCTTGGGCGTGACGCTGAAGCGCTTCGTCGAGACCTACGTGGACGACGTCAAGGCCATCCCCAGCCGCTACGCCTACGGCCAGGACATCATCCGCCAGACCCCCGACGAACGGGGCCTGTTCACGATCCAGTATCCGGACGAGAAGCGGGCGCTGCCGGAGCGCTTCCGCTACATCCCCATGCTGATCTACGACACGCCCAAGGGGGAGGACCGCTGCACGGCGTGTGGCATCTGCGCCAAGGTGTGCCCGCCCCAGTGTATCTGGATCGTCCGCGACAAAGACGAGACGGGCAAGCCGGTCCCGCGGCCGGCGGAGTTCTACATTGATGCGTCCATCTGCATGAGCTGCGGCTTCTGCGCCGAGTTCTGCCCCTTCGACGCGATCAAGATGAACCACGACTACGAGCTCGCCGTCTACCAGCGCTACCCCAACCTGGTGTACAACAAGGCTGAGCTCACGGTGCCGCTGGAGTACTACGCGTCGCTCTATCCGACGCAGTTCGCCGAGGAGGAGAAGCGCCGGGCCGAGGAGGAGGCCAAGAAGGCCAAGAAGCCGGGCCGCGAGAAGCCTGCCGCCGCACCGGCTGCCCCGGCTAAACCTGCGCCGGCTGTGGCGAAGCCGGCAGCCCCTGCCGCCCCTGCCGCCCCTGCCAAGCCGGCTGCGCCGGCTGCGGCTACCTCCGGCATCAGCCAGGAAGAGCTGGAGCGCCGCCGCGCCGAGGCCCTAGCCCGCCATGCTGCGCGCAAGGCGGCCGCCGGCGAGGCTGCCCCGGTCCCCGCCAAGCCGGCTGCGCCGGCCGCCACCTCGGGCATCAGCCAGGAGGAGCTGGAGCGCCGCCGCGCCGAGGCCCTGGCCCGCACCGCCGCGCGCAAGGCGGCCGCCGGCGAGGCTGCCCCGGCTCCCGCTGCGCCGCCCAAGCCCGCCCCTGCGACCAAGGCGCCTACGCCGGCCAAGGCTCCGGCGCCGGCCGACGTGTTCAGCCGCCTGCCCAACGTGGCCAAGACCTCCGGCGGCTACTCGGTGGAGGAGATCGCCGAGCGCCGCCGGGCCGCCTACGAGCGCTACAAGGCGCGCAAGGGGCCGGATGCCAAGGTGCTCCATGCGGCAGCAGAGGCCGCCCCGCTGCCCGCCGTGGAGGCCGTGGCCGAGGCTGTGGCCGAGGCTCCGGCGCCTGCGGTGGAAGCCCCTGCCCCCGTCAGCAGGCCGGCTCCCGCGGCCAAACCGGCCGCGGCTGCCAAGGCTGCTGCCCCTGGCGACGTGTTCAGCCGTCTGCCCAACGTGGCCAAGACCTCCGGCGGCTACTCGGTGGAGGAGATCGCCGAGCGCCGCCGGGCCGCCTACGAGCGCTACAAGGCACGCAAGGGCGCCGACGCCAAGGACCTGACCGGCCACTAAATCGGCCGGTGGCTTTTAACCGATCGCTGAACTCGAAGGAGGAGACCCGGCTATGGCACTTACCTACACCTTCCACGGCCACGCCTGCTTCTCCCTGCAGGGCGATGGCGTCACGCTGCTGTTCGATCCCTTCCTCACCGGCAACCCGGTGGCCAAGGTCTCGGCCGACGACCTAAATGCCGATTACATCCTGCTCTCCCACGGCCACTTCGACCACGTGCCCGACGCCGCTCCGATCGCCAAGCGCACTGGCGCCACGGTGATCGGCACCTTCGAGGTGGCGAGCTGGATCGGCAACCAAGGGGTCGAGAAGGTGCACGGCATGCAGCCCGGCGGCGCCTTCAAGTTTCCCTTCGGCCGCGTCAAGCAGACCATCGCCCACCACGGCTCGATGCTGCCCGACGGCAGCAACGGCGGCGTAGCCACCGGCTTCATCGTGGACATCGCCGGCAAACGGGTATACTACACCGGCGACACGGCGCTCTTCCTGGACATGCAGCTCTACGGCGAGGAGGGGATTGACGTCCTGATCCTGCCCATCGGCGACAACTACACCATGGGGCCGGAGGACGCGCTGCGCTGCGTGAAGTTCGTCAAGCCCAAGGTGGTGATCCCTGTCCACTACAACACCTGGCCGCCCATCGCCCAGGACGCGCAGGCCTTTGCAGCGGCTGTGGCGGCCGAGACCGGCGCAACGTGTCTGGTGGTGGAGCCGGGCCAGACGGTGGAGCTCTGAGCCGAGCGGATGCGCCCACGCCTGTTGGCAGCGCTGCACCTTGGTTGGAGCTCCGGCGGTCGGCACAGCGCCTCTAGCCATCAGCTCACTAGGACCATCTGGAAGCAAGCTGGCTGACGCCGGCAGCTGGCCCTGGCATACTCACCAGTAGACCCTGGTGGCATCTCCCAGGTCTCGCCGTCAGGTAGGGTGTCTGGCGGCGAGACCTGATCTTTCTGGCACCGAGGTAGCCCGTGGTAAGCATGTACCCTAAGGCCGAGATCCTCTTCCCCCCCAAGCTGATCCCGAGCTTGCGGGACCTACGCGGGCCGGAGTGGGCGAAGCTGGTGGATCACATCAGCGCGTTGCCGGAGACCGACCCCGACGCGCTGGCCTTTTGTCTGATGATGATCGAGCTGGACGGCTGTCTGAACTGCTACGCCGGCAGCTACAAGTTCATGCGCGGCTGCGCCCTGTGTGCCCGCCAGACCATCGCGCAGTACAAGGGCAGCGACGCCGAGCTGCTGCGCCACTTCCGCCGGGCGCGCGAGGAGATCCAGGCCTATCTGGAGGGCCGCGGGCTGCCGGCCATCGCCAGCCTGGAGGAGGAGCCAGAGGTCAGGGCGCCTATCGAGCCGGAGCCGATAGCCGACGACGAAGAGGAATACGAGGAGGACGAGGAGCTGGAGGAAGACGAGTAGGTCGTCGGCGCGCGTGGCGCAGCGCCCCCAGCAACGAGCTCTTTATGGCCACAGCACACATCGGGATCATCGGCGCCGGCGTGGCCGGCCTCAGCGCTGCCTATGACCTGGCCCGAAACGGCCTCCGGGTTACGGTGTTGGAGGCCGCCGACCAGGTGGGTGGCCTGGCAGCCGGGTTCAAGGCGCCTCACTGGGACTGGACGCTGGAGAAGTTCTACCACCACTGGTTCGCCTCGGATCGCCACATCCTAGGCTTGATCCGGGAGTTGGGCTGGAGCGACCAGGTCCTCTTCCCCCGGCCCTATACCGTGGTCTACTACCAAGGGAAGTTCTACCCTCTGGACTCCTACACCGAGGCGGCCCGGTTCATGCTCCGCCACTTCTCGTTGCCGGACCTGGTGCGCTTCGGCCTGGTGGGGGTGTACCTGCGGCTCACGCCGCGGTGGCAGCCCCTGGAGCGGGTGACCGCGGATGCGTGGATGCGCAAGTGGGCCGGCGAGCGGGTGTACAACACCCTTTGGCGGCCCCTGCTGGTGGGCAAGTTCGGCGAGGAGAACCTGAACGTGGTGAACATGGCCTGGCTGTGGGCCCGGCTGCACGCCCGCACCACCCGCCTGGGCACCTTCGTCGGCGGGTTTCAGGCTTTCCTGGACCGGTTCGCCGACCATCTGCGTGGCCTGGGCGTGCAGATTTGCCTCAACACGCCGGTTTTAGCCATCCGCAGGTCCGGCTCCCCACGTTTAACAGTTGAGACGTCTGCCGGCGCGCACGCCTTCGACGCCGTGATCTCCACCAGCTCGCCGGCGCTGATGGCTCGCTTGGCGCCGGAGCTGCCGGAGAGCTATGCCGCCAACCTACGGGCGCTCAAGTCCATGGGCGCGGTGGTGCTGATCATCAGCCTCAAGCATCGGCTGACAGACTACTATTGGCACAACCTGCCCAAGGAGGCGGGCTTCCCCTTCCTGGCGCTGGTGGAGCACACCAACTTCATGTCTCCGGAGCACTACGGCGGCGACCACATTGTCTACTGCGGCGACTACCTGAACCCGGACCACGAGTACTTCCGGCTGAGCAAGGAGGAGTTGCTGGCGCGGTTTGTACCCACCCTCTCCCGGTTCAATCCGGCGTTTCAGCCCGATTGGGTGAAGGACGCATGGCTGTTCCGCACGCCCTACGCCCAGCCGGTGCCGCCGGTCAACCACTCCCGGAACATCCCGCCCCTGCGCACCCCTTTGTCCGGCCTCTACTTCGCCAGCATGAGCCAGGTCTACCCCTGGGACCGCGGCACCAACTTTGCAGTAGAGATCGGGCGAAAAGTGGCGGGTTTGGTGATAGAGAATTTGAGGAGTGATGTGTAAGGAGCAACGCGTCACCCGTAACCCGCCGACGCTGTGCCTCTGTGTCGGCTAAACAGCTACCTGTGACGGGTTACGGCTTGCGGCTACGTGTTTTTGGCTGAGGATCTCTGCATGTTCAACAGAAAAACCAACACCATTACCGAGAAAGATGTCCTTGCGGCGCTGAGCAAGGTGCAGGAGCCGGAGCTGCATCGCGACCTGGTCAGCTTGGACATGGTCAAGGACATCCGCATAGACGGCGGGAAGGTGGCGTTCACCATCGTGCTGACCACGCCGGCCTGCCCGCTGCGAGGGCAGATGGAGCGGGATGCGGTCGAGGCCGTGAAGGCCTTGCCGGGCGTAGAGGAGGTGCAGGTGCGCTTCGATGCCACCGTGCGCGCCGACAACCGCATCACCGGCCGCCTGAACATTCCCATCAAGAACATCGTCGCCGTGGCCAGCGGCAAGGGAGGCGTGGGCAAGAGCACGGTGGCCGTCAACCTGGCGGTGGCCCTAGCCCAGCAGGGCGCCAAGACCGGCATCCTGGACGCCGACATCTACGGCCCCAACATTCCCACCATGATGGGCCTGACCCGGGACCACCTGCCCTCTCCCCGCGATGGCAAGCTAGTGCCGCCTGTGGCCTACGGCGTCGAGGTGATGAGCATGGGCTTCCTGATCCCGCCCGGCCAGGCGGTGATCTGGCGCGGCCCTCTGCTACACGGCGCCATTCGCCAGCTTTTCACGGACGTGGCCTGGGGCGAGCTGGACTACCTGATCGTGGACATGCCCCCAGGCACCGGCGACGCCACCCTCACTTTGGCCCAGTCGGTGCCCGTAACCGGCGGCATCATCGTCTCCACGCCGCAGAACGTGGCGCTGGAGGACGCCGAAAAAAGCTTGATTGCGTTCCAGAAGCTTCAGGTGCCCGTGCTGGGCATCGTGGAGAACATGGCCGGCGACGTGTTCGGCGAAGGTGGCGCTGAGCGGGCAGCCCGCCGGCTCCACGTGCCCTTCTTGGGTCGCATCTATCTGGATCGCGCCATCCGCCAAGGCGGCGACCTGGGCCGGCCCATCGTGGCCATAGACCCCAACAATCCCCAGGCGCAGGCCTTCCATCGGCTGGCGCAGGCGGTGGCGGCGCGGATCAGCGTCGTCAGCTTCCAGTCGGCGCCGGAGCTGCGCATCATCTAGCCGCCGGCGATGGCTGGCATTTTTGTCGTCGGAGATGTGCACGGCTACCTCCAGCCGCTGGTCCGCTGCCTGCAGCGCGCCGGCCTGGTGGACGAAGCGGGCGGCTGGCAGGCCGGCCAAGCCGTGCTCTGGTTCCTGGGCGACTACGTGGACCGCGGCCCCGACAGCATGGGGGTGGTGGACTACGTGATGGCGCTGCAGCAACAGGCAGCCGCTCGAGGCGGCCGGGTGAACGCCCTGCTCGGTAACCATGACGTGGCCATGCTGGCCGCGCACCGGTTCGGGGACCGCTTGGCCCCCGGCCTCCAGCGTTCTTTCATAGCTGAGTGGTTGGCCCTAGGCGGGCGAGAGGAAGAGCTGGCCCGGCTGGAGCGCCGTCACGTGGCATGGCTGGCGCAGCTCCCGGCGCTGGCTGCAGTGAACGACACGTTGCTGGCCCATGCCGACTCGCCGTTCTACCTGGAGTACGGCGACACGCTCGAAGCCATCAACGCCGCGGTGGCCGGGGTGTTGGAGAGCGACGACGTAGAGGCCTGGAGCGGCCTGCTGGCCGGCTTCAACGAACATCGGGCGTTTGTGGATGGCAAGAAGAACGGCCACGTCAAGCTGCGCGCCATGCTGGACCGCCTCGGCGCGCAGCGGCTCGTGCACGGCCATACCCCGATCTTCACCCTGACAGGACAGGCGCCGTCTGCTGTGCTCGGCCCTCTGGTCTACGCGGAGGGCCGTTGCGTGAACCTCGACGGCTGTTTCTATGCCGGAGGTCCCGGTTTCGTCTGGCGATTGGACCGGCAGGGCGCCGCATAGCCGAGAGAGCTAGGCTCCTGGAGGGGTCTTCCATCAAACAAAGAGCAGCGCCTGACAAGCATACCGCTTGTCAGGCGCTTTGCTGCTTAGACGGTCCAATGACAGGTGGGAGGAGGCTACGCCTGAGGCTGGTCAGCCGGCTGAGCGGCCGCAGCTTCCTCCGGTTGGGCGCGCTTGGCCTCCTCAGCCTGGGCGCGCTCCAGGAACTCGGTCAGCTCCTCGTTGAGCTTGCGGAGGGCGGTCAGTAGGCTCTTGCGGATCTCGTCGGTGACCTTGCTCTTCTCCACCGACTCGACGAGCCGGGTGGCCTGCTCGCGAATCTCCGAGGTGGCGTCCTTGACCCGCACCTCCTCGGCCAGGCGATCAATGCGCTCGCCGGCGAGGTGCAGCGCCTTGCGGATCTCCTCCTCGGCGCGCTTGCGCTGCTCGCTTTCCAGGATCTGTTGGAGGGCGGCGCTCGCCTTCTGACCAAGCTTCGTCAGCTCGTCGAGGATGGAGCTGGCTTCGGCCTTGGGTGCCTCCGAGCCGGCACCGGTCACGGGCTCCTGCACGGGAGTTTCCTCCGTCATGGCACTTCCTCCTCTCTGAAGTACACAGGGCGACACTGCACCAATCGGCCTTAGTTGGGTAGCCCAGCAGCGCTGAGCCACCTCTATTCTACACCCATCTCTACGTGGACGGCAAGGGGATTGTTGCTGCAAGAACAAAAAAAGAAGGGAGCGCCCGGCGACGTGCGCCTGCGCTCCCTTGGCGCTGTGGCCCGTTCTCACTTCCGCCCTACTTCCACAGGTACTGCACCGTGTACTCCAGAACCGTCTCGCCGTTGGCCGGCACGTTGACGCGCCACTCGACCGTCTGGCTGTCCAGCTTGGTGTGCTCGACAGGCCGCCCGTCCACGGTCTGGCGCAAGATCCGCCACTGGCCGCTGCGGAACATGTGCTCCACCACCCGCACCTCGACGGCCTCGGCCTTGTGGTTGCGCAGGGTGATGCGATAGCTCTCCTCAGCGCCGCTGTCGCCCAACACCCGGTAGTCGGTCTGCACCCGCTCTCCCTTGATGTCGAAGGCAGAGCCCACCGTCAGGCGCACTGTTTCGTCCTTCGGCGTGTGCTGGATGCGATCCTCGCCCACCAGCAGCGGATTGCCGTCCACGTCCTCCTGATAGATGCGTACCCGGCCCGCGGGAAGCTGCGTCTCCAGGTTGCTGGCAGCGTCGGTGCGGAACTCCAGCATGACGGTCACGTTGGTGTTGCCTGTCTGCGCGCCGTAGGCGGGGTCGGTGATGGGAGAGCCCCAGAAGCGGAAGCCCGGCGCGCCCTCGTACACGTAGAAGCGGGTGACAGGCACACCGGCGCGGCTGACGAACTCGATCTGCTTCGTCTGCTGGTCCTTCACCGTCACCGGTCGCTGTATCTGGTACAGGTGGTACTCGAAGAACTGCCGCTGCTCGACCGGAGCTCGGGCCGGTGCAGCCATGACCATGTCTTCCGCCATCTTCTCGACCATGAACTGCTCCACCAGGTTGATGTCCCCGGCCACCAGCTTCAACGTGGCGTCGGTGTAGTTGGCGCCGCTGCGGTTCTCCAGGGTGACCCAGCCGTTCAAGTCGAAGCCGGTGCTCTCCTGGTTCAGTAACATGACATAATCAGCGCTCCAGCTCAGCCCGCGAGTCAGATAGGTGGTCTCCGTGTCGTGGTCGCCCGCCCGCTCGGCGTTCACCAGCCAGACCAGGCTGGGCCGGGTGCGCAGTCCCTCTGGCAGGGCCGGGAAGGTGTAGGTGCGGATCTGGTCGAACTTCAGCACGTTGAGGGTGCCGTCGGGCGCCTGCAGCACCACGTCGCCGGCGGCGCTGAGCAGGGTGCCGGTGTAGACCCGCGAGTCCTGGGTCTGCACGGCGATCTCGCGGTCCAGGTACTTCTGCAGCAGTCGGTCGGAGCCCACGATGTCGAACTCGAAGTTCTGCTCCAACACCACGGTGTTCAACGGGTCGGTGAGCGAGCGGAAGGACACGCTGGTGGGGTCTATCTGGGCCGACACGTCGGTGTAGACGATCTCGTTCAGGCCGCTCTTGAGGTTCAGGACGCGGCTTTCGCGGACCAGAGCGAGGTTCTGGTTGTAGACAGTCAGCTCAACGCTCTTGTCCGCCGCAGCTTGGAGTTTCGACATGGCGGTGGTCTCCTGATGGAGGCTGTTGCGAAGGACGGCCGGCTGACCAGCCTGAGCGCTCGGCAGCCGGCTGGGTAGGAGGGCCAAGCTGGCCACGACAACGACCAGGGCTACGGTCACAACTGCCACAAAAGGCTTGGATCTCATCTTGCACCTCTCTCCTTGTTTCGACGTGATATCCATGGGCCTCGCCCGAGGTGCGGGCGGTGGGACGCTGCACGGAGCAGGTCCACCGATTGCACGCTTTGGCGCTCCTGCTGGTTCATGCTCGGTGAGGCAACGGCCAGAAACCTAAAAAGAAATAGCCCCCGGAGTGGGTAGGTCCTCTCCGAGGGCAATGGAGAATGGAGCTTCGCCTACGTGATCGCCGGCGCTTTGTGCAGGTAGGTGTTGTCCGTCAGCTGCTGCAGGACAAAGGCCGCCACGTCCGCCCGCGACACCTGGCCGGCGACGATCTTGGGATCGAGCCCTGAGCGGTAGCGGCCGGTGGCCGGACCATCGGTTAGGCCGCCGGGCCGAACGATGGTCCAGTCCAATCCGCTGGCCTTGATGATCGCCTCCTGCCGCTCCTTGTCCTCCATGGGCTTCCTGAGGATGGTTTTCATCAGGGCCTTGAAGGCCAGCGGCACCTGATCCTTGCTCTCGCCCACGCCCAACGAGCTCACCACCACGATCCGCTTGGGCCGGCCTAGGCGATGCATGGCGTCCACGATCACCTGGGTCCCTTTCGATACGATGTACTCCGGGTTGTTGGGTGTGTTGCCCAGGGACACCACGACGGCGTCGGCGTTGGCTAACGTCTCCTCTACCTTCGTGGTGTCCAGGACATCACCGACAACAACGACTAGGTTTTCGTGCCGCACTTCGAGCTTGTCGGGATTGCGCACCAGCGCAGTCACCCGATGGCCAGCCGCCAACGCCTGTCGTACGACCTGCTGTCCAGTGCCTCCGGTGGCGCCGAAGACCGCAACATGCATGGGAGGTGGGTCCTTTACTGCTGAATGAACTCGGTCTCGATGTTGATGGTGATCTCCTTGCCCACCAACCAGCCGCCGGTCTCCAGCGCCACGTTCCAGGTCAGGCCCCAGTCCTCGCGGTTGATCTTGGTGGTGGCCTCGAAGCCGATGCTGGTGGTGCCCCAGGGCGACTTGGACATGCCGGTGTAGGTGACATCGAGCACGACAGGTCGCGTGACCCCGCGAATGGTGAGGTCGCCGTAGACCTTGGCTGTGTCCTCGCCGGTGCGTTCGACGCGGGTGCTCTTGAACACCAGCTCAGGGTACTCGGCCGCGTTCAGGAAGTCGGGCGAGCGCAGGTGAGCGTCGCGCTGGGGCTCGCGCGTGTTGATGCTGTTGGCGTCAATGCGCGCCTCCACCGCGCTGTTCTCAGGGTGGTCCATGTCCAGGTTGAGGTCAACGGTGAACTTCTCGAACTCCCCGCGCACCTTGGAGAGCATCATGTGGCGGGCGACGAACTGCACGCTGCTGTGGGAGGGATCGAATTTCCAAGCCATGGGTTCTTGTTCCTTTCTCGGGTTGATAGGATATTGTGAAAGGGATAGCGCTTAGCCGGCTACATATGCTGGTTAGCGGACTTTCCGGGCTACGACCCGTCTGTAAGGTTGTGTAGAACCTGGATCAGTAGGCGACGCAGCAGGACGCGTTCTTCGAGGGTGAAGTTGGCCAAGATTTGCGCGTCTACGGCCAGCCAGGCCTCTTGCACCGGCTGAAAGAGGGCTTTGCCCGCGTCGGTGAGGTGGAGACGGGTGATACGTCCATCGGCCGCGTCCCGACAGCCGCTGATCAAGCCCGCTCGTTCCATGCGGCTGAGCATCTTGCTAACCGTGGCCGGTTGAACGCCCAGCCGTTGGGCCAGCTCGCTCTGCGTGAGGCCGTCCTCATGCCAAACGTGGCACAAAACGCTCTCCTGGCCGGGGTGCAGGCCTAGGTCGGAAAGCTGTTCTGAGACAGCTGTCCTATGAGCTCTGCAGACCTGGGTGAGCAGTTGGCCGATGCTTTCCGGTTGTGGCTGTCGAGCCATGGCTCCCAGTTTAGCGAAGTTGCTTAGCCGGCTAAGTGACTTGGCTTCCAGTTGTTGATCAGGTTCGCCCGATGGGAGAGGCAATGCGTTCTGGCAAGCGCTGACCGGGCTCGCCAAGCCTCTGAGCGTAATGAAATAGCAATGACAAAATGCCCGGTTTGTGCTACAATCGCTACAGCACTAGCCGGAAGGAGTGTATGTCTCGAAACGCTGCCGACTACGACAACCCGTGGAAGGAGGTGTTGACCCTCTACTTTCCCGAGTTCATGGCGTTCTTCTTCCCCCAGGCCTACGACGATATCAACTGGAGCCGGCCGCCGGAGTTCCTTGACAAAGAGCTGCGCCAGATCGCCCGCGAAGCCGAGATCGGCGAAAAGCGGGTAGATCAGCTGGTCAAGGTGTACCGACGCTCGGGAGACGAGGTCTGGGTTTTGGTGCACGTGGAGGTGCAGGGGCAGGTAGATACCTCCTTTGCCGAGCGCATGTACGTGTACAATTATCGGCTCTACGATCGCCACCGCCGTCAGGTGGCCAGCCTGGCGGTGCTGGCCGACGAGACGTTAGGTTGGCGCCCACAATCCTTTGGTTATGCACTGTGGGGATGCCAGGTTGGTATCACCTTTCCTGTCGTCAAACTGTTGGACTATCGTGCCCTGTGGGCAGGGCTCGAGGAGAGCACGAACCCTTTTGCCGTCGTCGTCATGGCGCATCTGAAATCGCTGGAGACGCGGCACGACGAAATGGCACGCTATGCGGCCAAGCTCTGGTTGGTGCGCCAGCTCTATCGCCGAGGCCACAGCAAGCAAGAGGTCATTGATCTGTTTCGCTTCATAGACTGGATCATGCAGCTTCCCGAAGATCTGGATCGGTCATTCTGGCAGGAAGTTCATCAGTTCGAGGAGGTGCAGCGTATGCCATACATCAGCAGTGTGGAGCGAATAGCCATTCAGGAGGGAATGCAAAAAGGTCTTCAGCAGGGTCTTCAGCAGGGTCTCCAGCAGGGTCTCCAGCAGGGCCTCCAGCAGGGCCTCCAGCGGGGCCTGCATGAAGGTACACAGCAGGGCGTCTTGGCCGGCATCGAGGTAGCTCTGGATCTAAAGTTCGGCACGGAGGGCCTGCGCCTGTTGCCTGAGATCCGCAAGATCGAGGACTTGGACGTCCTGAGCGCTGTCCTGAG
>JANWYQ010000188.1 GCA_025055015.1 Caldilineales bacterium
GCCGATGTCTGCGGTGTGGGCCATCTTTCCTCCGGCGGCATTCTATCACGGCTAGAACAAAACCGCAAGGGGGTCCCCAACCACTGGGCGAGCCGAGAAGGTCGCCCGACGGTTAGAGGGCCGGGACACCCCCTATGGTCGGACGCCGACCTCGAACTCGTACACCAGTCGTCCACCCAGCGCGCTGCTCGCCACCAGCAGGGCCACACCAACCGCTAGGACGAGAATCAGCCAGGCGCGACGGCTGGCCAGGTCGAGGGCAGCCGGCGACCGCAGCCTCTCGTACAGCGCCAGGCCGTAGACCACGATCAACGCCAGGCCGCTGGCAATGTGCAGGCTGATCACGTCCTGGGCGGCTGCGGGCACGGTGAATCGGCTCTGGTCAACCAGCCCGCTGAGCACGGCGGGAAAAATGGCGACCCAGCCCAGGGTCAATGTGGCCCAGGCTAACGAGGCGAGCGAAGCGCGCCGCCATCCCAACAGGTAGGCCAGGGCCGCAGCGCTGCCGGTAAGCAGCAAAGCGATGGGAAAATGCACCAAGCGGGGATGCCAGGGCAGCGATCCGTCCATGGCCGGCCATTGTAGCACAACCACATCCCACCGACAAGGTGCCTTGCCTGGGCCGAGCGTGTATGCTAAAATAGGCCCGGCAGAGGCCGAGCTGCAAAGATCGGCGTTCCAGGAGCGTCACCATGGCCCAAGGTTCGGGCAGGTCCACAACCACTGCACGGGGAAAAAAGGGCAAGAGGCGAAGCCTGTTGGCCCGGCTGCTCGATGTTTTGTCGCCTACAGCGGAGGAGACGCGGCGCAGGCCACAGGAGGTGCAAGGGCTGGTGCAGCGCGGCGTGGCCCGCTTCCGGCAGCTTGCCCAGCGGGAGGGGAGTGACTCCCTGGCCTCCCCGTGGATACTCTCCTCGGACCAGCAGATGGCCGTGCGCGTGCTCAGGCGGGTGTCCGACCTGACCAAACAGAGGTCGTTGGCCGATCTGGGCCGGCAGATCCAGATGTTGACCCTGAACCACCCCGGCCTGGCGCCGCTCGTCGAGATGGCCATCTACGAGAGCTATCCCTACGTCGTCGCCCGGCTGCGCGCCGGAGTTCATCCCCTGTCGGCAGAGGTGCGAGGCCCCATGGAGCGTCGCCGCGCCCTGCGGCTGATCTACCAGGTGGTCGAGGCGCTGCAGTACCTCCACCACCACGGCTACTTCCACGGGAACCTCAGCCCCGACGATATCTTCGTGGACGAGAGCGGTCTGCCCCTCATCACCGGCGTCGGCCTCGAGCAGGTGCGTCGGCTGTTGAACATCCAGGCCCACCCGCAGCCCACGGCGCTGACTCCGCCAGAGGTGGCCCAGGGCGCCTCGCCCGACGCCCGCAGCGACGTGTACGCGGTGGCTGCGCTGGCCTATCTGCTGCTGACCGGCAAGCCGCCGGTTCCCGGCCGCCCCACCCACCTGGCTCGCGACGTCGCCGGCCTGCCGCCCTCGCTAGACGCAGTGCTCACCAAGGCGCTGGCCGCCAGCCCCGACGAGCGCTACGCCAACCTGGTGGAGATGGCGCGTGCCCTGCGGCCTGCGCTCCACGAGGCGCGACTGGGCTCGCGGCGACCCTCGCAACCTGAGCAGCCCTCGGGCGCGGCGCCTGCCGCGTCGCAGCGGGCTCGGCCGCCGTCTCGGCCGCCCGCGGTATCGGCCGGCTTTCCCGATCCCCTGCCCATGCCCGAGATTGACCTCTCCGAGCTGTCCCGACCGCTGCAGATGCCCGAGGTGCCGACGTTGGAGACCGTGGAGATACCGACGGTGGACTGGGCTGCCCTCTTGAAGCCGCTCAACCTGGCGGAGACGCTGCCCAGCGCGCCCGAAGCAGAGGCCCCCTCCTCTCCGGACGCCAAGATGGCGACGCCTTCGCCCGAGCCGGCAGCTGCGCCGGCCCCGCCTCGTGCCCGCCGCACGCGGGCCCAACCTCCTCCTCGCCAGCCGGCTCCACCTCGCCAGCCGCTGCAACCCTAGCCGTGATCGAGCTGCCCGAGCTGCTACAGGCCACGGGCGGGCGGCTGGCCGGCCCTGCGGCTGCGCAGCGCTTTTCGGCCTTTGCGTACGACTCCCGGCTGTTGCCCGTTCCCCCCGCCGACCCCACCCGACCGGGGCCTCTGTTTGTAGCCGTCAAGACCGAGAAAGGGGATGGCCACGACTACATCCTCGACGCCGTGGCGCGAGGGGCCGCCGGCGTCCTCTGCCAAGAGCTGCCGCCGTCTCCTGCGCCCCACGTCACCTGGGTAGTGGTGCCGGACACGCGGGCAGCTCTGGTGGACTACGCACGCCACGCCCTGCGCCGCCACGAGCTCACCACTGTCGCCATCACCGGCTCCACCGGCAAAACCACAGCCAAGGAGCTGACCGCCGCCGTGCTCAGCCGAGCGCCGGGGCTGGGCCCAGGGACCGTCTTCCGCAATCGAGGCAGCATCAACGGCCGCTACGGCCTTTCCATCGCCGCCGGCGAGCTAGAGGCGCGCCACAGGCTGGCCGTGTTCGAGCTGGCGGCCGACAGCTTCGACGAGATCCGCGACCTGGCTGACCTCACCCATCCCCGCGTCGGCGCGCTCACGGCCATTCAGGAGGTGCACCTGGCCACCTTCGGCTCCTTGGCCGCCATCGCCGAGGAGAAGGGACGGCTGCTGGAGGCACTGCCGGCCGACGGCCTAGCCGTGCTCAACGCCGACGATCCCTTGGTCATGGCCCAGCGGAGCCGCACCCGCGCCGCCGTGGTCGCCGTGGGGAGCAGCCTCGAGGCCGACCTGAGGGCGGAGGCCATCGAGCTGAGCACGGACGGCGTGGCCTTTACCGCCAAAGCCGCAGGGCCCGCCGCCGGCCTGCGCATTCGCTCTCGGCTGCTGGGCCGCCACCACGTACCCCTGCTGCTGACTGCCGTGGCCGTCGGCCGCTGGTTCGGCGTGCCCGATGCGGAGATCGCCGACGCCTTGGCGGCTTTCGAGCCCCTGCCCGGCCATCTGCGCCTCCTGGCCGGCCGCCACGGCTCGCTGCTGCTGGACGACACCGTCAACGCCAGCCCAGCGGCCATGCTGGCGGCGTTGGAGGTCCTGGCGCTGTTTCGCGATCGCCCGCGCATCGCCGTCCTCGGCGACATGTGGGAGCTGGGGCATCGCGAGATCTCCGCTCACCGGCAGGTGGGCGAGCGTGCGGCGACGGTGGTGGACTACTTGGTGGTCAAGGGGGAGCGGGCCCAGGAGATCGCCAACGGCGCACAGGAGGCCGGCCTGCCCCGCAGCCGCATCCTCCGCGCCTACACCGACGCCGATGCCGTGCGCCTGGTGGAGGGCTTGTTGACCCGCTCGGCGGGCGCTGAACCGCCGGTGGTGCTAGTCAAAGGGGACCGGCCGGCGCGCCTTGAGCGCATCGTGGCCGGGTTGTTGGCCGAGCCTCAGCGCGCAGCCGAGCTGCTTGAGCGGCAGACCCCCGGCTGGCTGCAGGTGCGCCCCCTCACCCAGGACCGCCCCACCTGGCTGGAGATCGACCTGGAGGCCGTGGCGGGCAACGTGCGCCGCGCCCAGGAGATCGTGGGACCAGAGGTGGCCATCTGCGCCGTGCTCAAGGCCGACGGCTACGGCCACGGCGCGGTGAGCGTGGCGCGCACGGCCCTGAACAACGGCGCGCGCATGCTGGCCGTGGCCTGCCTGGCTGAGGCGGTCGTGCTGCGCCGGGCTGCTGTGGACGCGCCCATCCTGGTGCTGGGCTACACCCCGCCGTGGCAGGCCCGCGACACCTTGCGCCACGACGTCGCCGCTACGGTGTACGATCTCGACGTGGCGCGCGCGCTGAGCCGGGCTGCGGCCGACCTCAACCGGCCGGCGCGGGTCCACGTCAAGGTGGACACCGGCATGGGCCGCCTGGGGCTGCTGCCCGACCAGGTGGTGCCCTTCGTGCAAGCGCTGGCCGGCCTCCCCGGCGTGGTCGTGGAGGGCATCTTCACCCACTTCTCGGTGGCCGACAGCCTGGAGCCAGAACACATCGCCCACACCCGCATGCAGCTGGCCGTGTTCCGCGCGCTGCTAGACCGGCTACAGGCGCTGGGGCTGCGCCCTCCCCTGGTGCACGCTGCCAACTCCGCGGCAGCGCTCACCCTGCCGGAAAGCCGGTTCGACATGGTGCGCTTGGGCATTGCCCTGTACGGCCTGGCGCCCTCGCCGGCGGTGCCTCTGCCCGAGGGCTTTCGCCCGGTGCTGAGCTGGAAGACCCAGGTCGCCCAGGTGAAGGACTTGCCGCCGGGCGCCACCGTCAGCTACGGCAACACCTATCGCACCCAGCGGCCGACGCGGCTGGCCGTGATCCCGGTCGGCTACGCCGACGGCTTCCGCCGCGCGCCGCAACACTGGGGGCACGTGCTGGTGCGCGGCCGGCCGGCGCCCATCATCGGCCGCGTGACCATGGACCAGACCATGATTGACGTGACGGACATCCCCGGCGTCCGACAGGGGGACGAGGTCGTGCTGATCGGTCGGCAGGGAACGGCTGAGATCACGGCTGAACAGGTGGCCGAGCGGCTCGGCACCATCGCCTACGAGGTGGTGGCGCAGATTCTGGCGCGCGTGCCGCGCGTGGTGTGAGCGCTCTTGCGCCCGTTGGTGCATCCCTGGGGGGCTCTCGGTGTTGTAAGAGATGCAGCCTTCTCACCCTCAGTCGAGCCCTGAGGCAGCGTGTGTCTGCCTGCCGGTGGTCTACATCTGCGTCTATGAGCAAAGCCCTGGCAATCTTCAACCCCCTGGCCGGCCGCGGCCGCGCCTACAAGCAAGCCCAACAAGTGAAGCAGGCCCTAGCTGCTGTGGACCTGCCCCACGAGATCGTGGTCACCGAGACGCGCGGCCACGCCATCGAGCTGGCCCGCCGCGCCGCCCTGGCAGGCCGCGAGCTGATTGTAGCCGTGGGCGGCGACGGCACCCTCAACGAGGTGGTCAACGGCCTGATGCAGGCGGCCGACGGCGCCGACATTCCCTGCACCGTCGGCGTGTTGCCCATGGGCTCCGGCAACGACTTCGCCGGCTCCCTGGGCATACCGGCGGAGCTTCGCCAGGCAGCCGAGCGCCTGCGCCATGGCCAGGTGCGCCGGGTGGACATCGGCCGCGTCAACGACCGCTACTTCGACAACAACGTCGGCCTGGGCTTCGAGGCCATGATTGACATCGAGGCGCAGAAGCTGACCTGGCTGCGTGGCTTTCCCGGCTACCTGGCAGGCGTCTTTCGCGCCATGGTCAGCTTCCCCTTTCCCCAGGTGCGCGTGCACGTGGACGGCGAGGCGTGGCAAAACGGGCCGACGCTCATGATCTCCGTGGGCAACAATCGGCGCATCGGCGGCGGTTTCCTGATCACCCCCCAGGCCGTGCCCGACGACGGCCTGCTGGACATGTGCTACGTGGACGCCATCCCCCGGCGGGAGATCCTGCGCCTGCTGCCCAAGGCCATCAACGGCAAACACGAGGGGGAACCAGCAGTGCACACCCGGCGCTTCCGCCATGCGGTAGTGGAGTCCGACTCGCCGCTGCCCGTTCACGCAGACGGGGAGGTGCTGTGGCACGACGCCCGCCGTGTGGAGATCACGGTCTATCCCGGCCGGCTGCCGGTGATCGTGTAGCCCTCAGCGGCGCTGCAGCAGATACCACGCCACAGGCCGCTCCCTCTCCTGGCTGGGACGTTGCCAAAGCAGCTCGAACCAGGGGGCAAAGCGGGCCGCGATCTCGCCCGCCTCGAAGCCGATGGGGCCGTCTACCCGCGTGGGATCGGCATCGAAGCCGTACAACAGGTAGAGCCCACCCGGCGCCAGGCGCTGGGCCAGGGAGCGGGCGTAGCGCGCTCGGTCCTCGGGCGCAATGGAGTGCAGACATCCCACGTCCAGGACGAACTTCGCCTGCACGGCCAGGAAGCCCAGGTCGGTGACATCCCCCTGGCAGAAGCGCGGGGGCACGCCTGCGGCCAGCGCCCGCTCGCGAGCCCGGCTGAGGGCCAACCAGGAGAGGTCCACGCCGAAGACGGTGAAGCCGGCCTGGGCCAGGAAAACGGCGTTGGTGCCCGTGCCACAGCCCAGGTCCAAAGCCACGCCCGGCGGCCGCAGCCGGCCGCTGTCCAACAGCTCGCGCAGCTCCGGCGGCGTGATGCCTGTGTCCCAGGGGATAGTGCCATCGGCGTAGCGCTGCTCCCACCAGGCGCGGGAGCGGGGAGGAGGGGAGACCGTCATAGCGATGTGGCGTGGATAGAGAGTGCACAATGGCCGCTGCGTGACGCAGCAGCCCAGGGTCGAACACGGCAGACAAGGCCGAGCGCTGCTGACCCGGCCTCGTTACCGACGGCCCGCCTCGGCCGCCGCTCGGCCGCCGCCCAGCCGCTCCACCAGCGCCGCCCGCCGCACCTCGCGCAGGCTGCGCATGGCTTCCGACCAGAGGGGGGGCGAGGTCATGATCAGGGCGTCCTCGTTGTTGTCGGTGTAGTAGCGCCGACGGCGCCCTTCTACCCGAAATCCCAGCCGGCGATAGAGCGCCTGCGCGACCTGGTTGCTGACCCGCACCTCCAGGGTGCACACCTCGGCCCCGCGACGCTCCACCAGGTCCAGCACCTGCAGCAGCAGCCACTCCCCCAGCCCCAGACCTTGCCACTCCGGCGCCACGGCGATGGTCATCAGGTGCGCCTCCTCGTCCACCAGCCAGCAGCCGGCGTAGCCTAGCAGCGTGGGATCGGCGGGGGCCGCTAGGCCAGGGGGCGGCGCGAAGGGCGTCGGCGGCAGGCCATAGCCGTCCTCCTCCGCCTCGCCGCCCTCCGCCGACGGCCCGGACGGTTGCCGTGCGGTCAGCTCCAACACGCAGTAGAGCATGTCCTCGGCGTCCAGGTAGCGACGATAGATGCTCTCCGGCCAGGCGTCGCCGATGAACACCCGGTTCTCGATGGCCATGACGGCCGGCAGGTGCTCCGGCCGCATGGGGCGCACCCACAGCCAGCTGCGGCTCATGGCTCGCGCAGGTAGATGGGGCTAAGGCTGGCGGGGTCGTCCACGTCGCCGGCCTGCCAGCGCAGCCAGCCTAAGTAGCCGAGGACCGCAGCGCGACGGCCCGAGGCTACGGCCTCGGACATGAGCGCCTGGGGGCCCACCCAGGTCTCGACCAGCGCCGGCGTCAGCTCGCCCACGAACAGGGTGGGCCGGGTGACCTGCTGCGCCAGCCCCTGGGGATCGCTCAGGTGGAAGGCGGTGCGCCAGCCCTGCCAGCCTCCCAGCCGCAGCGGCGCCCACCCGACCTCCGGCGCAGGCGGCTCCGGCGGCCGGTCTGCATACAAGGCCCAACACACCCGCCCGCGGCCCGCCTGCACCACCGCCGCCACCGAACCGGCTGCGCGCAAAAAGGGGTAGGCCGTGGCGTCCAGGGTCGAAACCCCAACCAGCGGCGTCCCCTGGGCCACGGCGATGCCCTTGGCGACGCTCAGCGCAATGCGCACCCCGGTAAAGGAGCCGGGCCCCAGGCTCACCGCAATGGCAGCCACGTCCGCCGGCGCCAGGCCGTGCCATGCCAACAGCTGGCTGAGCCGCGGGGTCAGCTCTGTGGTCTGGCTGTCGTGGGAGCGCCAGTTCAGCTCGGCCAGCAGGTCGCCTTCCGCGAGCAGCGCCAGGCCTGTGTAGCGGGTGGCCGTGTCCAGAGCCAGCAGATAGGCCATCGCGCCTCCTCAGCCCTCTGGCCCGGTCTGGCTGCCGTCCAGCAGGCCGGCCAGCAGCTGCCCCGCGCGCGGCCCGCTCGGCTCCAAGGTGATCCGGCGGCAGTGGTCGTCCACGATCTCCAGGGTGACGCGCAGGTGGTCGGCGGGCAGGAGCGCCTCGACGCGGTCCGCCCACTCCACCACCACTGCGCCGTGGTCCGCCATCAGCTCGTCCAAGCCGATGTCCTCCGCCTCGCGAGCGGGGTTGTCGAGGCGGTAGCAGTCGGCGTGGTAGAGGGGGAAGCCGGGCGCAGTAGGGTACTCGGCCACCAGGATGAAGGTGGGGCTGGCCACCGGCTCCTCGACGCCCAGCCCGGCCGCAATGCCGCGCGCCAGGCAGGTCTTGCCCGCGCCCAGGTCGCCCACCAGGGCCACCACGTCGCCCGGCTGCAGGCGCCGGCCCAGCGCACGTCCCAAGGCCTCGGTCTCGCTTTCGCTGTGGGTGAGGAGCGTGTATGCCATAGCCGACTGCAGGGCATTATAGTCCGGGTCAGCGACAAACCGCCAATTTGGGCTCCGACCGCCTCGACAGGCTCAACGGTCGGAGCCGGCTTGCCTTCGCTCCTCACCGGTGGTATCATCCACGGCCGAGGTCTTCATGCGCGTTCTGGTGCTCTCCGACGTTCACGCCAACCTGGTGGCCCTGGAGGAGGTGCTGGCCGACGCCGAACGGGTGGTCTGGCTGGGCCAGCGCGGGTTCGACGCCGTGTGGTCCCTGGGCGACATCGTGGGCTACGGGCCCGCGCCCAACCAGTGCATCTGGCGGCTGCAGGCGTTCCCCGACCACCTGCGGGTGGCTGGCAACCACGACTGGGCCGCGCTGGACCGCTTGGACCTGGACGACTTCAACCCCGAGGCGCGGCAGATGGTGCTGTGGACACAGCGCGAGCTGGCGCCCGACAGCTACGCCTACCTGCGGGCGCTGCCCGACCAGCCCATCGTGGTGGGGGACTTCACCGTCACCCACGCCAGCCCCCGTCACCCCATCTGGGAGTACATCCTCAACAGCGAGGTAGCCCTGGCCAACTTCGACCACTTCCACACCCCCTACTGCCTTGTGGGCCACACCCACGTCCCCCGCATCTACCGCCTGTTCCACGATCCACAGACCGGCCAGCCGGTGTGCACGGCCCACGCGCCGGCCTACGACGTTGACATCAGCCTGCAGGGGGATCACCGCCTGATTTTGAACCCGGGCAGCGTGGGCCAGCCGCGGGACGGCGACCCGCGCGCTAGCTACGCCTTCCTGGACACCGAGGCGCAGGTGTGGCGCTTCCGCCGCATCCCCTACAACTACGAGCGCACCCAAGCCGACATGCGCAAGGCCGGCCTGCCGGAGCGGCTCATCGCGCGGCTGGCCTTCGGCTGGTAGAGAAGCATCTGCCGTGAACTGCCGCAGGGCCGGCCGCAGGTCAAACGCACCCTGTAACGCAACTCCTGCGGAGTTGCGCTACATTCCCGTGAACTGCCGCAGGACCGGCCGCAGATAAGACGTTTCCTGTATCGCAACTCCTGCTGAGTTGCGCTACATTCGCCGTGAACCGCCGCGGGGCCGGCCGCATGTAAACGGGTAGGTCGGCCAGATCAGGCCGGTCATTCCCGGTTTCGAGGAGGAAGAGATGCGTCGTCCGATCCTTTTGTGGGCCTTGTTGGCAATGGTTCTGAACTTGTCGGCCTGTGCTGCGCCGATAGGCAGTCGCCCCGCCCCTCAGGCGGCCGAAAAGATGGAACTCCCTGCGGCAGCGCCTACCCTAGCGCCGGCCATGCCGGCGGAGGCCTATGCCCAGGGCGACGCGGGCGTCGTTCCCCAGACGACCGCGCCCGACGTGACCGACCCGCGCAAAATCGTCTACCGGGCCAACATCAGCCTGGCGGTGAAGGACGTAGCGGCCGCGGCGCGGGACGTGGAGGCGTTGGCGCTGCGCAGCGGCGGCTACGTGGCTCAATCCCAGCTTAGCCAGTACACCGGCGACCAGCTGCGAGGCACGGTGGTGATCCGGGTGCCGGCTGAGGGCTATCGCAGCGCGCTGGAAGAGCTACGGCGGCTGGCCGTGCGGGTTCTGTACGAGAGCAGCACCGCCGAGGACGTGACCGCCGAGTACACCGACCTGGAGGCACGGCTGCGCAACCTAGAGGCAGTGGAGCGGGAGCTGCAGGCGATGTTGACCGAGGTGCGCCAGCAGCCTGGCGCCAAGGCCGAGGACATCCTGGCCGTGTATCGGGAGCTGGCAGCCAAGCAAGAGGAGATCGAGCGGGTCAAGGGGCGCATGCAGTACCTGTCCAACCTGGCGGCCCTGTCCACCATCACCGTGGACCTAGTACCCGACGAGGCTACCAGGCCGGTGGTGGAGGAGGAGTGGCGGCCGGCGGTGACAGTGCGCAACGCCGTCCGCACCCTGACCCAGATGCTCCAAGGGTTCGCCGACTTGATCATCAACCTGGTGATCGTCGGACTCCCCCTGCTGCTCATGATGGCGCTGCCGGTGGTGCTGGTGATCTGGGTGCTGCGCCGCCTGCTGACCCGTAAAAAGACCAGCTGACAGGACAAAGCGTCGAGAGGCCAGCCCTCGTCAAGGGCTGGCCTCTTCTTTTAGGCGTTACGCCGGCGGAGTCTGCCCCACCTGCATGTTGCGCTCCGCCCACTCCTTGAGCACCTCGTCGTAGATCTGCAACGTCTCGCTCAGGTCGGCCTGGCGGCGTTCCCGCTCCTTCTGCTCTGCCTGCTGTCGCGCCTCGGCGATGCGGTTGACGATGAGCTGCTGCACCTGCCGCGGGTTGGGGATGCGCTCGAAGACCAGCGTGCCCTCCACCGAAGCCGTCTCGACGGTGACGTTGCCCCAGTTGAACAGGTTGGCCCAGAAGTTGGGGATGACGTAGTTGGCGTTCTGCACCTTGCTCCACTCGGCCTGGCGTCGCCGCTCCGACAGCCCCAGGGGCAGGGCGTAGATGTAGTAGATGTGGGTCTTGGTGAGCACGTAGCGGTCGTTGCGCCAGTTCTCCCAGCGGAACCAGAGCCAGAAGAGGGCAATAGCCAGGGCCACTGCGTAGATCACCGAGAGCGCCCTAGGCAAACCCCTGATGGTGAAGTCGGTGAAAATCCACAGGGCAACGGTGCCTACCACGAAGACAAGAGGAATGATCGCGTCCTTGACCAGGAAGAGGATGTGTTTGCGGTAGACGATCTGGTCCTGGAACTCCGTGGCGCGCTTGCGCTTGCGGGCCTGGCGTTCCTTGATCGTCTGCTCGCGAGCCCGCTTGGGCAGGAGCTGCAGGAACAGCAGGTACAGGTTCTCCGGGAGGGAGAGCAGCGCCCGCCAAACAAACCGTATGGGG
>JANWYQ010000200.1 GCA_025055015.1 Caldilineales bacterium
GAGCCCCACATCGGCTGTCTGAGCTACGGCACCACCGCCACCATCAACACCACGCACCGCCGCTACGTGGAAGTAATCCCGCTGATCCCACCCTACCCAGCGGCGGTGCCCGGCGCTTACAGCCTGGAGGTGCAGATTTACCGCGGCTACTGGATGGTGAGCTGGTTCAAGCAACAGTTCGGCCACCCGGAACAGCGGGCGGCCGAGGCGCTGGGGATCACGCCGGAAGCGCTCTTCGACCGGCTGGTGAGCCAGGTGCCCGCCGGGAGCCAGGGGCTGATCCTGCAGCCCTACTGGTCGCCGGGGCTGAAGGTGCCGGGGCCAGAGGCCAAGGGCGCGGTGATCGGCTTTGGTGACGTGCACACCCGCGCCCATCTCTACCGTGCCATCATCGAGGGGCTAGCTTACGCCCTGCGAGAGGGCAAGGAGCGCAGCGAGCAGCGCAGCGGCGCGGCCATTACCGAGCTGCGGGTCTCCGGCGGCGGCTCGCAGAGCGACGCGGCCATGCAGATCACGGCCGACGTTTTCAATCTCCCTGCGGCGCGGCCGCACCTGTACGAGACCAGCGGCCTGGGCGCGGCCATGGACGCTGCTGTGGGCCTGGGCCTTCACCCTAGCTTCGAGGCCGCCGTGGACGCCATGACCCGCATCAGCCAGGTGTTCACGCCCGACCCGGCGCGGGTGCAGATCTACGACGAACTGTACCGACGGGTCTATCGGCAGATGTACGGCCGGCTGCGGCCGCTGTACGAGGCGATCCGGGAGATCACCGGCTATCCTCCGCGGCCTGGAAAAAAGAACAGGACCTGAGAGGTCTCAGGTCCTGTTAGGGTGCGATCCAGCCTTCAGGTTAGGGCTGCCGAGCGTCAAGCAAGGAGGAGGGGGCGGCTGTGAGGGCTCCGTTGCCGAGCTCGGCGGCCGGCCGCACCGGGGAGGGGGTGCGGGGTTACCAGCCGCTGCGCCGATTGCTGCGCTCGCGACCGTAGCCGCCGCCCCGCTGGCCGCCGCGGCCGTAGTCGTCGAAGCTGCGCCTGGGAGCGCGATTGTCCTCGCGAGGCCGGGCCTCGTTGACCTTGAGGTCGCGTCCGCCGAAGTCCGCGCCGTCCAGGGCCTGGATGGCTGCGTTGGCGCCCTGGGTGTCCATCTCCACGAAGCCGAAGCCGCGGAAGCGGCCGGTGTCGCGGTCGTTGACCAGGCTGACCTCGTTGACGGTGCCGTAGGACGCGAACAGGTTGCGCACGTCCTCCTCGGTGGCGCTGAAGGGTAGGTTGCCGACGTAAAGTCTTGTCACGTTTCTAAACTCCTGGCTTTCTGACGAAAGCACGTAGATTGGGCAGGGGCTCTGCTGCTCAGAGCCTCAACCGGGTTGCCCGCTGAACAAAACGGATGTGGCGTGGCCCGAAGCCGCCCCAGGGGCCAGGCGCTGTGGCCGCTTTGCCGACCGCTCGAAGGGAACCTACAGGAACTCAGAGGGGAGAACTGCGAGGAACCAACGGCGCTTACTCAAGCAGGCGTCCACCCATGTGGACGGTGACATTATCAGGCATGTGGGGAAATAAAGCAAATCTGGATAGAGGGCGCAACGATCGCCGCGCCTGGGGGCGCCTGGCTCCGCAGACCGGAGATCGCGGAGTTCGCACGCCCACGGGCGAACGACCAACGCCTTGTGCGCACGGGCGGCAACAGTTGGTGAAACCCGGCCTCTCATGCTATCATCGGGCCGGCGGTGGTAGCCGCTTCCCCTTACGCACCGGAGGCCGCATGTTCACCTTCCCCTTCGAGCTTCCCGACGAGGTCCACGAGCCCATCGCCGGGGAGCTGATCCTGGACGCCCCTTCGCCGTGCGACGAGGCCAACCGCTGCTATCGCTACGGCTGGTTGGCCCTGCGCAACGGCCGTCGGGTGGAGCTGGTGCTCACCCACAGCCGGGCCACGGCGCAGTTCATGTACGGCATGCAGCAGTCGGCGGCCGATCCCTACCTCTTCGATCTCCTTGGGCTGGCCCAACGCGGGGTGGCGCCCGTGGCTACCTGGCTGGCCGGCCAGCTCATCCTGGGCGCGCCCCGTGCGCGCATCATCGGCGTGGCCATTCGCGACGCGCTGTGCTCGCCGGCCATGCAAGAGGCGCTGAGCCGCTACAGCCAGGACGCCGTCGTCATCCTGCCGGTGCTGCGGGAGGGCGCCAAGTTCCAGATGGGCGAGGGGGTGTACGAGACGTACGGCTACTACTGCGACGAGGCGCTGCTGGACTCGCACCACGTCTACGACCCCACCGTGCCGCGCTACAACCGCCGGGTGGAGACCACCATCCTCAAGGACCAGGACATCTCGCCGCAGCAGCGGGCGGGCAAGCGGCTGGCGCTGGTAGGGGACAGCATCGCCAGCGGCGTGGTCATGCTGGGGGTGTTGGGCCATGTGCAGCGGCGCTTCGAGCGCGTCGAGCAGGTGGAAATCCTGGCGCCCTTCGTGACCCTGCGCGGTCTGGCCCGGCTCGCCCACTACAGCCCGCCCGCCTTCCGCCTGCGCGTGCACAGCTTCGAAACGGTGCTCAACGCGCTGCCGCCCGACTACTACTACTCCGCCCACTACGCCGAGCCGGAGTTCCACATCCGCCCCGACTTGGAGGCGCAGTACCGCGCCTGGTGGGGCAGCGATGCGGCCGGCCACAGCATTGCCGACACCGCCTGCGCCGGCTACGGCTGGGCCGAGGCATTCTTCAACCCGCGCAAGCAGATCCAGATGATCAACGAGCAGCTCTGGGTACGCCATCGCCTCACCATCGCCGACGTGGTGCAGCGCAACCTGGCCGGCGTTAACGCTGCTTGAAGCCGCGCTTAACGGCCGTTGAACAGCGTTTTTGGCGCCGGTTGCGGTTTGGCCCTGGTTTTGAGCCGTGATATACTTGTTTCCAAATTCTCAAGCGCCCTGCGGCGCTCATTTCCCCCGGTCAACCCTCTCACCCGCGCGGTGATCGTTCTTCGCTTTTAGAGGAGGTTTTTGCTATGCCAGTAGATATCGAAGCCCTGCTCGGCGCTGAGGCAGAAAGCTTGCTTGGTTTCAGCAACCCCAAGATTCCCAAGGAGATGCTCCATCTGCCAGGCCCGGACTTCATTGACCGTATCATGGTGCACACCGACCGGTCGCCCCAGGTGTTGCGCAACATGCAGCTCATCTTTAACACCGGCCGGCTGGCGGGCACCGGCTACGTCTCCTTCCTGCCCGTGGACCAAGGGATCGAGCACTCGGCCTCGGCGTCCTTTGGGCCCAACCCCATCTACTTCGACCCGGAGAACATCGTGCGCCTGGCCATCGAGGGCGGCTGCAACGGCGTCTTCTCCACCTTCGGCGTGATTGGCGCGGTGGCCCGCAAGTACGCCCACAAGATCCCCCTGATGGTCAAGATCAACCACAACGAGACCCTCTCCCTGCCCCTCACCTACGACCAGACCATGTACGGCACGGTGGAGCAGGCCTGGAACATGGGCGCGGTGGCCGTAGGCGCCACGGTCTACTTCGGCTCCCCCGAGTCGCGACGCCAGATCCTGGAGGTGGCCGAGGCCTTCGAGCGTGCCCACGAGCTGGGCATGGTGACCGTGCTGTGGGCCTACCTGCGCAACTCCGCCTTCAAGAAGGACGGCGTGGACTACCACGTGGCTGCGGACCTCACCAACCAGGCCAACCACATCGGCGTCACCATCGAGGCGGACATCGTCAAGCAGAAGCAGGCCGAGAACAACGACGGCTTCCGCAAGATCGGCTTCGGCCATACCCACAAGAAGGTGTACGAGGAGCTGACCAGCGACCACCCCATTGATCTGTGCCGCTACCAGGTGGCCGGCTGCTACATGGGCCGCGTGGGGCTGATCAACTCCGGCGGCGCCTCCGGCCAGAACGACCTGGCCCAGGCTGTGCGCACCGCAGTGATCAACAAGCGCGCAGGCGGCATGGGCCTGATCTCCGGCCGCAAGGCGTTCCAGAAGCCCTTCGCCGAGGGCGTTGCGCTGCTGCACGCCATCCAGGACGTGTACCTGGATCCCAAGGTGACGGTGGCGTGAGGCGGTGATCGGTCAACGGTGAACGCTGAACGGTAAACGCTCAACGGTGGACTGGACAGTCGGGGCTGCGCCCATGGGCCGGCCCCGACTGCGTTCCCCCGCAGGAGGCGTCCCCGGGCGCCCTCTGGTTTCCGGCTCGGAGTGCGCAGTCGGCTTGTCACCCTAAGCGAAGCGAAGGGCCCCAACCCTGCTCAAGGGAGCGTTTCCGGCCCCACAGGCCTTGACATGGCACGCTCTACCATCCCCTGCGCAGCTCTGGCCTCCGCCTCCCCGCTTCCCGCTCCCTGCTCCCCGCTCTCTGCTCCCCGCTCCCTCCCATGAAGCTGCTGGTCGACTCCATGCTCGGCACCTTGGGGAAGTGGCTACGTCTGCTGGGCTACGACGCAGCTATCGCGGTCAACCATGCGTCGGATGCCGAATTGGCGCGGCAGGCGCGGGCCGAGGGGCGAGTCCTGCTCACCCGCGACCGGGGGCTGGCCGGCCGCCGCGGCCTGCAGACGTTGTTGGTGGAGGAGGGGGACCTGGATGCGCAGCTGCTGCAGGTGATGCAGGCCTTGTGTCTGCCGGCGCCGCAGCCCGGCAGCCGCTGCGTGCACTGCAACGCACTGCTGCAGCCGGCCAGCCACGAGGAGGTAGCCCACGACGTGCCTCCCTACGTGCTGCAGACGCAGCCGGCCTTTCGCCGCTGCCCGCGGTGCCGGCGGGTCTACTGGCGGGGGACGCACATGGAGCAGATCGAGCAGAAAGCCAAGCTGTGGCGCCGGGCACAGGGCAGGGCCGCCAGTCAGTAGGCAGGCCCGTCCACGTCGCGTCCCGACGACCTTCAGATGTCCACAAAGGGGTCCAGGGCACCGTCTTGCCGTTGACCCTGGCCTCGAACCCGCTCGATAGCGCTATTCCATCCCCGCGGAGGGCAGGTGCTGCCGGAGGCTGCCGGGCGATCAAGCGGTGACGATGTTCGTGGTGGATGCCAGCGTCTACATCGCCGATACACGACCTTCGGAGCCACACCACGCAGTACCGGCCAAGAGGAGGGGTGAGCCAACCTGGAACCCGGCTTTGAACGGAGGAGACAGCGATGAGGTGTGTGATCTGTAAACATGGCGAGACACAACCGGGCTACACGACCGTGACGTTGGAACGCGGCCGCACCATCCTGGTGTTCAAGCGTGTGCCGGCACAGGTCTGCGCCAATTGTGGCGAGGCTTACGTGTCCGAAGCGGTCACGGAACAGCTCCTGCAAGAGGCTGAGGAGGCAGCGCGAGAGCAAGTGTGGGTTGGTGTGCGCGAGCTTACGCCTGTACCCGTCTAGCAAGGGCTCTCACACCCAACGCGCGGCCGGTCAAGTCCACAACGAGACCGAGATGGACACCCCGGCCATGCAACCGTGGGCCTTTAGCCTGGCCGAGATGGTGCCCATCCGCGCCAACCTGGAGGAGCTGAAGGGGAAGGGGCTGGCCGAGACGGGGGAGGTCGGGGAAGAGGAGTAGAGCGGGGCAGCATATGCCGAAGCCCATGCGAGTGGTTCGGTCCGTCTTCGATCTTACCAACTTGGCGTCTGCATGGGGGAGCAGTACAATGAGCATGGAGTGTTTTGTTCGCAAAGGAGAAGTCGCCTATGGATACGGCCATTCTGTCACCCAGGTATCGTCTGATCATCCCCCGCGCTGTTCGCGAAAAGTGGAGCGTCAAGCCAGGTCAAGAAGTGCGGTTCATCATTTACGGCAACCGCCTGGAGATCGTCCCCGTCCGTGACATCAAGTCTGCCCGCGGCTTTCTCAAAGGCATGAGCAGCGAGATCGAACGTGAAGAGGAAGACCGCGTATGAACGTCGTGGACTCGTCGGGCTGGCTGGAGTATTTCATTGATGGTGAAAATGCGGACTTCTTCGCACCCGTTATCGAAAGACTCGAAGAAGTGCTGGTACCGACCATCAGCCTGTTCGAGGTGTTCAAGCGTGTTTTGTCGGAAAGAAACAAAAACGACGCGTTGGAGGCCGTCGCTTTGATGAAAGGTGCCCAGGTGGTGGAACTGGATGACAGTCTGGCGTTGTTTGCGGCAGAGCTCTCTTATGCACTGCGGCTGCCGATGGCTGATAGCATCATCCTAGCCACCGCTCGCGCTTATGACGCTGTCCTGTGGACGCAGGACGCGCATTTCAAGGGCCTGGAAGGGGTTCAATACATCGAGCGTAGGGGCCGGAGCACCTGAACCGTGCTCGGCCGGCGACTGCGCTCTTGCTAATTGATGCCGCCCGGTTGCAGGAGGCCTAGGTGGCACAACCCGACACCCCGGCCGAGATGACGGCATCCGCGCCAACCTGGAGGAGCTAAAGGGGGAGGCCACCGGCCGAGACGG
>JANWYQ010000219.1 GCA_025055015.1 Caldilineales bacterium
AGGCCTGCCCGGCCGGCCTGCGTGGCCGGCCGAGGCCCTGGGGACAGCGGTCCAGCGTGGCCGCCGGGTCCCTGGAGAGGCCTATTCTAGCACACTTCTATTTGCGCAACCGAACCAAGTTGGATAAGATTCAGCGCCCCAGGCCCGGTTGTTCCACTGCGGCCCCTCGCCTTCGTTCCGGGCTATCGTCTGGCAGCTTATCCGCTCTTCACACCCAAAAGGAGGAAGTGCCCCATGTCCCGCCGTGCTCTCACTCTATCGCTCGTTCTGCTCCTGGCGCTGCTGCTCACCACCTGCGCGCCGCCAGCGACGCCTGCCCCGGCCCAACAGCCGGCCGCTAAGGAAGGCAAGCTGACCGTCTTCGGCACCTTCGCCACCGCCATCGAGGAGCCGTGGGTAGGCGTCATCCACACGGCCCTCAACAACGCGCAGGCCGACGGCCGCATCACCTACACCTACACCGACGACATCGGCTACGCCGGCGACATGGAGCGCATCCTGCGCGAGGTGTCGGAGAAGCAGAAGCCGGACATCATCTTCGGCGACGCGTTCGGCAACGAGGAGGCGGTGCGCCGGGTGGCCAAGGACTACCCCAACATCGCCTTCGTCTTCGGCTCCGGCGGCGGCCCGGCCGAGCCCAACTTCTCGGTGTTCGACAACTGGATCCACGAGCCGGCCTACCTGAGCGGCATGTTGGCCGGCGGCATCACCAAGAGCAACATCATCGGCGTGGTGGGGGGCTACCCGGTGCCCGAGGTGAACCGCATCGTCAACGCGTTCATCGCCGGCGCGCGGGAGGTCAACCCCAACGTCGAGGTGAAGACGACCTTCATCAACTCCTGGTTCGACCCGGCGGCGGCCAAGGAGGCGGCCCTGGCGCAGATTGACGCCGGCGCAGACGTGCTGTTCGCCGAGCGCTTCGGCGTCATCGAGGCGGCGGCCGAGAACGGCCTCTGCGTCTTCGGCAACATGAGCGACCAGCGCTCCCTGGCGCCCGACTACGTGGTCACCGGCCCGGTGTGGAGCATGCAGCCCACGGTGGACTACATCATCAACCAGGTGAAGGGCGGCACCTACACCTCGCAGGACCTGAAGGACTTCAGCATGGTGGCCAAGGGCGGCGCCAGCCTGGCCCCCATCAACACCAACGTCAAGTGCGGCCTGAGCCAGGAGCTGGTGGAGCGGGTGAAGGCCAAGGAGGAGGCCATCAAGAGCGGCCTCTTCCGCGTGGACATCAACGAGTCCCAGCCGCCCGCCTCGTCGAAGCCGTGACAGCATGGGCAACGAGGAGCCATGCGTGACGCCCGCCAGGCCTCGGCGTTGCGCATGGCTCGTTGCACCCCTCATCCCATGCAGCCCACCACCTCTTCCAACCCCCTCGCCGTCGAGATGCGCGGCATCACCAAGCGCTTTGGCGCGCTGGTGGCCAACGACCGGGTGGACTTTCGCCTGCGCCGCGGCCAGATCCACGCCCTGCTGGGCGAGAACGGCGCCGGCAAGACCACCCTGATGCGCATCCTCTACGGCCTGTACCACGCCGATGAGGGCGAGATCCGGGTGGACGGCCGGCCGGCCGCCATCCGCTCGCCCAAGGACGCCATCGCCCTGGGCATCGGCATGGTCACCCAGCACTTCGCCCTGGTGCCGCCCCTCACAGTGGCGGAGAACGTGGTGCTGGGCTACAACCCGGGGGTGCGGCTGAACCTGGCGGCGGCCTCGCAGAAGGTGGCCGAGGCCGCCGCCAGGCTGGGCATCGAGGTAGACCCGCGCGCGCTGGTCAAGGACCTGTCGGTGGGCGAGCGCCAGCGGGTGGAGATCCTCAAGGCCCTCTACCGCAACGCCAACGTCCTGATCCTGGACGAGCCCACTGCGGTGCTGGTGCCGCAGGAGGTGGACCAGCTCTTCGCCAGCCTGCGCCGGCTGCAGGAGCACGGGCTGTCGGTGGTGTTCATCAGCCACAAGCTGTACGAGGTGATGGCCATCACCGACCAGGTGACGGTGCTGCGGGGCGGCCAGGTGGTGGGCACCGTGAACACCGCAGAGACCACCCAGGCGGAGCTGGCCCGCATGATGGTGGGGCGCTCGTTGGCGCCGGTGGAGCGGACGGTCCCCTCCCTCGCCACGGGCTCCGCGGCCCGGTCCCCTCTGCTGCGGCTAGAGGGCGTGTCGGCGGTGGACAACAAGGGGCTGCCGGCCCTGAAGGGGGTCAGCCTGGAGGTCCACAGCGGCGAGATCGTCGGCCTGGCCGGCGTCTCCGGCAACGGCCAGACGGAGCTGGCCCAGGTGCTGGAGGGGGTCCGGCGCCCCACGGCGGGTCGCATCCTGGTGGACGGTCAGGACCTGACCCACGCCGACCCGGCCCAGGTGATGCAGGCCGGCGTGGGCCGCATCCCCGAGGACCGCCACGCCAGCCTGGTGTTGGACTTCACCGTGGCCCAGAACCTGGCCCTGGAGCACCTGGACGAGTACGTGGTGGGCGGCGGCCGGCTGGACAAGGGCCGCATGCGCCAGCACGCCGAGCAGCTCATCGCCGAGTACCAGATCAAGGCGCGGCCCGACGACCGCGTGCGCACCCTTTCCGGCGGCAACATGCAGAAGGTGATCCTGGCCCGGGTGCTGGAGCGCCGGCCCAAGGTGTTGGTGGCGGCTCAGCCGACGCGCGGGCTGGACGTGGGCGCCACCGAGTACGTGCGGGGCAAGCTGCTGGAGCAGCGGGAGCGAGGCGCAGCCATCCTACTGATCTCCGAGGACCTAGACGAGATCTTGGAGCTGGCGGACCGCATCGCAGTGATCTACGAGGGCGAGATCCGCGGGGTGCTGCCCCGCCGCGAGGCGACCCCCGAGCGCCTGGGGCTGCTGATGTCAGGCGCCCGCCAAGAGCAGCTGTGAGGGTATGGCTATGAGCCTGCGCATCGAACGCCGACCGGCCCCGGCCTGGTTTCGACCCCTGATCCCCCTGCTGGCCGTCGTGTTGACCATGGTCATCACGTCGGCGCTGGTGTTGCTGGTGCGGGCCAACCCGCTCCACGCCTACTACTTCTTCCTGGTGGAGCCCCTCTCCAGCCGGGTGAGCGTGATCGAGGTGCTGGTGAAGGCCACCCCCCTGCTGCTGACGGGCACGGCGGTGATCTTCGCCTTCGTGGGCGGCTTCTGGAACATCGGCGCCGAGGGGCAGCTCCTGGCCGGCGCCACCGCGGCCACGGCCATCGGCCTGCACATGCACGACGCGCCGCCCATTGTGGCCCTGCCGCTGATGATCGTCGGCGGCTTCCTGGCCGGCATGGCGTGGGTGCTGGTGCCGGCGCTGATGAAGGTGCGGCTGGCCATTGACGAGGTGGTGACCACCCTGCTGCTGAACTCGGTGGCGCTGCTGGCGGTCAGCGCGCTGCTCAACGGCCCCTGGCGGGACCCCATCTCCCAGTGGCCCCAGTCGCCGGAGATCGCTGCTTCCGCCATCTTCCCCAAGCTGATCCCCCGCTCCCGCCTGCACCTGGGCTTCATCCTGGCCCTGGTGGTGATCGCCGTGGTCTGGTACGTCCTCAACCACACGGCCTTTGGCCTGCGTCTGCGGGCGGCCGGCCAGTCGCCCGAGGCGGCCCGCTTCGCCGGCGTCAAGGTGGAGCGGACGGTGCTGGTGGCCGCGCTGGTCAGCGGCGGCATCGCCGGCCTGGCCGGCGTCAACGAGGTGGCCGGCATCCACTACCACCTCATAGACGCCATCTCCGGCGGCCACGGCTACACCGGCATCATCGTGGCCACCCTGGGCGGCCTGAGCCCCTTGGGCGGCACGCTGGCCGCGCTGTTCATCGGGCTGATAGACACCGGCAGCCAGTCGGTGAGCCGCGCCTTGGGGGTGCCCATCTACCTGGGGGACGTGATCCTGGCCACCCTGCTGCTGGTGACCCTGGCTACCCTGCTGCTGCAGCGCTACCGCATCGTGCTGAGGCGCAGGACGGCCTAGTGCCGCAGCTCTGGCGCCAGCCCCCTTCCCCTCCCACGTCGGCTCAACGGAACAGGTCCTGGCTGCGCGGGCGGAGGAGCTCGCCCAGCCGGCCCGGCCCGGCCACGTAGCGCGCCCCGCGCACGATCACGGCCGGCGTGCCCTCGTCGGCCTGGCCCATGAGCAGAGAGGCGGCCGCTGCGATCTCGTCGGCCGTCCCCACCTCGGTGGTCTGCAGGGGGCGGCCGGTCAGGTCGAGGTGGCCGCGCAGGTCGGTCACCGGCCGCAGGCCGGCCACGCCGATGGCCACGCCCACGGTGCCCAGCCGCCAGGCGCGGCCGTGGCTGTCCACGATCAGGGCGGCGATGCAGGCGCCGGTGGCCTCCCTTACCCTCTCCACCAGGCGCTGTGCCGAGGCATCGGGGTCGGCCGGCAACAACAGGGCCCACCGGTCGTCCCCCAGGACGTTGGACTGGTCCACGCCGGCGTTGGCGCACACGAAGCCCAGGCGATGTTCCACGATGACGGCGCCCGGCCGCACCCGCAGCACCTCTGTGGACTCCTCCAGGATCAGCTGCACCACCCGGGGGTCCTTCTGCGCCTGCCCGGCCAGCGCCAACGCTCGCTCGGACGGGGTCACGTCGGCTAGGCGCACCAGCCGCCCCTCCGCCTTGCTGACCACCTTCTGGGCCACGGCCAGGACGTCGCCGTCCTGGAAGGCCAGGCCGGCCGCCTGCGCGGCTGCGATCAGAAGGCCGGGCAGGTCGTCGCCGGGCCGGACACGCGGCAAGCCGGGGATGGCGACGAGCTCGATGCGGGGGACGAGGGGCATGGGAGCTGGCGAGGAGAAAGGGGAGCGAGGGAGGAAGGGACAACTTTCGGTTGCCGGGAAGGGCCTGGCGGGCTCAATCCCAAGGGGGCTCGTCGTCGGCCTCGTCGTCGAGGTCGGGCGCGCCGCTGATCAGCACCTCCCGGCCGCGAGTGCCGCCCTGGTCGGGGCCGATCACCCCGCGCTCCTCCAGCAGGTCAATCAGCCGGGCGGCGCGGCTGTAGCCGATCTTGAGCCGCCGCTGCAGCAGGGACACCGAGGCGCGGCCGGCCTCCGTCACCACCCGCACGGCG
>JANWYQ010000230.1 GCA_025055015.1 Caldilineales bacterium
CTCCGTCGAACGCCTCCCCCGCCTCCTCGCTTGCCCCTAGCGCTCCTCCCTCGGCCGGCGCTCCATCGCCGGAGCCGTCTTCGGAGCTGGCGCCGTGCTGCGGCGCACCACCAGATCGGTGGGCAAGACCTCGTTTTGCACTGGCTTTTCCTCCACCAACTCCAACAACATCTCCATCGCCCGTCTACCCAGCCGCAGCTTCGGCTGGTGCACCGTAGTCAGGGGCGGCGTCACGTATTGCGCCAGCTCCACGTCGTCGAAGCCCACGATGCTGAGCTGCTCAGGCACGGCAATGCCCAGCTGGTGGCATGCTAGCAACGCTCCAACGGCAACGGTATCGTTGTAGCAGAAGACGGCCGTGATGCCCGTGGGTAGCAGCGCTTCCAGCATGGCCTGCCCGTCGGCCACATCCTCGGCGTAGTAGCGATGCTCTGCCGGCGCCACTCTGATCCAGCTCTCGTTGGCTGAAACGCCGGCCATGCGCAGGGCGTCCCGATAGCCCGACAGGCGAAGCCAGTTGGAGCGCGGTCGGTTGCCTGCGCCCAAATAGCCGATGGCCCGGTGCCCGAGGGACAGCAGATATCTCACCGCCTGCATGGCGCTGGCATAGTCGTCCACCTGCACCGCACGCACCAACGGCGCGTCCCCCGGAACCGCCTGGTTGATCAACACGGTGGGTATGCCCATCTTGACCAGACGTCGCAGGTGGGTTTCGTCAATCCGGGCTGTGGAGCTGATCACCCCATCGACGCGACGGCGGTGAAAGGAGTCTATGAGCTGTATCTCCCGCTGGGGGTCGTTGTCGGAGATGCTGAGCAAGACCTGGATGCCTGCCGCCTGCGCCACTTCCTCGATGCCAAGCACCACTCGCGCCAGGAACGGGTCGGAGATGGAGGTAATCACCACGCCCACGGTGTTGGTGCGCCGCTCCTTCAGACTCTGCGCCACCTGGTTAGGAGTGTAGCCCATCTCCTGGGCCAGGCGCTGTATGCGTTGCCGGACTTCCAGGCTGATCAGCGGGCTATCGCGCAGGGCGCGCGACACGGTCGAGTGGGAAACACCCGCCACCTTGGCGATATCTTGAATCGAGACGGGACGGTTAGTCATGCGCATGCCTTTCCCTCGGAGCCGGCGACCTCACGGGATATCGCTGCCTTTGCTGCGGGGGTGCAAACATGTGCATTATAGCGTCCGGGAGCCGTTTTGCCAAAGCCCTACCCCGCGCCCCCGGCTGGCCGCAGGACGACCACCGCATCCTTCCAAAAAGAGACTTGCACAGGGTCGGCCACCGCCAAGCCTAGCCCGACGTAGGCGCGAGACGGCGCCTGCAGCTCCACCTCGTAGCCGTTCTCCAACAGCACCCGCCATTGTCGTCGGCCACGGTGCTCCACCGTGCTGAGGAGCACCCCCTTCATCGCGTTTTGGCGCAGAAAACCGGGCACCGGACGACCTGGGTAGAGGATCTTGACCGCCTCGGGAGGCACGTACACCGTCACCCCCTCGCCCACCGCGACCGGCTGAGGCGGGGCCGCAATCGTCGCGCCGCCCCAGTCCAGTAGGGTGTGCTCAGGGGTCACCGCCACCACTTGCGCCTGGAACAGGTTGCGCAGCCCCATCACCTGGGCCACCCGGCCGTTGACGGGCTGCGCGACCACCTGGGCGATGGGGCCGCTCTGCTGCACCTGTCCGTCGGCCAGCACCGCCAGCCGATCCGCGATCGCTAGGGCGTCCTCCAGGCGATGGGTGACGTAGATCACCGGCAGCGCCCGCTCCCGCTGCAGCGCGCGCAGCTCCTCCTGCAGCCGCTCGCGCAGCGCCACGTCCAGGGCCGAGAAGGGCTCGTCCAGCAGGAGCACGGCCGGGTTGGCTGCCAGCGCGCGGGCAATGGCCACCCGCTGTTGCTGGCCGCCGGAGAGCTGGTGGGGATAGCGGTCCGCCAGATGGCCCAGGTGCATCTGCTCCAGGAGGGCCATCGCCTGAGCCCTGGCCTTTCGGCCTTGGCGAGCCGCCTGCAGCGGATAGGCCACGTTCTCCAGCGCTGTCAGGTGGGGAAACAGGGCGTAGTGCTGGAAGACGTAGCCCACCCGTCGCTGGCGACTGGGCACAGCCACGTCGCGGCCGGGCCCTCCCTTTCGCCACAGCAGCCGGCCATCCAGCGCAATGGATCCGACGTCGGGCGCCACCAGGCCGGCGATCATGTTCAAGGTGGTGGTCTTGCCGGCGCCGGAGGGGCCAAACAGGACGAGGATCTCGCTGCCCACCTCCAACCGCACCCGCAGGTCGAGCCCAGGCAGCCGCTTTTGCACATCCACCACCAGACGCGGCGACAAGGCTGCGGCCCCATCCGACAGGTCGGCCATGGCTAACCTCCCCGCTGTGCCGGGTCTCGAGAAGCTTCGACGCAGCGCACGGCCCAAAGGCTGAGCAGGGCCAGGGCGGTGGTCACGGCCACCAGCAGGTTGGCCTGGGCGTAGTCGCGGCTCTGCACGGCGTCGTAGATGGCCAGCGGCAAGGTTTGGGTGCGGCCGGGGATGCTGCCGGCCACCATCAGGGTGGCGCCGAACTCCCCCAGGGCGCGGGCCGAGGCCATCACCAGGCCGGCGAGGATGCCGCGGCGGGCCAGGGGCAGAGTCACCCGCCAGAACACCTCCAGCTCCGACGAGCCGAGGGTGCGCGCCGCGTTCTCCAGGGAGCGATCCACGCCGGCAAAGGCCGCCCGCGCCGCCTGCACCAGCAAGGGCAAACCCACGACGGCCGAGGCCAGAGCGGCAGCCAGCCACGTGAAAAGGACCTGCACGTCAAACCAGCGCACGAGGGGGCCGTTGCGGCCCAGCAGCACCAGCAGGTAGTAGCCCACCACGGTCGGCGGCAGCACCAGCGGCAGGGTCACCAGCGTCTCGACCAGGGTCTGGCCGCGAAAGCGGCGCCGCGCCAGCAACAGAGACAGAGGAAGCCCAACGGCCACCATCAGAGCCGTGGCCACGGCGGTGACCAACAGGGAGAGGCGCAGGGCGTCCCAGTTCACGGCGACGTGACCTCCTCACCGGGCAAGACGAAGCCGTGGCGGCGCATGATCTCACGACCCAGCGGACCGCTGACGAAAGCGGCGAACTGCCGCGCTTCCGCCTGCCGGCGGCTGCTGGTCACCACGGCCAGCGCCTGGTCAATGGGGGCGTGTAAGTCTTGCGGGACTAGGCTCCAGCGCCCCGGCCTCTCGGTGCTCAACGACAGGGCCACAATGCCGACGTCCACGTCGCCGCTCTCCACATACTGCAGTGCTTGTAACACGTTTTCGCCCAAGACCAACTTCGGCTGCACGGCCTCCCACACGCCGGCGCGCTGCAGCGCCTCGCGCGCCGCAATGCCGTAAGGCGCATGGTCGGGGTTGGCTATAGCCACGCGGCGCACCTCTGGACGGGCCAGGTCCTCGATGCGCTGGACGGACAGGGGGCTGTCGTTGCGCGTCCACAAGATGAGGCGGCCGCGGGCGTAGAGGGCGACAGTGTCCGGCAGCACCAAGCCTTGCTGAGCCAGCTCCTCGATGTAGCTGACGTTGGCAGCCGCAAACAGATCCACCGGCGCGCCCTGCTCGATCTGCTGGGCCAGCAAACCGGTGGAGCCGAAGTTGAACACCACCGGGATGCCCGTCTCCTGCTCGAAGAGGGCGCCCAGCTCGGTGAAGGCAAAGCGAAGGTCGGCCGCCGCCGAGACGACGAGGGGTGAGGGCCTATCTGGCCCCTCACTTTGACAAGCCGCCAAGGCCATGCCCAGGAGCAGGCAAACCAGCAGCCACGGGATGCGCAGCAGGACGCGCGAGCGAACGCTCATACCATTCGGTAGGCCGTTTGCCGCCCTTTCAGGGGTCTCAACCGACACACACACGGTCACACGCGCCAACGATCAGAGGGACGATGGCAGGGCTGTCCGGCCAACGTTGTCCAATGGTACCATAACGGTTCGCCAGATGCCAAGGCCAGGAAGGCCGTAACCTGGTCAGACGAGGCCGCATCACATGGTTTGGCGCCCGACAGGGGACGCCAAAAGAGACTACTGCCGTTTTCGGAGACGACAGCCATCTTTCTCGAAGACAAGGTGTACATCCTATGAGCTCCACCGGACCCACGCAACCGCGGGTGATCGTGTTCTCGACCCCTACCTGCACCTATTGCAACGCAGTGAAAGCCTACTTCCGCCAGAAGGGCGTCAAGTTTCGCGATGTGGACGTGAGCCGCGATCCGGCCGCCGCGCGCGACATGGTGCGTCGCTCCGGCCAGCAGGGCGTCCCCGTGATTGACATCGGCGGCAAGATCGTGGTGGGCTTCGACAAGGCGAAGATTGACAGCCTACTCAAGCTAAAGTGAGGCGAGTGTCATCGCAAGACAGGGCCAAGGGCATGCCGCTGACAGGCAGCACCCTTTCCCTTCACTCATACACAGGTTGACATACTACGAGGAGAACAACATGAACGGCTTGAACGCTTCTGCTAGCTTGCAACCTCTGGGCTCGCGCGTGCTGGTCAAGCCCCTGGACCAGGACAACCGCACGGCCTCCGGCATCTTCCTGCCGGAGACGGCCAAGGAGAAGCCGCAGCTCGGTCAGGTGGTGGCCGTGGGCGACGACGAGGAGATCAAGGTGAAGGTGGGCGACAAGGTGGTGTTCGCCAAGTACACCGGCACCGAGATCAAGCACGGCGGCGTGGACTACCTGGTGCTGGACGCCAACGACATCCTGCTGCGGGTAGT
Source organism: Caldilineales bacterium (assembly GCA_025055015.1). Taxonomy (GTDB): domain Bacteria; phylum Chloroflexota; class Anaerolineae; order JAAEKA01; family JAAEKA01; genus JANWYQ01. The sequence continues at coordinate 4,743 of JANWYQ010000230.1, forward strand.
GGAGTGAACAACAAGACTGGCCCAGCCTTTGAGGCTGGGCCAGTCTCGCGTCTCAAAATGCCCCCAAGGGGATTCGAACCCCTGTCGCAGGCTTGAAAGGCCTGTGTCCTAGTCCTCTAGACGATGGGGGCGGGCAGCCGGCATTCTAGCACCGTTGCCCACCCCCGTCAAGTTAGTCCTCTTCTTCGTCTTCCGTCTGGGTGGCAAGGTAGTTGGCCAGGCCCATCTGCTCGATGCGGGAGAGCTGGGTCTCAGCCCAGTCCACGTGGCCCTCTTCCATGTGCAGGATCTTCATCAGCAGGTCGCCGGTGGCCTGGTCCCCTACCTCGTGGGCCAGGGCGATGCCCTCGTTGTAGGCGCGCACCGCGCCCGTCTCGTCCTGCATGTCGTTGGTGATGATCTCCACCACGGACTTGCCGATGCGCATGGGGTTCAGCCGGTCCACGATGGGGGTGCCCTCCAGGAACAGGATGCGTTCGATCAACCACTCGGCGTGGTGCATCTCGTCGCGCGCCTGCCCCTCGATGGCGTGGTAGAGCTTCTCAAAGCCCCAGTTCTCGCACATCTTGGCGTGAACCATGTACTGGCTGATGGCGGTCAGCTCGTCGGCCAGCAGTCGGTTCAGCGTCTCGATCATTCGGTCGTTGCCCTTCATGGAGGTGCTCCTTTCTTATTGACGAAAAGTAGCAGCGACACCCTCAGGTGGCGAGTTACGCGTTACGCGTTACTCTTTCGGTTGCGCCTTGCTCGCTCCCCGGCCCTGGGCTCGGCTTTCGATCACCGCGCACACCCCACACGCTGCGCACAGGTCCTCGGCTTGGCCCGGCCGCATGAGGCCCTGGCTGGCCCGCCACTCCACCAGCTTGGCGATCTCCTCCCGGGGGAAGGGACGCTCCTGGCCCAGCTCCACCACCGTCTTGGTGATCAGGGCCGTGTGCTCCAGCTTCTCCAGCTTCAGGTAGGCGTCGGTGACGGTGGGGCCGACGGTGACGCTGCCGTGGCGCTGTAGGATCAGCGCGTCGTAGCGCCGGATCAGATCGCTGATGGCCCGCGCCCCTTCCACCGACGCCGGCGTGGCGTACTCGGTGGTGGGGATCAGGCCGAAGTAGAGCACGATGTCCGGCAGCAGGCAGCGGGCCAGGCTGACGCCGACGATGCTCAGGGCGATGGCGATGGGCGGGTGGGCGTGGATCACCGCCTGCACGTCGGGCCGTTGCCGATAGGCCTCCAGGTGCAGCAGCACCTCGGAGCTGGGACGCAGGTCCCGCTGAGGGCCGTAGCGGCCGGCGCCCACGGGATTGCCCTCCCAGTCCACGGTGACCAGCTGGTCGGCCCGCACGAAGGCCTTGCCCACGCCGCTGGGGGTCACCAGAAAGCGCTCGCCGTCCAGCCGGGCGCTCACGTTGCCGTCGTAGCCCAGACAGTAGCCGCCCTGGTGCAGCAGCCGGCAGACCTGCACGATCTCCTGGCGAAGCTGTTGCTCCGTGGGCCGGCGGGTCGGCGCCTTGCGGGCCTGGTAGCGCACCAGTTGGCTCACCGCTGCGCCTCCGCCAGGTCTACCTGGTCCACCACGCCCACGATTACTGCGCGCACCGGGCCATCGGGCTCGGCGTCTAGGAGCTGCCGCGCGCTGTTGCCCTCGTCCAGCACCAGCACCAGGTCGCCCGGCCCGGCCTGCACCAGGTCGACTGCGATGTCGTACTTGGCGTCGGCTTGGTCGCTGCCCGGCCGCAGCCGCTCCACTAGCAGCAGCTTGTGGCCGTGGAACAAGGGGTGCTTAACCGTGGCAACCACGTTGCCGAAGACGCGGCCGAGGTACATGATAAGAAGAGGGAGCAAAGCGGAAAACAGGCACGCCGAGGGAGACAAGGGAGACGGCGGAAAGGTCTTTAGCCTCCTTGCTTCCTTGTCCCTGTTTTTTCGCGCTAGCCAGCGCTCACCTGGTCCACAATGCCGACGACCGCGTGGTCCACCGGCACGAAGGGCTCCGGCAGGGCCAAGGCGGCCTCGCGGCTGCCGATGAAGAACACCAGCTCGCCCGGGCCGGCCTGGGCTGTGGCGTCGGCCGCCACCACCGGCTGGCCGCTGGGCTGCTGCCGCTTGTCCAGAGGCTGGATGATCAGCAGCTTGATCCCCTCCAGGCCGGGATATTTCTGGGTGGCGACGACGGTGCCGATGACGCGAGCGAGCTGCATGAGACGTGAAACTCCGTCTGGAGCCGAGCTCCGAGGGGTCGGCGTGGGCTGGGCTTGGCGGCGCCCGGCTCTGCTCCGGACGCCGAGCCGACACGCCAGATTATACCACCAGCTTGCTCGGCGCCGCAACCTGCGCCGAGGGAACTCAGCTCAACGGAACCAGCAACAGGGGGATCTCCATTTCCTCGGCCGTGAGCCCGCCGTGGTGGCCGCGGAACTTCTGCTCGAAACGGTCCTTCTCGTACCACCATACCGTCTCGCCGGGGTGGGGCAGGATCACCAGGTCGCCGGCCCGGGCCCAGAAGGCCTCGCTGAGCGGCGGCGGGCCAAAGAAGCCGGCTGCGGCCAGGTCCACGACCCGCACGACGTCGGCCCGGCCCGCCAGCTCACGGCTGAGCAGCGCCTGCGCCTCGTCCAGCGCGCCCTCGCGCACGTAGAGGAACATGTCCCGCGCCGAGCCCCCGGGCACCAACAACCGGCCCTCCCGGTTGGTGCGCAGCAACGGCTGCACCCTCTCCCACCACGGCTGTTGGTTGAGGTAGAGGGTGGTCTGGGGGTCCACGCCGATCTGGCCATGGTCGGCGGTGATCAGCAGCAAGGCCTCGCCCTGGCCCAGGGGCCGACGGCGCTGTAGCCACCGCTCCAGCATGTCCAGGCAGGCCTCGATCTCTGCCTCCACCTGGGGCGAGTCGGGCCCGTGGTCGTGGCAGACCGCGTCAATGCCGTCGTAGTAGAAGAAGTGAAAGGCCGGGCCATCCCCCTTCGCCATCTGCAGCTCCAGGTTGACCAGCGCCTCGGCCAGGGTCTTGAAGCTGCCCAGCCGGCTGTGGCGGTTGATGATAGCGTTGTACGGGGAGTGCCCGTAGCTGTGGTGCAGATAGGCGTAGCTGGCCACGCCGTGCTCTCCCAAGGCCTGGCTCAGCGACTGGGTGGGCAGGATGGCCTCCGGCCGCGCGCCGACCTTCAACAGGGTCCCCGGCAGCCGGTCGCCGGCGAAGGAGAAGAGGAGGGGAGTGATGACCTGGTCCAGCTTCGGCTCGTAGTAGTTCCACTCGAAGACGCCGTGCTGGCCCACGGGCAGGCCGGTCTGCAGGGTGGTGACGTGGGCGCTGGTGGTGGAGGGGAACTGCGACGTGATCTGGGCCACGCACCCTTCCCGCTCGATGCGGCGCAACAAGGGGGAGTGCTCACGGACGCGCTGAAAGAAGCTCCATCCAAACGCGTCCAGGAACAGAAAGACCACTTGGCGCGGCCGCTGCGGCAGGCGGTCCATGCCTTCCACGCGGAAGGGCGGCGGTCCGTCGCCCAGCAACAGGGACTGCACCAGTTGCGGCAGGTCGGCAAAGCTGCCGTCGCCGTAGCGCGGGCGCACCACAGGCGCCGAGAAGCTCAGGGTCACGGCGGTCCTCCTTGTAGAGAGCGGGGAGCGGGGAGCATGGAGCGAGGAGGAGCGAGCGGAGAGCGGAGAGCCGGGAACGGAGAGCAATGGAGCGGTTAGCGGACACGTAGGAAGAGACGGAGGTGAAAGGGGCTCTCCGCTCGGCTTCTACGGTAACGACGTCCAGCCCAAGCCGTCAGACCATTGCGGTGTTCGGACGGCTGCAGGCTCCGCACTTTGGGCTCTACGGCAGCGGCGTCCAGCGCAAGCCGTCGGCCCCCTCGCGCAGCTGGCCGAAGACGACGTCGGCGAAGTGGCCGGCAGCGGTCAGGGTGTCCGGTCGGGTGAGCTCGTGGAAGATGGCCAGGCGGGTGGCGTTGGCCTGGGCCGGGTCGGCGTCGAAGGCTGCGCTCCACGTCGGCTGGCTGATCTGCACCGGGCTGT
>JANWYQ010000232.1 GCA_025055015.1 Caldilineales bacterium
CTCCGCGAGTGCCTCCGGTCGCCGCGCGGGGGGCGCCTGTGGGCGGAGGTGCTCATCCGCCGGGCTCTGCTCCAGCAGAGCGTGGCGGAGGTGGCGGCGGCGCTCGGCATCTCGCCCAGCCGCGTGTACCTAGAGTTCCACCGCGCCAGGCAGGAGCTGTGGAAGCGCTGCGCCGAGCTGGTGGAGCGGCTGGTGGAGCACCTGACACCGTCGCAGCGCAGGGCCTATCGGGAGGAAGCACCATGACGGAGCTCTCTGCAGCTAGCGCTGCGTGCCCGCCTCCGTGGCGAGTGGACGCGTGGACGGTCTTCGCCTACGCCGGCGCAACCAGGGCAGACCAGGACCTGGCGCAGCACCTGCTGACGTGCCCCCGCTGTCGGCGGCGAGCGGCCATGGCTTGGGCGCTGTTGCCCGAGCCGGACCGGGCTACCATGCCGGTCGTCCCTCCCGCCAACCTTGCCTTCTTGAAGCGCAGTGCTGAGCCCCATGCCCCACGAGAACGATGAGCGACTTCAGCGCTTGGCCCGTCTGCTGGCCGAGAGCGACCTGCCGGCCGACGATCCTTGGCGCCGCCTGGCCGAGGCTCTGGCGCCCGACGACGCCTACAGCCACGAGCAGGCAGAGGAGGAGCTGCCGGCCTACGTTGCCGACGAGCTGCTCGGCCGGCCGCTGGCCCAGCGCTACCCCAGCTTGCACCGCCACCTGCTCCATTGCCGGCAGTGCGCCGAGCTGCACGCGGCGCTCCTGGCCGATCTCGCCGAAGAGCCGCCGGACGTGCCTGTGCCGCCGCCCGACCTCTCCTTTCTCTCGGGCGTCTACCGCCGCCGGCTGCGCAGGGCAGCCCTGCAGCTAGCAGAGGCCATCGTCGAGGCGCTTCAACCTGCGCTGCGTTCATCCCTGGCCGGCCTGGCCGAGGTCCTCTTCGACGAGCTGGAGGCGCTGGGGAGCGCGCTGTGGGCAGCGCCGGCGGCCAGCGGTGGGTTTGCCCTGGCTGGCGGCGAGCTATCCGACGAAGCACGCTGGCTGGCGGCTGCGTGGGCGACTACGGCTCAGCTAGGCGAGGGGCGCACGGCCCAGGAGGTCGCCGATCTGCAACGGACCGGCGCTTGGACGGTCCTGGCGCAGGAGACGGCGGCTCGTGTAGCTGCCAATTTGGATTTCCCACCACGGCAGGCTGCCCAGTTTGCCCAGGAGTACGCCCGTCTGGTAGCCGGAGACCCCTCAGCGGTTCCTTTGAGGATCCTGCCGCGCTCGGAAGCGTGACGGTCTCCGCTGGCGGGCCCAGAACCGTGCAACGGCAGAACAAACAGATGGCCCAGTTTGCTTTCTTGCAGGACGAGGAGACGCGCAGCGCCATCGCCCATATGGCTGCCGAGGCTGCCAAGGTCTGGGCGCCCTCCGAGGTGGACTTGGCCTACCTGATCACCGAGGAGTATCTGGACCAGGTGCAAGAGGCTGATCGGCTGCTTTACGCAGCGCCGGCGCGCGAGCTCAGCCTGGGCATCGGCGAGCCTGACCTGTGGCTGCTGGTGATCTTGCCGGTGCTGACCGGCTTCATGGCCAATCTCCTAGCCGCTTTCAGTGCCTGGAGCCTACACACGTTGCGCGAGAGGCTGGCCGCCCAGTCGGCGCCGCCCCCCGCCTCGGCTGCGCTGCATCTTCCCGACGAGGTGCGCCGGGCGCTGGCCACCCAGGCGGAGGCAGCCGGCCTCTCCGGGGCGCAGATCGAGCAATTGCTGGCTATCTTGCTGTTGGCTTTGGCCGCGGCGTTGTCCGGTTCGTCCAAAGGAGGGGGCGCCGCATGAGCGAGCCGGCTCCGGCCCCGCTGGATCCCGCCGAGGCGCCTAAGCTCGACGTTCTGGCCCTGCCCAGCTACACGGCGATCCTCTTTGGCTTGATTGCGCTGGTGGTGCTGGGATCGGCTTTTGCCAGCCTTCTGCCTGGGTCCCAGCTCTGGTGGCCGCCGGTGGTGCTGGGCCTCACTCTGCTGACCCTGCGGGACTACCTGCGCCGGCCGGCGCTCTGGATGCGGCGCATGGGGCTGGCGCCAGGGGACGCAGCGATAGCCGGAGGCCGCGCAGAGGAAGCCCAGGCGCTGGGCCAGGCCATCCAGCGCATCCAGGGGGAGTTGGTAGACCTGGCCGGCGAACATCCTGCCCCCCTGCTCACGGTCAGCCCACAGCGGTTGGCCATCCACGCCTTCGGCACGGCTCGCCAGCGCTACGTGGGGATCGGGGCGCAGCCGGCCAGGAGGCTGGCCCATCGGCTACAGAGCCACAACGAGCCCACCAGGAGAGCCTCTCGTGCTGTCCTCGCCCACGAGCTGGCCCATTTCCTCAACGGCGACCTCTGGATGGTGGGGCTGTCCTACAGCCTGCTGAAGATGATGGTCCTGGTGATGCTGGCCAACCTGTGGGTGAGCATGGCCCTCTCGGTGTTCATCATCGAGGTGAGCCCGGAGGTGCTCCAGCCGGCCTTCTGGCAGGGCCTTGCCCAGTTCGTGGCCGACACCCTGCCCGGCCTGCCGCCGCCTGACTTGAGCTGGGTGGTTCCAGCCCTCCGCCAGGAAAACCCCGCCGTGTTCGAGCGCCTGGCGGACCCGAGCACCGGGCTATCCGCTTGGGAGCCGTTCTTTGTGTTCCTGGTGTCCGTCCATCTGCCTTTTGTCGTCAGCGGCGCCGTGCTGTTTGGTCTCTATTGGCGTCGGCTGTTGCGGGTGCGGGAGCTGTACGCCGACGCGCGCGCGGCAGCGTTGGTGGGAGATGCCAGGGCCGTGCCCCACGCGCTGGCCTTAGAGGCGCTCATCCATTTGACGCCTAAGCCCCCCGACCCTTCACAGCGCCTGCGCCGTCGGCTGGGCGAGTGGTCGCGACGCTTGGCCCTGCAACCTCACTTTGCGCTCCATCCACGCGCAGCAACGCGCACGCAGTGCCTAGAGCAGCCCCAGCAGGTGTTCGGTTCCTGGCGCTCCATGGCTGTCTCCGTCGGTCTGGCGGTGGTGTTGCTGGACCTGGTGCTGCGCGGCGCGCTGACCGCCGGCTACATCTACCAGCCGGGCGCGCACCTGACCTTTGCTGCCGCCTTTTTAGCCTTCAGCCTGTGGCTGTTGCCGCAGCACTGCCTAGGCCAGCGCTGCGACCGGCACCTGGGGCGCCGGGTTGTGGGCATGGTGTTGTTGTTCACGGCCATCAAGCTGGCGCCTTACGTGTTGGACCTAGCAGCAGCGCTCCTGGTGCAGGCCACGGACCCTGTTGGCTGGGGCCGGGCTCTTGACCTGTGGATCTATGGGTTGGTCGGCGCCAGCGGCGAGGTCTTGCCGCCGTTAATGGGCGTGGAGGTGACCTGGTCGGACCTGATCCGCTGGCACATCTTGGCGCCCATGGCTTACTTCGCCTCGTTCATGCCACCCGTCCTGCTGGCCAGCTTGTGGCTCGATGCATTCCTCAAGCGTCGCACGCTGACCTGGTATCGCTTGGCCGCGCAGGTGCGCTGGGCGTGGGCTGGTATCACGGCTGTTGTCCTGGGCGTTCTCCTGTTGGCCGCGATCCCCGTAGGCAATCGCCTGTACTTCCCCTGGGTGTATACCAGCTGGTCCACTGTCTCGGTGGTAAGTCTAGGCGCCAGCGCAGCGGCAGTGGTTCTCAGCGGTCTGGGCTTCAGGGCGGCCGATCGGCGCTGGGGTGGGCGTTGTGGCTGCGGCGAAACCGTCCCCGGCCCCTTCACCCTGGGTCGAACCTGCCCACGCTGTCACCAGCGGCTGCACGAGTGGTTGATCGCAAGCTACTGAGATGACAAGCCAAGAGCAGCGGCGACTCTTGTTCGTCCTCACCCTCCTCCTGTGGAGCGTTTTCTTGCTCTGCAACGCAGCGCTTTTCCTTTTTGCGGCGCTGCAAGCCGGGCCGCTGGCTGCACTCACGGTGCTGTTCCTGCTGGCCTGGGAGCTGGCCCTCTTGGTGCGCTACGTGCGTTGGGTCGCTCAGTGGCGGGCGGCGATAGCGTTTTGGACGGTTTATGCGCTGGCGCGGATGGCAGCCACAGCGCTGGCTGCTTGGGGCAGCGAGCTGGGGGCGTCGGCCCTGATGCTGGTGGCCGTCTATGCCATGCTGGCCGGCTATGTTGCGCTTGCTGCGTTGGCGATCCGCCGCGACGTCAGCGTGGCCTATCTGGTGATCGCCTTTGCCGCCGGCCCGGTGCTTCTCCTCAGCCAGGTGCGCGCCGCAGGGGGCGTGTTGGCCTGGCTCGTTGGCCAAGGCAGGGAGATGGCGGTTCCGCCCTTTAACCCCTTAGAGCCGGCGCTGATGGCCATTTCCTGCATGGCGACGTTGGCGCTCGTGACCTTTGTGCCCCATTTTCTGGCGTTGCTTTGGCGTGAATGGCGCGGGGCCAGCGCACGGCAGGCTTCGTCTCCGACCGGCGCCAGCCCTGGCCATCGGCCTCTCTGGTAGCTCGCAGCCATGAGCGGATATCCCTACCCATCGGGCCGTTCGAGACGCCCTCTCGCCTTAGCGCTTCTGTTGGGCGCCGCTGCGCTGCTGTGCCTTGGCGCAGGGGTTGGCTTGGGATGGCTGCTGTTCGGCCGCAGCGACCGAGTGCAGCCGATCGTGGCACCCGCTTCTCCGCTCACAGGCGCAGTCGAGGCGACGGCGGTGCCGCTGCCTCTTTCGCCCGCGCCGACTGCTGCTGCGCTGTCTACCTCGATCCTGCTGCTCCAGCCACCGAACCTGCCGGCACTGCAAGCATTAGCTCTGGACTTGGTCAACCAGGACCGGGCGGCAGCCGGGTTGCGGCCGGTGCAGTGGGATGCGACGGCGGCCCGACTGGCCCAGGCCCACGCCGAGGACATGTTGATAGGGCAGTTTTTCAGCCACTGGAACCGAGACGGCTATGGGCCTGACCACCGTGCGGCGTTGCTGGCCGGCAGCGCCGACGCCGTGTTCGAGAACATCCACGCCTTTGCGGTGCGCTATGACGACGGTCGGCCGGCGCCGATCGAGGACTGGCCGCAGCGCGTGCGGGAGGCGCAGGCCGGCTGGATGCAGAGCCCCGGGCATCGCGCTACGATCTTGGACCCCGCCCACACCCATGTCGGGATCGGCATTGCCTATCGGCCCGATATCGGGGAGCTGCGCATGGTGCAGGAGTTCTTGAACCGCTACGTGGAGCTGGCGCCGCTGCCACCAGAGCTTCCCCTGGCTGCCCAGTGGCCGTTGGAGGGCCGCCTAGTTGAGGGCGCCAGCGATCCGCTAGTAAACCTGGCCTACGAGCCCTTCCCTCAGCCGTTGGCGTCCGATGTGCTAGGCAAGGCCAGCACTTACACCTCGGCCGCCCAGCCCTTCGCCGCTCCTGCGGTCCAGAGAGACGGCCACAGCTTCCGTGCGTCCTTGTTGTTCGACTTCGAGGAAAAGCCGGGTCTCTACCACGTGCGCATCTTCGTCACCGTAGACGGCCGGCAGGTGTTGGCAGCGTCGCCGATGGTAGTGGTTCGCTAGGGATAGAGAGTGAGAGTCTGGGGAGAGAAAATGTAGAGAGATTGGATAGCTCATAAGCGTGGAGAGGGCGTATACTTTCTTCTAGAGTGTGCTAGTGCGGGTTTCTGTTAGTGGCGCAAGTACGGGCCCAGTGTTCGTTTGTGTAGCTAGGCAGAAAAGCCTTGCCAGAAGCAGGAATTCAGTTCGGGCGGGACTGCCGACCAAGGAGGTGTGTTGGGTGCCCTCTCTCGACTTATTTTAGCTCTCCCTCTCACGCGATGTTGAAACCTACGTGCCGCCGTTTATCGTCTTCTGCTGTTTTGCTCTACAAGGGGAGTACACCCATGTTTGATACTGCATTTCAAAGGCAACTGAAGGACCTGGCCCGCAGGGCAAATCTCAGGGTGGCTGACACGCAGTCGAGAAGCGCAAAGCTCCTCTTCAACGTCAGTGGCCACACCCAGCCTCTGTATATCGTTGATTACGACGGTGTTTGGGAGTTTTCCTGCCCTACGCTTCTGGCTACTGAGCGGATCACCGATATTCCCCATGTGGTCATGGCGTTTGTACTGGAGCAGAACGCCAAGAACAAACGAGGTTTCTGGTGTATCGAGACCCTCGGCGGCAAAAAGGTCATCTCCTACATGCACAATATGCCGGCGAGTCTGCTCACGCCTGACGAGTTCTACAAGATCTGTTGGGGCATCGTCAAGGAAGTGGAGGGACTGGAGGAAGCGTTTCGGGAGCTAGTGCGGCGCATGCTGTAGAATTTCCCGGCGTGAGCTTGTGCTAGAACGGAGGTGTAGCTAAGAGCAGCAACACAGCTTTTCTACCTGGAATAGCGCGTTATCTCCTGCAAAAACTATACACTTGTCTGGGAGGTGTAATGTATGTTTCCTATCACAGTGCATCTTCAGCCTTTCTTCCAGGATGGCGGCGAGGGCGGTCTGCTGGCCTTCCTCACCAGCGGCGTAGGCTTGGTGCTTTCTCTAGGCTTGATGATACTTTTTATCATCGGCCTCTGGCGCACCTTTGTTAAGGCAGGACAGCCGGGCTGGGGTGCGTTGATCCCGATTTACAACGTCTATCTGTTGCTTAGGATCGCAGGCCGGCCTGGCTGGTGGCTAATTCTTCTACTGGTCCCTCTGGTCAACATTGTGATCTTGGCCATCGTCTGCTTAGACATTGCCGCGTCGTTTGGGAAGAGCGCCGTCTTTGGTCTGGTGCTGTTGTTCTTGCTTAGCGGCCTGGGTTTCCTAATCCTGGGCTTTGGCGACGCGCAGTACCAGGGACCTGCGGCTGCCAAGGGTGGAAGGGGGGCCTAGTTGGCGCCTGGGAGAGGCCAGGCGCTTAAGCTTGCGCCTCGGCCGGCCTCTATTGGGGATCGTCGAGTAGCTGAACGCGCTGAAGGCGCCTGGCACTCCTACTGTTGCGCCACGGCCACGGTTTCGACGAAAGCGGCAGCACATGCGCGTTTTTGTCATCACCAAGGCATGCGGAGGGTATCTCCTATGAGCCAACCTACTACGTCAAAGGATCCCAACACGGCTATGGTGATCGAGATCGTCGCCGGTTACTTTGGCTTGCTAGGGATGGGTTACTTCTACGCTGGTCGCACGGCA
>JANWYQ010000022.1 GCA_025055015.1 Caldilineales bacterium
GCCCAGTTGAACGGCGAGGTGTTCGATTGGAACGGCCTGCTGGAGCGACACCGGGCCGGCAAGCTGGCCGTGGAGGTCGCCGCGGCCATGCCTGCGCACGCGCACCAACCCGCGGCTGAACCGGCGCCAGCCGACGCCGCAGCCGGGGCCGGCGCGGAATACCAGGCCGAGGTGGAAGGCTACCAGCTGCGCTTGATGGGCAAGGAGCCGTTCCACGCCGGGTTCAACACGGTGTGGCTCCACCTGACCGGGCCGGATGGCAAGCCGGTGGAGGCCGCGCAGGTGAGCATCGCGCCGATCATGAACATGTTGGACGGCAACCATCACGGCTCTGGCGTGCTCGGTCCCACCCCCACCGCTCCCGGCAGGTACGAGGGTGCGCTGATCTTCTCCATGCCCGGCGGCCCCGACCTGGGCACCTGGGACGTGCGGGTGGTCTTCACCGACACCGTGAAGAACATCGGACGGTCAACCCTGGTTCCCGTGGCGGTGAGCCCCTCTAAGCTGCACAAGTCCTTTATGGGGCCGAACGACACCAAGACCTTCTTCTCTGTGGTTGAGCCCACTGTCCCGCAGGTCGGCAAGCAGCCCTTCGAGGTGTTCGTGATGCAGAAGCGCGGCATGTTCGACTGGCCTCCCCTCACCGACCTGACCTTGGAGATCAAGCCCTGGATGCCCACCATGGACCACGGCTCGGCCGGAAATGAGAACCCCATCCCCTTGGGCGACGGCCGCTATCGCGGGGTGGTCAACTTCAGCATGTCGGGCCCCTGGACCGTCACGGTGACCGCCAAGCAGGGAAACGCCGTGCTGGGCGAGGTCGTGTTCGAGTACGAGGTACCCTAGCGTATCTCGAGGCTTTCCTGCTCAGCTGTCCTGGCCTGCTGGAGCGCAGGTGCCAGTCCAGCCTTCAACGTCTCAATCCAAAGGAGATCCAAAGGAGCAGTCTGCTTATGAAGAAAGCGTCTCTGATCCTGAGCCTCGCTGTGTTGGCGGCGATCCTGGTGGCCTGTGGCGGCGGTGGCGGCCAGCCTGCTCCAGCGCAACAGCCCGCACCCCAACCGGCCGCAGGGCAGCCCGCCGCCCCTGCCATGGCCAAGGGCGATCCGGCCAAGGGCAAGGAGTATTTTGTTACCTGCGCCGGCTGCCACGGCCTCGACGGCAAGGGCGTCCCAGGCCTGGGCAAGGACTTCACCGCCAGCGAGTTCGTCAAGAGCAAGAGCGACCAGGAGCTGGTGGAGTTTCTGAAGGTTGGCCGGCCGGCCAGCGATCCTCTCAACACCACCGGCGTGGACATGCCCCCCAAGGGCGGCAACCCAGCCCTGACCGACCAGCAGTTGCTGGACATCGTGGCCTACATCCGCAGCTTGCAGAAGTAGCGCGCAGCGGGTGATCAGCGCCTTCTCGGCCGAAGCGCACCTGCGGACACGGATGATGCGGACTGCTGCGGAAGCTCTTGACCGTATCGGTGGCTGTCCGCTGCATCCATGTCGTCCGTGTCCCGCTGCCGGAGGGCTTCGTTCTAGTTCCCCCGAGCTACCTTGAGTTCTTCCGGGTTCCTCCGACTTCCCCTGAGTTCTCCCGAGCTCCACCGGCCCCTTCGACCTCCTTCCGCCTTCCCTACCTTCCCATCTCCCTCAACGCCTCGAACGCCGCCGTAAAGCACCCCATCGGCGCGGAGACCAGGCCGGCGCCCACCATGCCCACGCCCGGCCGCTTGTGGGCGATGCCGGTGTTCAGCCGCGGGGTGATGCCGGTCTCCACCACCCGGCGCACGTCAATGCCCACAGGCGTGCCGCGGAAGCCCAGCGCAGGGATGGTGAACGCGCTGTGCTCGCCTACGGTGATCTCGTACATGGCCAGGGTGGTGTCCAGCGCGTCCCGGGGCGTGCCCCCCACGAACTGCACGATGGCGGGCGCGGCCGCCAGGGCGAAACCGCCGATGCCGCCGGTCTCGGTGATGGCGCTGTCGCCGATGTCGGGGTTGGCGTCCTCCGGGCCGTAGCCGGGCAGCCACAGCCCCTGGACGTAGGGCGCCGGGGCCGTGAACCAGCGGTCGCCGGTGGCGCTCACCCGAATGCCCCAGTCGGTGCCGTTGCGGGCCATGGTGGTCACCACGGTGCAGCCGGGGATGTTCTCGGCCGGCAGCAGCATGGCCTTCATGGCGGCCATGGACAGGTTGAGGAAGAAGTGGTCGTTGCCGTCCATGAAGCGCAACACGGCTGCAGCGGTGGCCGCGTCGCTGGTCTCCACCAGGGCCGGCGCAATGGCCCGCAGGAAGAGGGAGGTGCCCGCCTTGTTGCGGTTGTGGCACTCGTCTCCCATGTGCAAGGCTTGGGCGACCATGGTGCGCAGGTCAATGGGCCCTGTTTTGGCCAGCGCGCGCTGCAGCGCCGGGTAGAGCACCGTCTCCATCCACCTCAGGCGCTGGATCACCTCAGGGCCATAGGCGCCGTAGCGCAACACCCGGCCTAGTCCCTCGTTCTGGGTGGCATAGGCCAGGGCGCCAAAGGCCTCGTTGCGCACGATGAACACCGGCATGGAGGGGCTGATGATGCCGGCCATGGGGCCGACGGCGCCGTAGTGGTGGCAGGGCGCGAACTCGATCTCGCCGCCGGCCGCCAGCGCCTCCGCCTCCTCCGGCGTCGCCGCCAGCCCCTCGTAGATCAGCGCGCCGATGATCGCGCCCCGCGTCGGGCCGCTCATGCGCTCCCACGCAATGGGGGGACCGCTGTGGGTGATCAAGCGGTCGTGAAAGCCCGGGATAACCTCGCGAGCGACGCCCATGCCCACCAGCAGCGGCCGGCCGGCCAGGATGCGGCGCAGGGCCTCGGCGTTGGCCGACTCCACGTCTGCGCCCTGGACGGTGTCCAGGTCCACGTAGCCGGCGGCCGGCGGCCGCCAGTCCACGTCCACCACCGCCGCGCCCTGTCGGGCCACGCTCTCGGCGAACGCCTCTAACCCCACGTTGATGACCGTCAGCGGCTGGCGAAAGAGCTCCACGATTTGGCTCATGGTCGGCTTTCGATCAGGTCAAGTAGTCCACTGCCACCGCGCTTTCCATCACCTCCCGCATGTGGGCCAGCACGCCCTGGTGGAAGGGGTGCACCTGGTAGGCCTCCATGTCAGCCAGGCTGTCGAAGCGGGTGATCAGGGCGATGTCGTAGGCCCTGGGGGATGGGACGACGTTCACGCCCACCTCGATGCTGCGGAGCTGCGGAATGTTGCCCTCCATGCTGCGCAGCACCGCAGCCGTCCGCTCCACCGCCTCTGGGCTACGGTCCTTCAGCTTGAACAGAACAACGTGGGTCAGGCTCATGCGGGAAGTCCTTTTCGGCTCTAGACCGATCCGGTCTCGTAGACCGGACCGGTCTTGGCACTGAGCGATTTGATCCAGTCCATCTCCGCGGCGGAGAAGGGCGGCGGGGGCGGCGTTGCGCTGTAGTCAATGGAGAGGTCGTACGCAGCCTCGTCGTAGATGGTAGCCAGCGCCGCGCTCAAGTCCAGGGGAACGTCTGGATCGGGGTCTAACAGCGGCACCGGCACCAAAGGCAGCGGATCGCTCAGCTGCAGCGGCCACAGCTCCACGTGACGCGCCTGTCCGCGCGTCAAAGCCACCAGATATGGCGCCGGCGACGGCAGCGCCACCGGCAAAGGGCGAGCCCCGCGGCGGATGAGGTCAATCTCCAGCAGATGCACGCCGGCCCGGTGGAGACGGCTACGCTTGCGCCGATACTCGCTCAGGCCGGGATCCCGTTTGTTCACCGGCGACAACAGCTCGATGGCCGTCACCAGGCGGTCGTCGTCGGCGCGGCGCACCTCCACCGTCACCTGGCGAAACTCCAGGGCCTCCGGCAACGCCAGCACCAAGGGGGCGGGCGGAATTGCCGAGCCGGCGCGGCGACCGGGCCACACCGCATAGTTCTTTGAAACGTCTGCGCGGTCGTGGATCGCTTGGGTGCGACTCACCCGCAGCACCTCAACGTCGGGATACATGACGCCGATCTCCTCGGCGTATCCCTCGTCCTGCACGATGACCACCTCGAGCCGGGCCACGTAGCGAGGCCGCAGCAGGGGAGTCAGCCGACGGGCGATCTCGGCGGCCAAGCGGTGGTGGACGTCGGGCCACAGCCGGCCCTCCAGGAAGGGATCCAGGCCGGGGAAGGGAGAGGGCACGGCCACACCTCACACGAAGCGCTCGGCCAAGATCAGCGCCGCCACCCGCGTAGCCTGTGCGTTGCTGGCCGTCACCAGCGCGCCGGCGGCCCGCAGCTTGGCCTCCTGGCTGCTCAGCCGCTGCGGGTCCTCCTCCGTGCCGCAGACGAAGGCCACCACGGGCAGGTAGCGGCCGGCCGCCTCGGCCCGGGCTCTGGCCTGCACGATAGCCCGCGCGGCCTCACCCGCTGGGTCGGGGTGTGCGCCGTAGCCCAGTACCACGTCCAGCAGCAGCACGGCCACCTCCGGGTCGTCGGCCGCCTGGACGATCAGGCGGTTGCGCAGGGTGGGGTCGAGCATGGGATGCAGCCGACCCACCGTGTACTCGTCGGCGCCCAGGTCCAGAAAGACGTGCTGGCCGTGGACGACGGCCTCGGCGGGCGGCTGGTGCGCAGCCGTCGGCTTGTGGATGGGCGTGTTGGAGTAGACGGGATCGGGCAGGCCGGCGGCGACGAGCTGCGCCTCGTAGCAGAAGGTGCCGCCGCTGAACAGCCCGCGGATGAAGCGCTGGCCGGGGTGCAGCTTGGCCTGCTCCGCCAACGCTTGGGGCCGATAGGCCAGGGGCGCCTGGTCGCAGGCCACGATCGCGCTGCACCAGTCCTCCCCGCGCGCCAGGGCCACGGCCACGGCCGCCGCCTGCTCCAGCGTGCTGGCGGGGATGGCGCCGGCCCGCTCGATCAGGCCGGGGTCGGCGCCCAGGAAGCAGACCACCGTTGGCTTCTTGCTCCGGCGCACCTGCTCCAGCAAGCGTGTGGTCACCGCCTCCGCCGGCGGCTTGGAGATCAGGACGATGACAGAGGTGTCGGGGTCGGTCTGTAGCGCCTCCAGACCCGCCAGCATGGTGCGGCCGCCCACAGCCTCGCTGAGGTCCCGGCCGCCCGTGCCGATGGCCTGGCTCACGCCGCTGCCCCGGCGGGCGATGTCGCTGCTCACCGACTGGAGGCCGGTGCCGGCCGCGCTGACGATGCCGATGGGCCCCCGGGGCACGGCGTTGGCGAAGCCCAGCCCCACGCCGTTGATGATGGCCGTGCCCGCGTCCGGCCCCATGCACAGCAAGCCGCGCTCCGCGGCCAGAGCCTTCAGCGCGATCTCGTCCTCCAGGCTGACGTTGTCGCTGAACAGCAGGACATGAAGGCCCAGCTGAAGCGCCTGGCGCGCCTCGCGCGCCGCGTAGCGGCCGGCCACGGAGATCACCGCCAAGTTGGCGCCGGGCGTCTGGGCCACGGCGCTGCGCAGAGAGCGAGGACGCGGCCCTGCCGCCGCGCCGACAGCTGCGCTCCTTGCCGACTGACGCTGCGCCAGCAGGGCCTGGGCGTGCGACAGCGCGCGCTGGGCTGTCGCCTCGTCGTCGGCTAGCACCGCTAGGACCAGATCGTTGGGCGTCGCCGCCTGCGCGGTTGCGGTCCACAGGCCGGCGTCGCGCATCAGCGCTAGGTTGGCCGGCGTGCCCATCACGGCGGCGACGTCCCGCACCCCCGGCATCCCCTGCAGATCCTGCGCCAGCTGCATCAGGGTCACCGAGTCGTAGTAGACGGAGGGGACCACTCGAGTAGCAACGGGCATGGTGCGCTCCTCGACAAGCGCGATGGCTGACTACCGGTCGTCCTCGAAGGCAGCCAGGAAACCGGCCAAGGTGTCGGCGCCTGAGGTGCCGCCGTGGCTGAGGACCTCGGTGACGGCGTCGCGCAAGGCCACGGGATCGGCGTTCGTCAGCGCTTCCAACAGCTGATGCCACGCCTGGGTGACGGCGCCGGCCGCAGCCGCGCGCAGGAAGGCCAGGCTCAGATCGTTGGTTTGGTCTTGGGCTGCCTCCAACACGGCGTCGCCGACTACCTCCACCGGCAGGAAGGGGACATCCTCCTCGTCCAGGGCCGCCCTGGCGCGCAGGCCCACCAGCCAGCCCGCCAACCAGTCGTCGCCGGCCGGCGTCAAGCCAGGCCCCAGGCCGGCCAGCCGCTGGGCGAACACCCGGATCCAGGTCAAGTTGCCGGCGCGGTAGGCGCGACGCAGGCCGCTGATGAGCTCCGACGCATGTGACTGGATGAGGGCCATGGCAGGCCGGCTGCCGAAGGCGCCCTGGGTGTGGAAGGCAGGGGCCGCGGCCAGGCTGGAGGGAGGAGCCTCCAGCGGCACCTCCGAGCGCAGGCGGCGCAGGTTGGCGCGCAGGACCTGAGGCCAGCGGGCCAGCCGCTCGTAGTCGGGGCGGGGGTCCCACACCTCGGCAGCGTGCAGGTCCAGCTCCCAGCCGTGGCCAAGGCGCAGCCTCCGGCCATCCCCGCCCACTTGGTCGCCGGGCCTGAGCACGGCCAACAAAAAGGGCGGCTCCACCACCGCGTTGATGGGCCCGTTGCCCACCCGCTGGCTGACCAGGGCCACGTAGTCGCCGGCCTGCGTGCGCAGGTTGACGGCATCGGCGAAGACACTCTCCACCCGAGCCGCAAAGGCGGGCTCTGCGAGCACAGGCGCGATCAGGCTGCTGATGGAAACCAGTCGGACGGAGGAGGTGGTGATGGGCATAGGAAGCGCTGAGTCCCTCAGCAAGTTCGGATTGGCGGACGGCGGGCCGCAGGAGGCGATCTCGGCGGCCCCATTCTACCACGGGCTGGGCGATTGCGCCAGACCGCCGACGGGCAGGTTGGCCCTAGCCCACCCCTGACACCAGGGCCAGCACGATGCCGCCGGCCAGGGCGGACGCGATCTGGCCCGCGGTGTTGGCGCCCATCGCGTGCATCAGCAGGAAGTTGTCGAAGTCCTCCTCCTGCCCTACCCGCTGCACGACCCGCGCCGCCATGGGGAAGGCGGAGATGCCGGCCGCGCCGATGAGGGGGTTGAACCTGCCGCGGGTCACGGCGTAGAGCAGCTTGCCGAACAGCAGGCCGGCTGCCGTGTCCAGGGCGAAGGCCACGATGCCCAACACCAGGATCAGCAGGGTGTCCAGCCGCAGAAAGCGCTCAGCCACCATGGTAGAGCCGATGGCCAGCCCCAGGAAGAGGGTGGTGACGTTGGCCACCTCGTTGCTGGCAGCGTCCACTAGGCGATCCACCACGCCGGACTCCCGCAGCAGGTTGCCGAACATGAGCATGCCGATCAGGGGAGCGGCCATGGGCACCAACAGCCCGGCGGCCAAGGTGACGGCGATGGGGAAGAGGATGCGGGTGAGCTTGCTCACGGGTCGGGAGGTGTAGGGCATGCGCACCAGCCGCTCCTGGCGGGTGGTCAGGGCGCGCATGATGGGCGGCTGGATGATGGGCACCAGGCTCATGTAGCTGTAGGCGGCCACCGCAATGGGCGCCAAGAGGTGGGGCGCCAGCTGGCTGGACACGTAGATCGAGGTCGGGCCGTCCACGGCGCCGATGATGCCGATGGAGGCCGCCTCGTTCAGGTCGAAACCCAGGACCAGGGCCACCAGCAGGGTGCCGAAGATGCCGAACTGGCCGGCTGCGCCGATGAGCACCATCTTGGGGTTCTCCAGCAGCGGCCCGAAGTCGGTCATGGCGCCGATGCCGATGAAGATGAGCAGGGGGAAGAGCTCGGTGGCGATGCCCACGGCATACAGCAGGCCCAGCAGCCCCTCCTCCTCCGGCAGGCCGCTGAGGGGGATGTTGGCGAGGATGGCGCCGGCGCCGATGGGGATCAGCAACATCGGCTCGTAGCCCTTGGCGATGGCCAGATAGATCAACAGGCCGCCCACCGCCATCATGAGCAGGTGGCCGGCGGTCAGGCTGCGCAGGCCCTCGGTCAGGAGGGTGAGAACATCGGTGGTCATGGGCTCTCCTCTGGTTTCCGGCAACGGGCGCCCGGCCGGAAGGCAGCGCTACTGCGCAAAGCGCACCAGGGGATCGCCGTAGGCCACCTTGGCGCCCGGGCTCACCAGGACCTCGGCGACTTGACCGGCGCGGCTGGCGCGGATGCTGTTGCGCATCTTCATGGCCTCGAGCACGCACAGCTCGTCCCCGCGGGCGACGACGTCTCCTGGCTTTACCCGCACCTCGACGATGGTGCCGGGCATAGGCGCTTCCACGGTGGTCATGCCCTCCTGTTCCACCTCGCTCACCGGCGGGGGCGGCGGCTGCGGGGGCAGCGGGCTCGGGCTGGCCTCGCGCGGGGTTGGGGTCACGGCGGGCAGGATGGCCGGCGACACCGTGGCCTCGGCCCGAGCGCCCAACCACTCCACCTCGACGGTGAAGGGTCGGCCGTTCACACGAACCTGGAGAGGGGTCTGCCGCGGGTCCTCTATCTCCACGAGATAGGAAGTGCCCTGGACGTTGATGCGAAAGCTGCGCATAGGGGGTCTCGTTTCTCTTCGGTGGATGCTGGAATGCCGGCGTCCGCGCCGGACAGAGGCGCTGACCGACGCAAGCGGTGGCGCGGCGGGGCGATGCCCTCAGCGCGCACGCGGGGGCTGCCAGGGCCGCAGCGATCGGCTGTAGCCCACGGCGACCCAGCGCGTCAGCTCTGGGGGAAGAGGAGGACGGAAGGAGGCCTCAGCCTCCTCTTCCTGCCGCAGTAGCCACAGCGCCGTGGCGATGGCAGCCATCTCCTGGGGGGTGGGCAGGGCCGCGGGCTCCTTCGCGGCTGCGTCGGCGCGTTGCGCCTCGTGGAACGGGCGGAGCGCGCGTCGGCGGGGCCGGCCCAGCCGGCCGAGCGCGGTCATCAGCGCCCACAGGAGGGCCAGGGCCGCAAAGACCAGCCCCATGCCGACCAGGGCGATGCCAAGCCCTTGAGCGAAGGTCTCACTCATGTGCGAACTCCTTGTTGGCCGGCTCGCAGGCGCAAGCGCAGGCCCGAAATGGACAGCCGGTTGGGCTACACGGGCATCAAGCCGTGCTTGCGGGCCGGCAGGGTGGTCACCTTGCCGCGCAGGATGTCCAAGGCAGCGATCAGCCGCGGCCGGGTCTCGCGCGGCTCCAGCACCTCGTCAATCTGCCCCGTGTCGGCGGCCACGTAGGGGTTGTGGAACTTGCGGCGGTACTCCTCTACGATCTGGCGGCGGAGGGCCTCTGGGTCAGCCGCCTCAGCGAGCTCCCGGCGGTAGAGGATGTTCACCGCACCCTCCGGCCCCATCACGGCGATCTCGGCCGTGGGCCAGGCGAAGGCCAGGTCGGAGCGCAACTGCTTGCTGCTCATGGCGATGTAGGCGCCGCCGATGGCCTTGCGCAGCACGACGGAGATTTTAGGCACCGTGGCCTCGCAGTAGGCATAGATCACCTTGGCGCCATGGCGGATGATGCCGTGGTGCTCCTGTTCGACCCCCGGCAAGTAACCGGGACAGTCCACCAACGTCACCAGGGGGATGTTGAAAGCGTCGCAGATGCGCACGAAGCGCGCGATCTTGTCGCTGCTGTCAATGTCCAGCACGCCGGCCAAGTAGTTGGGCTGGTTGGCCACGATGCCCACGGGGTAGCCGTCGAGGCGGGCGAAGCCGGTAATGGCGTTGCGGGCGTAGTAGGGCTGGATCTCGAAGAAGCTGTCCCGGTCCACGATGCGCTCGATCACCTCGTGCATGTCGTAGGGCTGCGTGTCGTCCAGGGGCACGATGGTGTTCAAAGCCTCGTCCATGCGCATGGGATCGTCGTAGGGCTCGACGCGGCGCGGGTCCTCGGCGTTGTTGGGGGGCAGGTAGCTTAGGAGCTGCTTGACCTGCTGGAAGGCCTGATGTTCGCTGTCGGCCATCAGGTGGGCTACCCCGCTCTTGGCGTTGTGCACCAGCGCGCCGCCTAGATCGCGAAAGCTGACCTCCTCCCCGGTGACGGTCTTGATCACGTCGGGGCCGGTGATGAACATGTAGCTGATGCGGCGCACCATGATCACGAAGTCGGTGAGGGCGGGGGAGTAGACGGCCCCGCCGGCGCTGGGCCCTAGGATCACCGAGATCTGCGGCACTACGCCCGAGGCCATGACGTTGCGGGTGAAGAGCTGGCCGTAGGCGGCTAGGCTGCGCACCCCTTCCTGGATGCGCGCGCCGCCGCTGTCAATCAGGCCGATGATGGGGATGCCGCTCTCCACGGCTACGTCCATCACCCGACAGATCTTGCTGGACTGCACCTCGGAGAAGGAGCCGCCCAGCACGGTGAAGTCCTGGGCGTAGACCGCCACCTTGCGGCCGTGAATCTTGCCGAAGCCAGCCACCACGCCGTCTCCAGGATACTTCTTGTCGGCCATGTCGAAGTCGGTGACGTTGTGGGTGGCCAATGCGCCGATCTCCTGAAAGGTGCCGGCGTCCAGGAGGGCCGCCAGGCGCTCGCGCGCCGTGAGCTTGCCCTTGGCGTGCTGCGCCTCGATGCGCTCCGGGCCGCCGGCCGCCATGGCCTTGGCGCGCATGGCGCGCAGCTGTTCGATCTCCTGCATCTCCGTCGTCATGGGGCGTTGGGGGTCCTTTCTGGGTGTCGAATAGGCGCCGGCTGTCGCTGCCGGCGCTGCCGAGGGGACAGAACAAACGACCGCTCCTTCCTTTGCGCCGCCGGGGACGCTATGCTATAATGCCCCGGCGAGGAGAGGTCGCATAGTCTGGTCGAGTGCGCGCGTCTCGAAAACGCGTAGGGTTAAACGCCCTCGTGGGTTCAAATCCCACCCTCTCCGCCTGCAGGCCCGGTCAGCGCCGGGCCTGTTTGTTTTGAAACGGGGCGTCGGTGACGAGCACGCCTGTGTGCTGAGGACGCCCTGGCCGGGGTTCCGAGCCGGGGGTCTTGATTCGGCGCTTGAGCGTGAGGGCACGAGCCCCATTATACCCCATCGGCCCAAAAAACGCCTCTCCCCTCCCCCTGCGGAGCCAGGCGCCCCCGGGCGCCGATTGCCCGCCCTTGGGGTAGAGTTCGCACCTGGGGGTGCGAACTCCTCGTTACACCGCGGAGGTACGAACGCCGCGCATCCTCTTCCCCCCCGCGGAGCAAGGCGCCCCCAGGCGCCGATTGCGCGCCCGTGGGGTAGAGTTCGCACCTGGGGGTGCGAACTCCTCGTTACACCGCGGGGGTGCGAACGCCGCGCGTCCGGTTCCGCGCGCGGAGCCACGCGTGTGACGGTTTACCCCATATTCCGCACGCCTCGTCAGGCGTAAGCTCTAATTTCGCACGGTCTCCGCTTGGGTGTATGATGGTAGCCATCCCTGTGCTTGGAGACGTGCCATGGCAGACGAAGTG
>JANWYQ010000049.1 GCA_025055015.1 Caldilineales bacterium
GGTACAACTAAGGTAGATTTGCCTCACCCGCTGATCTGGCCTTGCGTTGCCCCTCCTCCCTAGGAAAGGCGAGAGGGCTTGGTCAGCCGACCGGCACTCACGCCTTTTCGTTCCTCAGCGTATTCCTGTCCACGCGAGGGCGTGCAAGTCCATGGTTTTTTTCCTTCTTGTTGTTCTTCCGTCTCTACTCGTTCCGCGCTTGAGCAGTATTACGGTATCACCAAGGAGGCACCATGAACCTACAGCGCATACTCACCCGGCTACTTCTGTTTGCCCTGTTGGTGCCGGCGCTGCCGACGCCTTTGCAGGCGATGCCCGACACGCCGGCACAGGGGCAGGCCACCATCTTGGTCAACTCGCTCGGGGATCAGGGCGATCCGGACGCGGGCGATGGCATCTGCGATATCACCGGCAGACGCGACCCGCCAGCGTCCTACAGCGGGATTTGTACGCTGCGCGCGGCCATTCTAACGGCCAACCACACGCCGGCCGCCGATGTCATCAACTTCAGCGTCGCAGGCCAGATCAAGCCGCTGTCTCAAACCCTTCCCGCTATTTTGCATCCTGTAGCTATCGAGGGCGACGGGATAACGCTGGATGGCAGCTCGCTGCCCGCGGGCACCCATCATGGCCTCGCCCTCTTTGAGAATAGCGGCGGTTCCACTATCGAGAACCTCACCGTCGTCAAATTTAGCGGCTGGGGTGTGCTCGTGGCCGACAACGTCGGCGGCACCACAGTGGAGAATAACACCCTCCAGGAAAACCGGATCGGCGTCTATATTGGCCGAAGCTCGCCCAACAACACGATAGCTAACAACGTGATCGTGCTCAACACCACCGGCATCGAGGTCGTGAGCAACAACAACACCATCAAGGGCAACAAGATCGGCACCGATGGCACCAGCGATCTCGGCAACTCCGCCAACGGCGTTCTCGTTTATGGCGCCAACAATCTGATCGGCAGCGCGAGCGGCCTCACGGTGAATGGATCCTGCAGCGGCGACTGCAACCTGATTGCCGGCAACGGCGCCAGCGGCATTGACATTGTGAAGAGCGGCGGATCTCCGGGCGCCAACAACGTCGTGCGCGGCAACTTCATCGGCGTCAACCTGGCGGGCAGCGCCGCCATCCCCAACGACGGCAACGGCGTCGCCACCAACGGCGAGGGCAACCAGATCATCGGCAACTTGATTTCCGGCAATGGCAAGACAGGCACGAGGGGGGGCACCCACGGCGTCTACTTCAAGGCGGGCGCCACCGGCAACGTCGTGCGCGGCAACTTGATCGGGACGGCCATCAACGGCGCAACCCCCCTCGGCAACGAGGGCGCCGGAGTCTACGTTGAGTTCGCCAACCAGAACGTCATCGGAGCCGGTGCTAACGCCCTGTCCAGCCCAGGCACCGGCGTCAACGCCGTGCCGACCACTTGCACCGGCAGTTGCAACGTGATCCTGGGCAATCGCACCGGCATCCACATCACGCAAGCGGTCTCGCCGGGGCTCAACAAGATCGTCGGCAACTTCATCGGCGTGGCGGCAAATGGGTTGTCAGCGCCGGGCAACTTGAACAACGGTGTCTTCATCCAGGGCTTGACCACCACTGTCGCTGGGAACGTGATCAGCGGCAACCGCGGCCATGGCATCGAGATCCTCGGCGTGAGCGTGGGCGGGATAAGGCCGGTCAACCAACACATGATACAGGGCAACCACGTCGGCGTGCTTCCCGACGGCGTGACGCAGGCGGGCAACGGCCGCCACGGCATCTTCATCAACCGCAGCGCCGACAACTGGATCGGCGGGACGGAGGCCGGGCAGGGTAATATCATTGCCTACAACGGCGCCTATCCTGATCCCAATAGCACCTACGATGGCGTGGCGATCGTTGACCTGTTTGCAGTCGGCAATCGCATCTTAGGCAACTCAATCTTCAACAACGGTTCGCCCGCCAGCGGACCGGGCATTGACCTCGGCGACGACGGTTCCACAGTCAACGACAGGACTGACGCCGACTTGGGGCCCAACAACCTGCAAAACTATCCGGTGATCAGGCGGCTTGAGGGACTTACCGTGACAGGCGTCCTGACCAGCACCGCCATCACCGGCTTCCGCCTGGAGTTCTTCGGCTCGCCGAGCTGTACCGCGCTCGGCTTCGGCCAGGGCAAGGATTTCCTTGGCAGCTTCGAAGTAACCACCGACCACAACGGTGTCGCCACCTTCCAGCAGGCGCTGGCGACGGCGCCAGGCAGGCGCATCGTCACCGCCACAGCCACCGACCTCAACACCGGCAACACGTCGGAGTTCTCGGCATGCTATGCCGAGTTGATCGTCAACTCGGCGGAGGATCGCGACGACGCGCGGTTGGACGGCGTCTGCGCCACGGGCCGCACCGTGGCCGACGGTCGTCCCGAATGCACCCTGCGCGCAGCGATTCGAGAGGCCAACCGCGAAGCCGACGTCAGCACCATCTTTTTCAACATTCCAACGACGGGCGCCCCCCCACGCATCTCTCTCTCAAGCGCTCTGCCGCCCATCACAAAGCCGGCGGTGATTGATGGAACCACGCAGCGTGGCAGCCGGGTTGTGGTCGTTGACGGAAGGGTAACCGGCACCGGAACCAGTGGGCTCGTCCTGTTGGGCGGCGAGAGCCAGGTGCGCGGGCTGAGCATCGTCAACTTCCCCAATCACGGCATCGAGCTGATAGCGAACGGAGGCAACTTGATCGCCGGCAACTGGATTGGCGTCGAGCCGGACGGCACCGTGGGCGGCAACGGAGGCCACGGCATTCTCGTCCGCAGCCAAAGCAATCGCATCGGCGGCTTCACGCCCGCGGAGGGGAACGTGATTGTCAACAACGGCTCTGTTGCCAACGGCAGCGGCATCTATCTTGCCAGCTATGCCGCCAACACGGAGATTCTGGGTAACTGGATCGGCGTGTCGCTGGGCGGCCGGCTAGGCGGTAATCGCCTGGCCGGCGTCTACGTTGACGGCTCGCCCAACAACGTAATCGGCGAACTTCCCATCGTATCTGGCTGCGCTAACGCCTGCAACGTCATCGGCGGCAATCGCTACGGCGTCATGGCCACAGGGGCGACGGCAACCGGCAACCAAGTTCTCGGCAACTACATCGGCCTGACTGCGGGCGACGAGGCAGCGCCCAACTCACAATTCGGCGTTATCATTGACGACGCCGCCAACAACACAGTCAGCCGCAATATCATCGCCAACACGGGACGGTCAACTGCCCTCGCCGCGGCCCTGACGGAGGGTGACGGCATCCTGATCAACGGGTCGGGAGCCACCGGCAATACCATCTCTGAGAACACGATCGGCCTGGACCGCAACGCCGCGGCGCAACCCAACGCGCGTCATGGCATCTGGCTGGAGCAGGCGCCCAACAACACCATCGTCAGCAACGTCATCGGCGGCAACGGCGGCAGCGGCGTGATGATCCATGGCTCAGCGGCGGCGGGCAACGCGGTGCGCAGCAACCTCGTCGGCGTCGCTCCCGACGGCGCAGCGCCGCGTCCCAATGGCGGCAACGGCGTGACTATTGACGCTGCGCCTAGCAACACCATCGGCGGCGCCACGGCCGGACACGGCAATCTCATCAGCGGCAACGCCGGCCACGGCGTGCACATTACCGGCGCAGGCGCGCAGAACAACACGGTTGCCGGCAATCAGATCGGCGCCAACCGGACCAACACGGCCGCGCTACCGAACGCCGGCGACGGCGTGCGCATTGACGGCGGCGCGGCGTCGAACACCATCGGCGGTATGGTAGACGGCGACAACGACGCCAACCTCATCGTCGGCAACGGCAACGACGGCGTGGAGATCAACGGCGCAGCGACAGGCAACAACGTCGTGGCCGGCAACTACATCGGCGTCCTGCCGGATGGAACAACGGCCATGCCGAACAGCGGCCATGGTGTCTACATCAGCGGCGGTGCCTTCGGCAACAGGGTCGGCGCGGCGTCGCGTGTGCACGGCAACTTCATTGCCCGCAACGGCGGCGACGGCGTCTACGTGCGCGGCGGAGGGGCGCGCAATGCCATCTGGCAGAACCGCATCTTCGGCAACAACGGCCTGGGCATTGACCTGGACCCGAACGGCGTGACCCTCAACGATCCCCTGGACCCAGATACAGGTCCTAACCTGCTGCAGAATTTCCCCTTGCTGACGTCAGTGCAGCTCGTCGGAGGGACGGCTACCCTCAAGGGCGCCCTGGAGAGCACACCCAACACGACCGTCCGCCTCGACTTCTATGCCAACAGCCAGTGCGACCCGTCCGGCTTTGGCGAGGGGGAGACGCCGCTGGGCAGCACGACGGCCACGACCGACGCCAGCGGCTACGCCAGCTTCACCTTCGCCCCCGGGACGTCGCTCGCCGGCCCGATGAACTTCGCCGCCACAGCCTCCGACCCCAGTCGCAGCACCTCGGAGCTCTCCCCCTGCGCCGGAGCGAGCACCGAGGCTGTCGTCACGCCGACGGGCGGGGGCGCGCTCAACGCCGCCAACGTGAACGTGGCAGTTCCTCCGGGCGCCGTAGCCGCCGAGGTCACGCTGGCGCTGATGCCGCTCCCGGCGCCGGCCAACGCTGCCTCGGACGGCATGGGCTTTGGAGGGGTGGCGTTCCTCCTCACCGCCTTCGTCAGCGGACAGCAGCAGCGAACCTTCACCTTCCAGCAGCCGGTGCGCGTGACGGTGCAGTACACCGACGCTGCCATCGCCGGGCTGGACGAGAACACGTTGACGCTGCTGTACTGGAACGGGACGGCATGGGCGGACGCAGCCACCACCTGCACGCCCATCTCGGCCTACGTGCGCCAGCCCGCCATGAACACCCTCAGCGTGGACATCTGTCACCTATCACCCCATGCGCTGATGGGACGGGTGCCGCAGCGGGCTCGGCCGCGCTACCTGCCGTTGATCATGCGCTAACTGCAACGAGCTGCAACGCTGCCTGGGCCACCAAACGGTGGCCCAGGCAGCAACCTCTTCCTCTCCCGATGGGGCTGATCGCGCCCTCTCCCAGACAAGAGCGCGGGTCGAACCGGAGCTGTAGGCGCCGAGGGCAGCTGCCCGGCTCGATGGCGCGGCCTGCGCAGCCCGGCCGTGGCGGGCGGCGACCCGGTGGTCTCGGCGACGGTTACGGCCGCAGCCATCCTGGCCCTCGTCCTCGTCGTCTGGCGCTACGAGCCGGACGACGCTGTGGTACCGGCCGAAGCAGGCGCCGGTGGCTTGAGGCAGGCCCTCGGGAGCTGCTTCGTCCAAACGAGGCCGGGCGACGTCTCGAGACGCCACCCGGCCTGGTCGGTCTACGGCCAATGGCCTACCGATTGACCAGCGGTATAAAGACCCCTGACATGCAGCGGTTCAGCATAACGCTCACAGTGTCCGCGCCGTGGTTGGCCGTCACCACATCGGGCAACCCATCGCGGTTGATGTCGGCAGCAGCGACGCCCATCGGGTTGTCACCTGGCTGATAGTACCAATCGTGCAGCGGGAAAGCGCCATCTCTTGTACCAAGCGATATCTCCAAGCTTCCTTGTCCAGCGGGATAACCTGATTCGGTGATCGCAACATCCAGTGTGGCGTCTCGGTTGAAGTCGGCAAGCGCAATGCCCGACGGCGTACCGCTGGTAGCGAGGTAATTCCTGCGCTCTTGAAATGTGCCGTCGCCGTTGCCCAAAAGCACACTGAGTTGCGCCATGAAGAGGTTTGCCACGGCAAGGTCGAGCTTGCCATCGCTATTTAAGTCTCCGAGCGCAACGCCAATGGGGTAGCTGTCAGGAAGCCCCCCTACAGGGTAGCTCACAGCCGGTTGAAATCCCCCTGCACCGTTGGCCAGTAGAACATTTACACTGTTTCGGTAGCAAATCGAGGCGACAATGTCAGGGTGGAGATCGCGGTTGAAGTCCCCAACGGCCACCGAGGTGGGATACGTGCCAACAGGATAGGTCATGGGCTGGCGAAAAGTACCATCGCCCACGCCCAACAGAACATTCATGTAACTCTCATCCCAGGGATACCTACTGTTTCCTATGACGAGATCTGCCCTTCCATCGCGGTTGAAGTCGCCTGTTGCAATAGAGGTGGGCCATATGCCCGCGTCGAAGTCGCTTCTGCGGACAAACGTACCGTTCCCCTGGCCAAACAACAGTGTTACCGTGCCGCGTCGGCCTACGCCGGGGCCCTGATTGAGTGCGGCCACATCGAGCTGGTTATCTCGATCGAAGTCTGCCACCACAACGCCAACCGGATGAAGGCCCGCAGCGTAGTTGACGGTGGGTTGCCAGGAGCCGTCGTTGCGTTGCAGCAGGATGCTCACATCGCCGATGCGCTCCTCATCCCCGTTGTTGGCAACCACTAGGTCGAGCTGGCCGTTCCGATCCAAATCTGCCACCGCCACTGCCAGGGGGCTAGGACCGGTCGGCAGGTCGCCCGCCCAGACAAGCCACTGATCTAGGCAAGCCGCAGTGGCATCGAGCTGATCCCCAAACACAAAGATGCGGTTGCCGGCCCGGTCGCCCACGTAGACCCGCCCCCGCAGCGGGTCCACGGCTATGCCGAAGGGGTCCACGCCGGTGCGCAGGGTGGCGATGGCCCGGTTGCTGGGACCGCCGACCACGCTGACGCTGCCCGAGAGGCTGTTGCTGAAGAACGCGTTGCCGGTGGTGGTGTCCACGGCCACGCCGCCTCCGCCGTCGGCGCCGCCTGACGGCAACGACACCCGGCGGATCTCCCGCGGCCTGTCGTCCTCCCCGACGTGGTAGATCACGGCGGTGTCCACGTTGTTGTAGTGGGCGCAGGCCACGTAGAGGCGGTCGTTCGCAGGGTTGAATGCCAGTGCGAACGGAGAGCCATCGCGCGACACGTCGCAAGGCCAGGCAGCTCCCACAATTGCCCACCGCGGGAATTGCCGAACGACGTGCACAATCCTTAGGTCGCGCGAGCTGATGAACAGCCGCTGACGTTTGTCGTCAACGGCCACCCCCCAGGCTCCGGCGAAGTCGGCGCGATGTCTATAGACGACACGATCTTGGGCGCCATCTATCACGGCGAAGGTGTTGGCTCTGTGCAGCGCAACGAAGATCTGGTTCGTGCTCGGCATCACCGCCAGCAAGCTGGGCTCGCTGAAGTTGCCGAGCGGGATGATGGTCAGCAGGTTCAGCGTCGCCCCATCGAAGACGCGGATGTCACCGTTCACGAAGTCGGCGGCATACACCTTGTTCGTCACCGGATTGACGGCGATGCCGAAGGGTGATATCCCTCCAAAATCCGCCCGCAACGTTTGCATAGTGGCTGCGTTGATCATCAACACGCTGCGGTTGTTGTGGCTGGTGACGTACAGGCGGTTGGTGTAGGGGTTGATGGCCAGCCCGTTGGGCATCTGCAACCCCGTGATGGTGTACCCGATGGGGGGAGGCCAATCGGCGGGCTCGGCCGGGTCGGCTGAGCCTGTGGGCAGATCGAGCGAAGCGTCCGGGTTCGGGCCGTCGGACCGGAGCGGAGCTGCGCTGGTGGCGACGGTGCTGCACAGCGAGACGGCGATCAACAACGCCACCGACAGTCGGCGAGCGAAACCCACCGATGGAGCTCGGGACGGCAGGCGGCGAACAGATGGGGTTGTCATGGTGATATCTCCTTTTGGGCGGAAGCGACAGACAGCCGACGTCGGGTGAACGCGGCTATCGTTTGGTTGTGCCCCCGTGCTGTTAACTTGTAGTCCCCCTAAAAGTGAAGACGTTCACCGGTGTCGGTAGTGACGCGCTGTGTCATCCACGGCGCAGAGCGCCGGCCGTTGCCCATGCGCCACCGGGCCAGTGGGACGTTAACGTCGTGTAAAAATTGGAAGCAACTCTACTTATTATCATTGTTGATAATGTTATCAATTTCGATGCTGTCGCTGGTGGCAACTCTTGGCGTTGGTCATCGCTGGTAACGCAGGAGGGCTGTCAAGGTGCGCCGGAAGCGCGGCGGATACCAGCAGGACTCTGTGCGCTCAGCCTGCTATGCTGTCCCACAGCGCAGCTGCCACCGAACCGACCCTGGAAAGGAGAATCGCACCATGTCTGAGAATACGAAGAGCCTCATCATGGCAATCCTTGGCCTCGTCTACGGCATTTGGCTGTACGACCTGTACAGCGAGGGCGGCTGGAGCCTGATGTTCACAAACGGCTGGAAGGGCTTGCTGGTGGTGCTTCTCTTCGTCGGAGTTGTCTTGGGTCTGGACCGCGTGATGAAGAGCAAGCGCCGCCCGGGGACGCCGGACCGCAGCGCAGAGAAAGGCCACACCAGCTGATGCTTCTACGCAACTTCGACGTCGTGAACCACCCCGTGCGGATGCGCATCTACCAGGCCCTGCACGGCACGCGGCTCTCGATCAACCAGTTGGCGCAGCTGCTGCCCGACGTGCCCAAGCCCTCGCTGTATCGCCACATCAACCGCATGCTGGAGGCGGGTGTGGTGGAGATCGCTGACACCCGCATGGTGCACGGCATCGAAGAGCGCATCTTCACCTCCACCCAGGGCTTGATTGACCCGGAGGCGATCAACACGCCCGAGGGCCTGGAGAAGTTCGCCGACCACGTGAGCCTCTACGGCACCTTCGTGGCCCAGGACTTGGCCCAGTACCTCCTCAGCAAGGGCGACCCCGATCTGGACAACGTCGCCGCCCGCGAGTACGTCTTCTACGCCACCCAGGAGGAGTTCCTTCAGGTGCGGGAGGCCATCTTCGAGCTGCTGGCGCGGCTGGAGGAGAACCCCCCTGCGCCGGGCCGCATCCAGCGGCGCATGTGGCTGATCACCCACCCCCTGCGCGCGCCCCTGGTGCTCGGCGCGTCGGAACCCCCATCGTCTGAGACCTGAGGCATCAACGGCGGAAGCCGAGTGGAGAAATACCTTTACGGAACGGAGGATGGTATGTCGAACAACGTGTATCTGTCCTTGGCCGACCAGGGCAAGAACGCCTGGTGGCGCTACCTGGTGGGCGTCCTGCTGATCGTGATCGTGTGGGCGCTGGGCAACGCAGCCTTGCTCGCACCCGTGCTGAGCCAGCAGGGGCAAGAGGCGCTGCGGACGCCCATGGGCTTTGCGCTGTCGCTCTTGGGCTTCGTCCCCCTGCTCCTGGGCACCTGGCTGGCGACCGTCTGGATCCATCGTCGCCGCTTTGGCTCGCTGATCGGCCCCAGCGGCCGCCTGAACCTGCGCCGCGTCGGCACGGGCATGGCGGTTTGGGCCGGCCTAATGACCGCGGCTTCGCTGGGGGAAGCAGCGCTGTTCGGCAGCTACGCGCTGAACCGCAACTTCCTCAGCTCGTGGCCGTTTCTGCTGATCGCCATCACGATGTTGCCTGTGCAGACCAGCGCCGAGGAGTTCTTCTTCCGCGGCTACCTGCTGCAGGCCAAGGGGCGGCTCACCCAGCGTTGGGGTATCTTGGCGGTGGTCAACGGCATCCTTTTCACCCTCCCCCACCTGGTGAACCCCGAGGCCGCCCAGGAGCCGGTGTTCGCGACGCTGGCGTGGTTTGTGTTCGGT
Source organism: Caldilineales bacterium (assembly GCA_025055015.1). Taxonomy (GTDB): domain Bacteria; phylum Chloroflexota; class Anaerolineae; order JAAEKA01; family JAAEKA01; genus JANWYQ01. Next base: position 9,540 of record JANWYQ010000049.1, read on the forward strand.
GTCTTCTTCACCCTCGTCACCCTGCGCAGCGGCACCTTGGACTACGCCCTGGGCATCCATGCCATGAACAACGTGTACACCGCCGTCTTCTTCGGCTACGAGGGAGGCGTCCTGCCGGCCTCGGCGCTGTTCGTGACCCCAGAGCTCCACGGGCCCTACTCCCTCATCTCCCTGGTGGCTGCGGCAGCCATCGCCTATTGGCTCTTGTTCCGCCGCCAGGGCCAGATGGCGACGCTGGAGGCCCCCAGCCAGGCTTGAGGCGCAACCTCTGCCGCCGTCCGCCGAAAGCGGCAGGCGGCCTGTCAACCCTCGCCCTCAGCGGCGCCGAGTGTGCAGGACGCTAGGCGTGGAGCGCCGCAGCGGAAAGGCCAAGGATTGAGGCGAAGCGATGGCTCCGGGGTGAAGGCGCGTTGATGAACCCGCTGCGGCTTGGTCGGGCCGGCGGTCGCTGCGATCGCCGGCCCGATCGCGTCCGGCTTGGGCCGGGCTGCCCAGCTCGTGACGGGCGGCAGCCGCGCCCTACGTCGCCGGCTCTTCCTCGTCGGTCGGTTCGTCGGCCATCTCCTCTTCCGGCGCCACGGCCGACCTCGCCCGCACCCGCACGCACGGTGTCACCCCCTCCATCTGGTTGACGAACGGCTCTAGGCTGTCGGCCGCGGCCAGTTGATCGCGGATGGCCTGCAGCACAGCGATGCCCTGGCGCCGCGTCGCCTCTGCGTCCACCACTGGCGCCGGGTAGTCCACGCCGATGCGCACGCCGTACATCTGCTGCTCCAGCGCGGTCAACGTCCATGGCTGAAACACTAGCGGCGGCGGCAGAGGACGCAGCTCCGGCACGTAGCGATGGATGAAGGTCGCCTGCGGGTCGTTGTCGAAGCACTGCTTGGTGGGGTTGTAGCAGCGGATGAAGCCGCTCTTGGGATGGGTGATGGCCGCCTGCATCTGCCACTGCCAGTGGTCCACGCACGCGTCGCCGTCCAGCAGGTGGCGCATGAACCACTCCGCGCCGTGCTGCCAGGCCTGGAAGAGGTTGATGGTGAGGAAGGTGGCCAGCATCGCGCGCATGCGGAAGTTCAGCAGCCCCGTCTCTCGCAGCGCTCGCATGGACGCGTCCACTAGCGGATAGCCGGTCTCCCCGCGGCGCCAGGCCTCCAACAGCGCTGGGTCGGCGTCCTCCGGCCGACGCACGGCGTCGAAGGCCGCGTAGAGGTTGACGAACTCCGCTTGCGGGTACAGGGCGAACTTCTGGATGAAGTGGTCGCGCCAACGCAGCCGGCTGGCCCACGCCTCCAGGCTCTTGCGGCCGGCCGGGCTGGCCGTCAGCCAGCGCCGCCGCGCGGCCTGGATGGCCGTTCGCTGGCTAAGGCAGCCGAACTTGAGGTAGGGCGACAGCCGGCTGGTGCCGTCGGCCTCGGCCTGGGAGGGGTTGGGCAGCGCGCGGCGGTAGCCCTCCACCCGCCGGCTGAGGAAGTCCTCCAGCCGCCGCCGCGCCGCGGTCTCGCCGCCGGGCAGGGCGGTGCGCGCCGGCGGCAGCCCCAGGTCGGCCAGGGTGGGCACGCGCTCGAAGTGGGGGATCTCGGCCGACAGCGCCAGGCGCGGCGTGGGGACGCGGTCGGGCGCAGGGTACAGGGGCTCCTTGCTGTGCGCGGTCCAGGCCGCGTGCCACGCCTCGCGATCGTACTCCCCCTCGGTCTGCAGGTAGTAGTTGAGGAACCAGCGCAGCTGCCACCCCTCGGCCCTGGCCGTCTCCGCCAGCCTGCGGTCCCGCACCTGGCCGCTCCAGCGCTCGATGTCGGCCGACGCGTAGACCGCCTCTGCACCGACCCAGCGCACGAAGCGGGGCAGCGCCTCCTCGGCGTGGCCCAGCAGCAGGGTCAACCGGGAGCCCCGGCGGCGCAGGCTGGCGTCCAGGTCGGCCAGGCACTCCAACAGGAACTGGACACGCAGGCTGCCCACCTCGCGGTGCTTGAACTGGGCGGGGTCGAGGATGAACAGCGGGATGACCTGGGCCGCGTCTCGGCAGGCGTGCCAGAGCGCCGCGTGGTCGTGGACGCGCAGGTCGCGGCGGAACCAGACGATGCAGGTGCGCACGGGTTCAGGTTCGCGCAACGCCCGCCGCGCGTCAGTAACCTGCCTCCCCGCCGGGCTGTGGCCGGGGACCGCGTCTCCCGAGCCGCAGCTGGCGCACCGGCAGGAGCTGGGGACGGGGAATGAGAACGAACAGAGGGGTGCGCCTGGCTCCCCCTCACCCAAACCGCTCCGCCAGGATGTCCGCCAGGGTGGGACGGCCGATCTCCTGCAGCTCGTAGCGCACCCGTTGGGTAGGCCGGTGGATGGTGGCCACCCGCGCCAGGTCAATGGGCGTGGCCACCAACACCAGGTCGCAGGGCACGTTGTTGATGGTCTCGCTCAGGTCCTCGATCTGGCGCTGGCCATAGCCCATGGCCGGCAGCAGGGGCCCGGTGGCCGGGTACTTCTGGAAGGTCTCGGCGATGGAGCGCACCGCCCACGGCCGGGGGTCCACGATGTGGGCCGCGCCGAAGCGCCGCGCCGCCACGATCCCCGCGCCGTAGCTCATCTCGCCGTGGGTCAGCGTCGGCCCGTCCTCGATCACCAACACGTCCTTGCCGCGGATGGCCATGGGGTCGTCCACGAAGATGGGGCTGGCCGCCTCCACCACGATGGCGCGCGGGTTGGTGGCGTAGACCAGGTCGCGCGCGGTGGCGATGTTCTGGAGGTCGGCCGTATCCACCTTGTTGATCACCACCACGTCGGCCAGGCGCAGGTTGGCCTCGCCGGGGTGGTAGGTCACGCCGTGGGTGGGGCGATGGGGGTCCACCACCACGATGTGCAGGTCGGGCCTGAAGAAGGGCAGGTCGTTGTTGCCGCCGTCCCACACCACCACGTCCGCCTCCGCCTCGGCCCGGCGCAGGATCTCCCGGTAGTCAATGCCGGCGTACACCACCACCCCGCGCGCCAGGTGCGGCTCGTACTCCTCCCGCTCCTCGATGGTGCAGTGGTAGCGGTCCAGGTCCTCGAAGGAGGCGAAGCGCTGCACCGCCTGGCTGGCCAGGTCGCCGTAGGGCATCGGGTGCCGCACCGCCACCACCCGCTTGCCCATGCCCCGCAGCACCTCGCACACGCGGCGGGTGGTCTGGCTCTTGCCGCATCCGGTGCGCACCGCGCACACTGCCACCACCGGCTTGCTGGAGCGCAGCATGGTGTGCTTGCCGCCGATCAGGCGGAAGTCCGCGCCCGCGGCCAAGGCCTGCGACGCCTTGTGCATCACGTACTCGTGGCTCACGTCGCTGTAGGCGAACACCACCTGGTCCACGTCGTGCCGGGCGATCAGCCGGTCCAGCTCCTCCTCCGGGTAGATGGGGATCCCCTTGGGGTACAAGGAGCCCGCCAGCTCCGGCGGGTAGGTGCGGCCCTCGATGTCGGGGATCTGGGTGGCCGTGAAGGCTACCACCTCGTACAGGGGATTGTCGCGGAAGACGGTGTTGAAATTGTGGAAGTCGCGACCGGCGGCCCCCATGATGATGACGCGTTGCCTGTGGGATGTCATGACACTGAACTCCTTCGTTCGATCTTGCAGCGCCAACCTTGCACTGCGGCGGTTAAACCCAACGGAAACGGGTGCGGCATGTCCCTGGCCAAAAGGCCGGCAAAACGGTCAGCCAGGGTCAGGTCGAGGCAGGGGTCTGGCGTTGGCGGTAGGTCCAACGGGCCAGGAGGATGCTGAGCAGGTAGAGCAGCAGCAGCGGCCCCATCACGATCAACATGTTGACGGGGTCAATGGTGGGGGTGATCATGGCTGCCAGCACGGCGATGACCACCACGGCGACGCGCCAGCTGCGCTGTAGCCGCTCGGGCGTGACGATGCCCAGCCGCGCCAGCAGGGCGATGACCAACGGCGTCTCGAAGGCTACGCCGATCCAGAACATCACCCGCAGGATGAAGCTCATGTAGTCCCTGGGGCGGGGTGTGGTGGGGATGTCGCCGAAGCCCAGCAGAAAGGGGATGGCCACCGGCAGCATGACAAAGTAGGCAAAGGCGACCCCCGCCAGGAAGGAGAGCACGATGAAGGGCAGCGCCGTAAACAGCAGGCGCTTCTCGCCCGGGTTGAGGCCCGGCGCCACAAAGGCCACGATCTCGTAGACGATGACGGGCATGGCCAGCACCGCGCCCAGGGTCAGCGCCGTGCGCATGTACACGCCCAGGTTCTCGGTCATCTCGATGGCCTGCAACCCCTCGCGGCCCCCTACGGGCTGCGCCAAGAACTCGATCACCTGGCCGGTGACGGTGAACGCGAGCATGGTAGCCACGAACAGGGCCAGCACCGCCACCAGCAGCCGGCGCCGCAGCTCCTCCAAGTGCGGCCGGATCCCCTCCAGAAACGCGCGCAAGGGGCTGTCGAAGTCGTTGGGCTCGGCCATGGGCGGCTGCGGCGGTCGCCCTACCCAGGGCGAGGCGCGGAGAGGGGGTCTGCGGCCGCCGGCTCGGCCCGAGCGACCCCTGGGGAGGGAGGAGGTGCGTGCTCGGCGACGAGCTCCGGCTGCAAGTCCACTGCGCCCTCCACGGAGAGCTGGGGCACCGGTGGGATCTGCGGGATCTGGAGCGCCGGCGGCGCAATGGTGCGCTCTTCCTCCTCGGCCGCGTGGGCGGCGGCAGCCACGCGGGAGGCGCGTTTGGGCGTGGGGGTGACCTGCTGGTTGATCTCTCGGCTGATCTCGGCGTTGAGCTGGGCGTTGAAGTTCTGCCAGGCCTGGATGAAGCGGCTGGTGTTGCGCACGAACCGCGCCCACAGCCGAACCAGCTCCGGCAGCCGCTCCGGTCCCATCACCAGCAGCGCGATGAGGAGGATCAACAACAGCTCGCCCGTGCCGATGCCCAGGACGTTCATGGCGAGACTCCGGCCCGCTCCTTGGAGCCGGCGCTAGAGGGGGGCGTCAGGACCAGGTCGTCCTCCGGCCAGAGGTCCGCCTTTTCCAGGTCCACCAAGTCGTTGGCGGCCACCACCGAGCCCAGCACGCCGTTGACGAAGCGGGGGCTGCTGTCGCTGCCGAACAGCTTGGCCAGCTCCACCGCCTCGTTGACCGCCACCTTGACCGGCGTGCCCATGGCCGGATCGCTCAGCTCGTACAGGGCCATGCGCAGCAGGTTGCGGTCAATGACGGCGATTTGGTCCAGGGGCCACTCCGGAGCGTAGCGGGCGATCAGCGTGTTGAGCTGGCCCCGGTAGCGCAGGACGCCGCTGAGCAGCCGGCGGGCAAACTGCTGCACCGGCTCCGGCAGCGACTGCTCCTCCAGCCGACGGCCCAGCGCCTCGCCGGCCGGGTGGTGGGCGATGTCTGCCTCGTAGAGCGCCTGCAACACAGCCATGCGAGCCCGGCGACGCAGTTTCATAGCAACACCCTCGCTGTTTACCTGGCCGTCCCACCGAACTCGATCTCGTCAATGAAGACGTTGACGGCTCGCACATCCATGCCGACCATGTGCTCCACCGCGCGCGCCACCCGCGTCTGCAGCGACTCGCCCAGGGCCTTGAGGTTGACGTTGGGGTCGGCCGCCACGTGGAGCTCCACCGTCACCGTCTGATCGTCGTGCACCTCGACGCGCAGGCCCTCGGCCATGGCCGCACGGCCGAGCACTCGGCCGATGGCAGTGGGCGCCCGGGACGAAAGGCGCAGCACCCCCGGCTCCGCCAGCGCGGTCAGCCGCACGATGGTGGTCAGCACCGCCGGCGCGATGGTCACCGTGCCCTGGGGAACTCGCTGAGCGGTGGAAGCCGTTTGCTCCATGGACAGCCCCTCCTGGTGGCGGCTTGGCCGCCGCGGCGTCGGCCTACTGCATCACCAGCCCACCGTCCACGCTCAGCACCTGGCCGGTGATGAAGCTGGCGTCGTCGGAGGCCAAGAAGGCGACCGCTGCGGCCACATCCTCGGCCGTGCCCAGCCGGCCCAGCGGCGTGGCCTCGATGGCCTTGCGCCGGTTCTCCTCGGTCAAGATCTCCTCGGTGAGGGCCGTGGGCACGAAGCCGGGCGCCACCACGTTGACCGTGATGTTGCGACTGCCCAGCTCCTTGGCCAAGGCCTTGGTGAAACCGATCACCCCGGCCTTGCTGGCGGAGTAGTTGGTCTGGCCCGCCTGGCCGGCCAGGCCGGAGACGCTGCTGATGTTGACGATGCGGCCGTAGCGGTTGCGCACCATGGGCCGCGCCACCGCCTTGCAGCAGTTGAAGACGCTCTTCAGGTTGGTGTTGATCACGGCGTCCCACTGCTCCTCCGACATCATCATGAGCAGGGTGTCGCGGGTGGTGCCGGCGTTGTTCACCAGGATGTCCACCCGGCCCCAGGCGTCCAGGGTCTCCTTCACCAGGCGCTGGGCCTCGGCGTAGTCGGCCACGTCGGCCTGGATCACCAACGCCTCGCCGCCGGCGGCGCGCACCAGCGCGGCGGTCTCCTCCGCGCCCTCGGGGCTGTTGCGGTGGTTCACCACCACGCGCGCGCCCTCCTGGGCCAGGCGCACGGCAATGCCGCGGCCGATGCCGCGGCTGGCGCCAGTGACGATGGCTACTTTGCCTGCCAGTCGGTTCATGCCGCAATTGCCTCTCGCAAGGTCTCGATGCCGGCCGGGTCGGCCACGGTGAAGCGCCGGGTGGCTTTCTCGATGCGCTTCATCAGCCCCGTCAGCACGTCGCCGGGGCCCAGCTCCACCGTGGTGGTGATCCCCTGCTCCACCAGGTAGCGCATGGACTCGGTCCAACGCACGGGCGCGGTCAGCTGCGCCACCAGCTCCTCGCGGATGGCCGCCACGTCGGTGAGGGGGCGGGCGGTGACGTTGCCGATCACAGGCACGGCGGGCGGGCGGATAGGGGTGGCCTCGATGGCCCGCCGCAGCTCGTCGGCCGCGGGCGCCATCAGGGGCGAGTGGGCGGCGATGCTCACGGCCAGGCGCACCACCTTGCGCGCGCCGGCGGCGCCGGCCGCGGCCATGGCCCGCTCCAGGGCGGCCTCGTCGCCGGAGATCACCACCTGGCCGGGGCAGTTGTCGTTGGCCACCTGCACAATGCCGCCCGTGGCTGCGGCGGCCTCTTGGCAGATGGCCGCCATCTGGTCCGCGTCCAGCCCCAACACCGCTGCCATGCCGCCGGGGCTGCGGCCGTCCGCTTCCTTCATCAAGCGGCCGCGCTCCCGCACCAGGCGCAGGCCGTCGGCGAAGGTGAGCGCGCCGGCGGCCACCAGGGCCGAGTACTCGCCCATGCTGTGGCCGGCCACGGCCGCCGGCGTCGGGAAGTGGGGGATGGCCTCCTGCACGGCGCGCCAGGCTGCCACGCTGGCGGCCAGCAGCGCAGGCTGGGCGTTGATGGTGTCGGTCAGCTCGTCGGCCGGACCGTAAAAGCACAGGGAGGACAGGGAGAAGCCCAGCAGCGCGTCGGCCTCGGCCAGGGTGTCCGCCGCGCTGCGGTAGCGGGCGGCCAGCTCCTGGGCCATGCCGACGGTTTGGGACCCCTGGCCGGGGAAGAGCAGGGCGATGGCGCTCATAGGGTGAAGCGGGTCACCGAGCGGCCGAGCCGGCGGGCAGCGGGCAGAAAATACGGGGGACATGGCGCACCGAGCCGCCAGATCCCCCGCACTGTCCAGGACACTGCGGAGCTGCCCGCGGGCAAACGGCTTACTTCTTCGCTTCGTCCATGGCGATCACGGTGCGCCCGCGGTAGGTGCCGCACTCCGGACAGGCGCGGTGGGGCAGGTGCGGCTTGTGGCACTGGGGGCACTCCACCAGGTGGACGGGCTTGAGGGCGTCGTGGGCGCGGCGGCGGTCACGGCGGCCCTTGGAAAGCTTGCGCTTTGGCAGCGGTGGCATGTGTCGCGGTCTCCTTGTCTCTTTTTTTTCGCTTCGCCTATCTCACGGCCTCGGCGGCCGGTCAGCGTCGGTTCAAACGTCTACGTCGGCCAGCAGCGCGCCCAGGTCGGCCCAGCGGGGGTCCACCTCGGCCGTGGCGCACTGGCAGGCGCCCAGGTTCAGGTCCTCGCCGCAGGAGGGGCAGAGGCCGGCGCAGTCGGGCCGGCAGAGCGGCTGCATGGGGATCTCCAACAGCACCTCCTGGCGCAGCACCTCGTGCAGGTCCAGGATGTGGTGCTCGTCAATCAGCAGAGCCTCGTCCTCTTCGTCAACCTCCAGGAACACGCCGCGCACCACGTCCACCGTGGGCTGGAACTGCTCCTCGATGTGGAGGATCACCGGCACCCGAACGTCGGCCAGGCAGCGGCTGCACGGCACCACGACGTGGCCCGCCAGCTCGCCCTGGACCAGGATGCCCCGGTCGGTGCGCATCAGCTGCACATGGCCGATCAAGGGCTCGGCGGCGATCAGCTCCGGCAGCAGGTGTTGTATCGGCGCCAGGATGTCGTAGGCCCGAGTAGCGCCGATGGGCTCCTTGAGGAGCTGAGCTACGTTGAAGAGGGCGTCGCGCGGCTTGTCCATGGATTGGCCATTATAGAGCAGGCCAGAGGGAATGTCAAAACATCGGCCGTAGCGGCTTGGCCCCTCAGTGCGCGGTGGGGCGTCCGGTGCTCAGCGCCTGGATGCCGTTGTTCACCTCGCGCTGGATGCGTTCCAGCTCCTTGGCCAACGTCTTGAGGGTGTTCAGGGCGTAGTTGTCCGCCTCCACCCGCATGGCGGCCGCCTCCTGTTCCGCCTTGGCCAGCATGCGGTCCACCCGCTGCTGCGCCTCGGCCACCAGATGGTGCTGGTCCACCAGCTCCGAGGCCTGCTCGCGCGCCATCTGCAGGATGCGGTTGGCCTCCTCCTTGGCCTGCGCGATGATGCGGTCCCGCTCGCCCAACAGCCGCTCCGCCTGTCGGATCACCTCCGGCACCGACACCCGCATCTGGTCAATGACGCTGCGGCACGCCTCCTCGTCTATCAGCAGGCGATCGGAGAAGGGAACGCGGCGGCCGTCGTTCAGCACCGCCTCGAGCTGGTTGATTAGCTGTTGCAGGTCCATAGGGCACACCTCGCGCTAGGCAGGCTGCGACGAGCCGAAGCGGGCGTGGAGCGCCTGGCGCACCGCCTCTGGCACCCACTGGCTGATGTCGCCGCCCAACATGGCCACCTCCTTCAGGATGGTGGAGCTCAGGTAGGCGTACTGCAGGCTGGTGATCAGGCACACCACGTCTATCTCCGGCGCCAGCTGCTTGTTGGTGAGGGCCAGCTGCGACTCGTACTCGTAGTCGGAGGTGGCCCGCAGCCCGCGCACGATGGCGCGCGCGCCCACCTCCCGCGCGCAGGCGACGGTCAAGCCGGTGTAGGGGATCACCCGCACGTTGGGCAGGTGGGCCAATCCGGCCTGGGCCAGGGACACCCGCTCCTCGGTGCTGAACAGGAGCCGCTTGGAGGAGGGCGAGTGGTAGACGGCCACCACCAGCTCCTCGAACAGGCGCGCCGCGCGCTCGGCGATGTCAATGTGGCCGTTGTGGATGGGGTCGAACGAGCCGGGGTAGAGGGCAATGGGCATTAGCTGATGTCTCCTTCGCCGTGCCAGAACTGGTTGACCCGGCGGCTGAGGGGCTGGTGCTCCGGCTTCGCCAGGTCGGGGTCCTCGGCCAGGAGGCGCTCGGCCTCGCGGCGGGCCAGCTCCAGGATGCGCAGGTCGCCGAACTGCGCCACCCGCAGGTCGGGCAGGCCGCTCTGCCGGACGCCGAAGAAGTCCCCCGGCCCCCGCAGCGCCAGGTCCTTCTCGGCCAGCGCAAAGCCATCCTGGATCTCCTCCAGCGCGCGCAGGCGCTCCACCGCGTCGCCCTCGGTTGCGCCGGAGATCAGGATGCAGTAGGAGGGATGCTCGCCCCGCCCCACCCGACCGCGGAACTGGTGGAGCTGGGCCAGGCCGAAGCGCTCGGCGTCCTCGATCAGGATCACCGACGCGTTGGGGATGTCCACCCCGACCTCCACCACGGCAGTGGCCACCAGGATGTCAATGTCCCCCCGCTGCATGGCGTGCATCACCGCTTCCTTCTCCTGGCTCTTGAGGCGGCCGTGGAGCAAGCCCAGCCGCAGGTCGGGGAAGACCTCCTGGCAGAGCTGCTCGTACTGGGGCACCGCCGCGCCCACGTCCAAGCTCTCCGACTCCTCCACCAAGGGATAGATGATGAAAGCCTGGCGGCCGGCCTGCACTTGGCGACGGATGAAGGCGTAGGCGCGCTCCCGCTCCCGAGGCAGCATCCAGCGCGTCTTGATGGGCTGGCGGCCCGGCGGCATCTCGTCAATCACCGAGACGTCCAGGTCGCCGAAGAGGGTGAGCGCCAGGGTGCGGGGGATGGGCGTGGCGCTCATCACCAACAGGTGGGGCACTGGGGTCGCCGCGCCGTTGGCGCCCTGGTTCCTCTGGCGGAGGGCTGCGCGCTGGCGCACGCCGAAGCGGTGTTGTTCGTCAATGATGGCCAGCCCCAGGCGGTGGAACTCCACCCCTTCCTGGATCAGAGCGTGGGTGCCGACGGCGATGTCAATCTGGCCCTCGGCCAGCTCGCGCAGCACCTCCACCCGCTCCGCCGGCCGCAGGCTGCCGGTGATCAGGGCGATGCGCACCGGCCGCTCGAGGCCGTGGACCCGCTCGAACAGCTTGCTGAGGCTGCGGTAGTGCTGTTCGGCCAGGATCTCCGTGGGCGCCATCATGGCCGCCTGGGCGCCGTTGGCCACCACGGCCCACATAGCATGGGCCGCCACCACCGTCTTGCCCGAGCCCACGTCCCCCTGCAGCAGGCGGCTCATGGGCCGCGGCTGGGCCAGGTCGGCCAGGATGTCCCGCACCACCCGCTCCTGGGCCGCGGTGTAGGCAAAGGGCAGGGCCGAGCGGAAGGCCCGGTCCGCCTCCTCGGCCAGCGGGAAGGGCTGCGCAGGCAGGCTGACCCACCCGCGGCGCTGGCGCAGGAGGCCGATCTGCATCTGGAAGAGCTCGTCGAAGGCCAGCCGACGCCGGGCCTCGGCCAGGTGTTGCTGGCTGGCGGGAAAGTGGATGTGCTCCAGGGCCTCGGCCAGCGACATCAGGCCCGCGCGCTGGCGGACGGCGGCCGGCAGGTAGTCCACCACCCGGCGGCCCCACTGCTGCACCGCCTGCCACTGCAGGTCCCGCATCCAGCGCTCGCTGATGCCCTGGGTAAGCGGGTAGATCGGCACCAGGCGGCCGGTGTGGACCTGTTCCCGCTCCAGGGGCTCCCAGTCGGGGTTGCGCATCACCAGCTGTCCCAGGTAGGCGTCCACCTTGCCGCTGAAGACGTAGGTCTTGCCGACCCGCAGCTGCTTGATCACGTAGGGGTTGAACCAGGTGACCTTGAGGCTGGCCGTGGAGTCGCTGAGGACGCCGGTGACGATGGTGGCGTTGCGGCCGGGCAGGCGCTGGCTCTTCAGGTCCCACAGGTTGGCGACGATGGTGACCTGCTCGCCGTAGCGCAGCTTGACGATGGGCTTGAGGGCGGTGTAGTCCACGTAGCGCCGCGGGAGCAGGTAGAGCAGCTCGCCCACGGTGTGGACGCCCAGCCGGGCCAGGCGTTCGGTGTGCTTGGGGCCTACGCCGGGGAGCCGGCTGACCGAGGCCTGGAGGTTGGCGTGGCCCACGGGGGTGGGGCGGGCTTCCACAGGCTCGGCCGGCGGGGCTGCCCGGCCGGTCGCTGAGCTGGTCGGAGCGACCGGGGGTTCGACGGGCTTAGCCGTCGGGGCTTCGGCCGGCTCGGCCTGCGGGGGGCGGGCTTCGCCAGGCTCGGCCCGCGCAACAGGCTCGGCCGCCGGGGCTCGGGCTTCGGCCGGCTCGGCCGCCGGAGCTCGGGCTTCGGCCGGCTCGGCGGGCGGGGCTGCCGGGCCGGTCGCTAAGCTGGTCGAGGCGGCCGGGGGTTCGGCCGGCTCAGGCTGCAGGGCGCAGGCTTCGGTCGGCTCAGGCTGCGGGGCTCGGGCTGGGGCTTCGGCCGGCTCGGCTTGCAGGGGGCGGGCTTCGCCGGGCTCGGCCGCTGGAGGGGCGCCGTCCACGGTGGCCCACTGGTCTATCAGCTTGTGCAGGGCCTCCACGGCTTGCCGGCGCTCAGCCTGGGTGCTGAGCTTGGAGTAGGCCACCAGGCCAGCCACGATGCGCTGCACCAACCGCTGCTGGTCCGGCGTGACACACTCGGTCTGGGCGTCGGCGCTCCACCGCTCGCTCAGCCGCTCCAGGCCGCCGATCACCGCCTTGTTGCGGTAGCCGAGGTGCTCCTCTTGCTTGAGAATTCTGCGCAGCCGCTCGATTGCGCTTGGGGGGCTCATAGCTTCATCCTCTGGCCGCTGCCGTGGGCTCAAGTGATGCGCTCGAACACCACGACCCCCAGGGCCTCCGGGCCGATGTGCACGGCCAGCGATGGGTTGATGGACATCACCGGAAACTTCTTGTGGGGGAAGGCCATCTTGAACCGCTGGGTGAGCTCGGCGGTCTCGGCGTCGAAGCCGTGCTGGAGCACGATGGCCTGCTCGATCTGGGCGAACTCCGACACGTAGTCGAACAGCTTGTCAATCCCGCGCTGGCTGGAGCGCACCTTCTCCAAGGGAATGATCTCGCCGTCTTCCACCTGCAGCAGCGGCATCACCCGCAGCATGTGGCCCAGCAAGGCCTGGGCCGGGCTGATGCGCCGCTCCCGCTCCAGGTAGGCCAGGCGCCGCACCAGGAAGAAGAGGTAGATGTGGGGCATCATGCCGCGCACCAGCCGGACGCAGTCGGCCAGCCCGTAGCCGGAGCGAGCCGCCGTGGCCGCGGCCTGCACCAGCAACCCCAGCCCCATGGTGGCGGTCTGGGTGTCTATCACCTCGATCTGGCAGCGCCCCAGCAGCATCTGCCGCGCCGTCCGCGCGTTCTGCACGGCGTCGCTGAGATGCCCCGACATGTGGAGGGAGAGGATCTGGTCGGTGGTGCGATAGAGATGGCTGTACAGGTCGAAGAACGCCTCCGGGCCCGGCCCCGACGCACGGGGCAGGAAGCTGTCGCTGCTCTGCGCCAAGAGCCGGAAGTACTGGCCCGGCGTCAGGTTCACTCCTTCCTTGAACGAGCCCTGCTCGAGATAGATGGTGTGGGGAAGAACGTGAATGTTGAGCCGTTCGACCACCTGCGGCGGCAGGAAGGCGTTGCTATCGGTAACTACGGCAACACGCGCCACGAGATGCTCCTCGCCAGCGCCTTATTCGGCGGAGACAATGTAATGGTAGTGGGGCTGGCCACCGAAGATCACCTCCACCTCTTGGTCGGGGTAGAGGCGCATGAGCTCGCCGCCCAACGCTTTGGCCGCCTCGGCGGTGACGTCGGCGCCGTAGTACAGGGTGATCACCTCGGCCTCGTGCGCGTCCATCTGGGCCAGCAGCAGCTTGACCACCTCCTCGGCGGTCTCGCCCTTGGTAGTCAACACGTCGTTCAGTAGGCCGATGATGTCGCCTGCCTTGACCTCCACCCCCTCCACGTTGGCATCGCGCACGGCCCTGGTCACCTCGCCCGTAGCGATGCTGTCCAAGGCGCGGGTCATTTGGGCCACGTTCTCGGCCAGGCTGGCCTGGAGGTTGAAGGCCAGCAGCGCGCTGATGCCCTGGGGGATGGTGCGGCTGGGGACCACCTCCACGCGCTTGGTGGAGAGCTGTTGGGCCTGCTGCGCGGTCAGGATCACGTTGCTGTTGTTGGGCAGCACCACCACCTCGTGGGTGGGGAGGGCCTCGATGGCCTGTAGCAGCTCCTCGGTGCTGGGGTTCATGGTCTGCCCGCCCGACACCACGGCGCCCACGCCCAGGCTCTCGAACACCTGGCGCAGCCCCTCGCCCGGCGCCACGGCGATCACGCCGATGTCGCCCATGGGCTCCATCACCTGCACCGCGGCAGGGGCCGTGCTCAGCATGTCCTTCACGTCGTCGGGCACGTGGCCGGCCGCGGCCATCGCGTCCATGTTCTCCACCACGATGTCGGTGAGGAAGCCCTGGCTGTAGCCGTAGGCCAGGGGCACGCTGGGGTCGAAGGCGTGGACATGGACCTTGACCAGAGTGGGGCCGCCCTCCACCAGCGCAAAGTCGCCGATCTCCGTCATGCGTCGGCGGATGGCCTCCACGTCCAGGTTGGTGCCCCAGATCAGAAACTGCACGTCAAAGCCGTAGCGGATGGGGGGCAGGTTGAAGGGGTCCACCTTGACGGCAGCCGGCGCCTCCTCGGCCGCAACCTGGGCCTTGACCTCTAGGTCCTCGCCCTTTAGGCTGCGCAGCATGCCCTCGAGGATGTAGTAGAGGCCCTTGCCGCCGGAGTCCACCACGCCCGCCTTGGCCAACACCGGCAGGAGGGAGGGGGTGCGCTCGACGCTGAGGTGGGCCGCCTGCACCGTGTGGTCCAGCACGAAGCGCACGTCGTGCTCTACCGTGGCGGCGCGCTGGGCGGCCTCGGCCGCCTCGCGGACCACGGTCAGGATGGTGCCCTCCACCGGCTTGACCACGCCCTTGTAGGCCGTGTCCGAGCCCCGACGCAGCGCCACCGCCAGGTCCTCGGCGGTGATCTCCGGCTTGTTGCGAAAGGCGTGGGCCATGCCGCGCAGGATCTGCGACAGGATCACGCCGGAGTTGCCCCGCGCGCCCATGAGCGCGCCTTGGGCCACGGCCTGGGCGACGCGGTCCACCCGCGGCTCGTCGCTGTCGGCGATCTCCCGCCAGGCTGCTCGCATGGTCAGGTACATGTTGGTGCCGGTGTCGCCGTCCGGCACCGGGAAGACGTTCAGCGCGTTGACCGTCTCCCGGTGTTGCTCCAGCCACACATAGGCCGCCCAGATCATCTGACGAAACTCGCGGCCGCTCAGGTGGGTCAGGCGGCCGTTGGTGGCCCGAGCGACGGCGTCGAGGCCTGGGCGATGGCCGGCCTCGTCAGCCGTCAGCCGCTCATGGGCAGGATGGGAAGTCTTCGGTGTTGAGGGTTCGCTCAACGGAATGCCTCGCATGGACAGATTTCGATCGTCGGCTGCGGCGGCCGTCGGCGGCGGTCAACGCTCCTGAGCGGCCTGGTCGCTGACCCGCAGCCCCTGCACGTGGACGTTGACGGCCTCTACCGGAACGCCCAGGGTGTTCTCCAAGGTGAAACGCACCCGGCGCATCACGCCGGCAGCTACCTCGGTGATGCGCACGCCGTACTCCACGATCACGTAGACGTCCACCGTCACCCGGTCGCCGTCAATGTGCACCTCTACCCCGCGCGGGCTGCCACGCTGCAGCGATCCGGCGAGGTCGGTGAGCAGGCTGCGGCTGGCCATTCCAACCACGCCGTAGCACTCCTTGACCGCCTCGGCGGTGAGGGTGGCGATGGCCGACGGGGACACCTCAATACGACCTAGCTTGCTCTCGTCGCGCATGGGCGTGTGCCTTTTCTGCGCCGGGCCGACCGAGTTACCGCAGGCCGGCCGAGTTTGCACAATGCCGGCAGCTATGGTAAGATAGCCGAGCCCTGGCCAGACAGAGCCCCGCGGCGCAACGCCTCGGGGCCTTCATTTGAGAACAGAGGAGACAGACTATGGCCCGCTGTCAGATTTGCGGTCGTGGCCCGCAGTTCGGCCACAACGTCAGCCACTCCATGCGTCACACCAAGCGACGCTGGCACGTCAACGTGCAGCGCACCACCGTCGTCATCGGCGGCAAGCCCACCCGCACGGTCCTCTGCACGAGCTGCATCAAGAGCCTCAGCAAGGCAAGCTAGCCAGAGCCGATAGCCGAGCTATCGGCTCTGCGCTTTTGGGGCGCCGGAACCGTCCACGGTTTCGGCGTTTTTGTTGCCTCCACACGTCGCGGGGGGACCGCTCTTTATCCTAGGCATAGCCGATATTTTACGTCGGAACGCAGCTTTTGGCAACCCAGTTTCGAGCCGGCTTCAGGCCACCCGGTACACGCGGGCCTCCCACGGCCGCAGGGTGGTGCTGCGCAGGTCCTCCGCCGCGTCCACCGGATAGTTGGCGATCAACAGCGCATGGCCGGCCGCGGGGAGCGCCGCCGGCAGCTGGAAGCGGGCGGGCTCGCTGCTGAAGTTCAGGATCACCAGCAGGCGGTCGGGCTCCAGGGTGCGGGTGAAGACGTAGAGCTGGGGGTGGTCGGCCAGCAGCAGGTCGTAGCGGCCGTACACGGCCACCGGGTGCTCCTTGCGCAGCCGGATCAGCCGCCGGTAGTAGTGGAGGATCGAGTCGGGGTCGGCCAGGGCCTGCTGGACGTTGATCTCCGGGTAGTTGGGGTTGACGGGGATCCACGGGTTGCCGGCCGTGAAGCCCGCGTTGGGCGAGCTGTCCCACTGCATCGGCGTGCGCGCGTTGTCCCGGCTCTTGGCGTGGATGGCGGCCAGGGCCACGGCCGGCGGCACCCCGCGGACCTCCACCGCCTCGCGGTAAAAGTTGAGGGTCTCGATGTCGCGGTAGTCGGCGATGCTGGGAAAGGCCACGTTGGTCATGCCGATCTCCTCGCCCTGGTAGATGTAGGGGGTGCCCTGGAGGAGGAGGGTGAAGGTGGCCAGCAGCTTGGCCGACGGCACGCGGAAGCGCCGGTCGTCGCCGAAGCGGGAGACCGCGCGAGGCTGGTCGTGGTTGGTGAGGTAGATGCTGTTCCAGCCGCGGGCCTCCAGCCCCTTCTGCCAGCGGGTCATCACCTGCTTCATCTCCAGCAGCGACCAGGGGCGCACCCGCCACTTGAGGCCCTCGGAGTCCAGGCCCATGTGCTCGAACTGGAACACCATGTTCAACACGCCGGTCTGCTCGTCGGTGAGCTGGGCCGCGATCTCCGGCGTGACCCCCGGCGTCTCGCCCACGGTGAGCAGGTCGTAGTGCTGCAGCACCTCCCGCTTCATCTCCTGGAGGAACTCCATCAGCCGGGGGCCGTTGAGGAAGTAGCGGCCGCCGTAGGCGTAGCGTTCCCCCGGCTCCGGCTCCGCGTCGGGCAGCCCCGGCGCCTTGGAGATCATGTTGATGACGTCCATGCGGAAGCCGTCAATGCCCTTGTCCAGCCACCAGCGCATCATGCGGTAGACTTCCCGGCGCACCTGGGGGTTCTCCCAGTTCAGGTCGGGCTGTTTGCGGGAGAAGAGGTGCAGGTAGTACTCGCCGGTGCGGGGGTCGAACTCCCAGGCCGAGCCGCCGAAGTGGGAGAGCCAGTTGTTGGGCTCGCGGCCGTCCTTGCCCGGCCGCCAGATGTAGTAGTCGCGGTAGGGGTTGTCCTTGGACTGCCGCGACTGGACGAACCAGGGGTGCTCGTCGGAGGTGTGGTTGACCACCAGGTCCATCACCAGCCGGATGCCGCGCGCGTGCAGGCCGGCCAGCAGCTCCTCCCAGTCGGCCAGGGTGCCGAACTCGGGCATGATGTCGTGGTAGTCGCTGATGTCGTAGCCGTTGTCGTCGTTGGGGGACTTGTACACCGGGCAGAGCCAGACCACGTCCACGCCCAGGGCGTGCAGGTAGTCCAGCTTGCTGATGATGCCCCGCAGGTCGCCGACGCCGTCGTCGTTGCTGTCGCAGAAGCTGCGGGGATAGATCTGGTAGACGACGCTTTCTTTCCACCAGGTGCGGTTCATGGGATGCGCCGTGTGTAGCGAGTAAGCGGTGGTGAGCGGGGAGGAGGGGAAGGCGCAGGGGGCGGCCAGGGTCAGGCCAGGACGCCGACGTTGTTCAGCTCGTGGAAGGCCTGCACCAGCCGCTGCTTGAGCGCCTCCTGGCCACTGCGCAGCCAGGCGCGCGGGTCGTAGTAGCTCTTGTTGGGCTTGTCGGGCCCCTCGGGGTTGCCCAGCTGGCCCTGCAGATAGGCCTCGTTGGCCAGGTAGTAGCGCCGCACGCCGTCCCAGAAGGCCCACTGGGTGTCGGTGTCAATGTTGAACTTGACCACGCCGTAGGAGATGGCCTCGCGGATTTCCTCCGGCGACGACCCAGAGCCGCCGTGGAAGACGAAGCTCACCGGCTTGGGGCCGGTGCCGAAGGCCCTCTGCACGTAGGCCTGCGAGTCCCGCAGGATCTTGGGCTCCAGCTTGACGTTGCCGGGCTTGTAGACGCCGTGGACGTTGCCGAAGGAGGCGGCGACGGTGAAGCGCGGGCTGACCTTCATCAGCTCGCCGTAGGCGTAGGCCACCTCCTCGGGCCGCGTGTAGAGGCGGGACCGCTCCACGCCGGAGTGGTCAATGCCGTCCTCCTCGCCGCCGGTAATGCCCAGCTCGATCTCCAGGGTCATGCCCATCCGGCTCATGCGCTCCAGGTAGCGTTGGCAGGTCTCGATGTTCTGGGCGATGGGCTCGGTGGAGAGGTCAATCATGTGGGAGCTGAAGAGGGGCTTGCCGTGGACCCGGTAGAAGGCCTCGCCGGCGTCCAGCAGGCCGTCCAGCCAGGGGAGGTTGGCGCGCGGGCAGTGGTCGGTGTGGAGCAGGACGCGTGCGCCGTAGAGGGGGGCCAGCTGGTGGACGTGGTGGGCAGCGCTGACGGCGCCGGCGATGCTGGCCCGCAGGCCGGCGTTTTTGAGTCCCTTGCCCGCGTAGAAGGCGGCGCCGCCGCTGGAGAACTGGATGATGGCCGGCGAGTTGACGTCGCGGGCGGCCTCCATCACAGCGTTCACCGTGTCGGTGCCGGTGCAGTTCACTGCGGGCAGCGCGAACTCCCGCTCCTTGGCCACGGCGAACAAAGCCTGTACGTCGTCGCCGGTCAGCACGCCGGCGGGAAACCGCTCCTGTAGGGTGGTCATACGCTGCCCTCCTGAACACCGCTGTTGCACTCGCTCTGGCGACCGCCTGTGCGGCCGTCCGATTATAGCCTGGAAAGGGGGAAACGTCAACGGCCGCCGGAGACGAATGTCAGGTTGCCCGCTCCCGCTACGGGGCGAACAGAGTAGCGCAACTCGTTCGAGTTGCGCTACTGGCGGCCGCGCAGCGGGCCAGGGTCTCGGCGTCGGGGCGCAGGCGCACCTTGGCGGAAGGTGAAGACGAGATCAGCGTAAACGCCGAAGGCTTCCTTACACTCGCGCCACGTTGAGAATGGCGCACGCGTTACCAGCCACGATAGACGACGCTAAGCCCCCTCAAACGAGACAAATTCAGGATATTACGCCGCGGCGCGCCGATCGGTCCGATGTTCAGCAAACTCAGAAGCTTGCTGTAAGACACGCTCTTGCGGTGATAGGCAAGCACCATGGCCGCGCAGGCGGCGAGACAGTCAGCCGGGCCTTTCTGAACCCGGTGAGGGACCCACAGCACTACGTGGCTAGACGGCGAGTCGCTCGGCATGGCTCGTGATCTCGGCGATGTCCTGAGGTGTGACCCGGATCTGTCCGGTCTCCACATCAACGTCGAGGGCGCCCACGGTGCCGACGACGCCTCGGCCGGGGAAAGCCAGTTGGACCGGTACTCGCCAGTAGAGCCGCTCACTCACCACCAGATGCGGCTCGCCCGCGCGCAGCAGATAACTGATCTCATCGGCTACAAACCGCCCCACGAGTCGCTGGGCAGACCGGCCTGAGAAGTTCTGTTTGGCCGAGACCTCGATCGTAAGACGGATGTCGCCGGTCTGTGGGATCGCCTCAATCACAGTTTCCATGCGCGCACCTCCAGAAATGGGTTGTGCCATGATGCCTCCGGTGCGATTATATAACGCATTAACCCGCCGGGGACAACGAGACCATTCGAGGGTGAGGGTTGCACGCGACCGGAACCGGCCTTGTAGCGCAACTCGTTCGAGTTGTGCTACTGGCGGCCGCGCAGCGGGGCGGGGTCTCGGCGTCGGGGCGCAGGCGTACGCTAATGGTTGCCGGCTCAGGCGCCGAACACGGCCGGATGTTGGGCGATCTGCTCGGCCAGGTCGCGGTCATAGCGGATGGCGACGACCTCGTAGCCGCGCGCCCGGAGCTCAGCGCGCAGCGCTTCGTCCTGGCGACGTTGATCGGTTTGGTCGTGGACAGCGCCATCGCAGAAAACGCAGACGTTGGGCGCGTAGAAGAAATCGGCCACGCAGCGGGGGTCAGGGATGCCGCGCTGGGCATCGTCGGGCAGTCGGTGGCCGCCCGCAGCCAGGGCGTCGAGGAAGCGGCGCTCGAGCTCAGAGCGCTCGTCGGCCATGGCACGCAGCCAGGCCAGGTGCTCGGCGTAGGAGCGGTCGCCCGTGCGTCGCAGGACGCGGCCGGAGGCCAGGTTCAGCAGCGCCTGACGTACGGCGCGGCGATCAATGAACAGCGCCTCGAGCTGGTTGTTGTAGCTCAGCAAGCACTCGTAGCAGGCTGCGACACAATCGGGCTTGAGGTCGTTGCCTTGGTCGTCGTAGTGCGTGCGCGCCAGCGCGCCGCGGGCCACCTCGGCCAGGGCGCTCGGCTCCTCCACCAGCCGGCGCAGCACGCCGCTGCCGCCTTCCGACGTCTCTACCAGCAGGATGGCGCGGTGCTCGCCGTCGCCGATGCTCTCCGCTGCCAGCTCGTCCTCCTCCAGCTGGTAGACCTGCTCCAGCCCACGCTGCAAGGCCACCCGCAGGGTCGTCTCGAAGGTGCGATCGGCGAACAGACCGGCGTCGGCCGGCCGCAGCAGGAGCAGGTTCTGCGTGTCCTGCACGCTCAGGCGCAGGGTGACCGGTCGCATGGGCCGGCGCGACCCTGCCGACGCTAGGGCGTTCTCGCCCAAGAGCTCGCCGCTCTCGAAGTCCACCGTGAAGCCGGGCGTGCGTGCCGCGCGCAGGCCGTGGTTGATGCGCAGGAGCGTGGCGGACGGGGCGTAGGTGAGGTGGAACAGGGGAGAAGGAGAAGGGGAAACGAAGGAAAAAACGGGAAAGACATCGGCCCGCTGCGTCCGGGTTCCCACTCCGTCTTGACCGGCGGGGACCCGATCTGTCGTGGATGCCGGGGCGAACTGGTAGAAGGTCTCGATCCGGTAGCCACGGCGCAGGCGCTCCTCCTCGTTGGAGGTGATGCGCTCTCGGCGGCGGGTGCGCACGTTGGGCATCTCCAGCAGGTCGCCGATCAGGCTGTTGTCGGCGTGGAAGCGGGTGTGGCAAGCCGGGCACAGGTCGAAGGCCGGGTCGCAGAACGCGCCGCAGACATAGCACAGGCGCAGGGAGCGGCGCCGCTGGTCCAGGCCGCCGGGCGGCGACTGGAAGCCGATGATCTCCCACCGTGCGCCCTCGTGGTAGAGGAAGTTGCCCGGCGCAAACTCGCGCAGGGCCAAGAAGCGGGGTCGAGCAATGAACTCCCCATCCCCGCGCGGCACCCAAGCGCGCACGGGCAGGGCCGGGAAGTTGTAGCCGGGTAGAAAGCCCTCGCTGGCCAGGTAGCGATAGGGGTAGAAATCACTCTCCTCGCGAGTGACGCCGATCTGCAGCAGCAGGTTGCGCTGATGGATGGCTTCCTGCTGCAGGCGGTTGGCCTTCTCCTGGTCCTCGCGGCGACGGGCGCGCACCAGTGCCCCCTGCGCCTCTATGAGCTGGCGAGTGGCCGCACGGTAGAGCTCGCGCCAGCGGTCGAAGGCGCGGTCGAAGGCTTCCGGAGCCTCCTCCAGCACGCGCTCTAGCCAGGCGTCGGTGAACCACGCTGCGGCCTGCAGCAGCTCCTGGTCGGCCTGGAGCACGCGGCGCATGCGCTCGACCAGGCGTTGGCGCCTGGCTGCGTCGAGGCGGATGGCAGCGGCGACGTGATCCTGCAGCGGCAGCGCATCCTGTTCGATGTCAATCACCTCCTCGACCGACTGGCGCAGCGGCAGGCGCACCTCGGCCAGCCAGAGAGCGTGCAGGTGGGCGCGCAGCAGGCTCTCGTTGGCCAGGTCAAGCCTGGGCGCGCGCACGTTGCCGGCCACCATCTCCTGACGGCGACGGAAGAAGTACTGGTCGTGGGGATTGAACGCGCCGCAGTAGGTGAAAATCAGGCCGGCCTGGCCCTGGCGTCCGGCGCGGCCGCTGCGCTGGGCGTAGTTGGCGGGCGTGGGCGGCACGTTGCGCAGGTGCACCATGTCCAGGTCGGCGATGTCAATGCCCAGCTCCATGGTCGGCGAACAGACCAGGTAGGGCAGGCGGCGCCCCAGCGCGCTCTCCTTGCCGGCGTCGCGCTCCTCCCAGCGGAAGCGACGCTCCCGCCGTTCGCGCTCCCCCGGCGCGACCACCTGGGCGGTGTGCTCGCGCGCTTCCAGACCGGCCAGCTCCGCTGCGCTCTCCTGGTAGAAGCGCTGAAAGAAGGCGTGAACCGGCCGGCTGCGCGCAGCATAGGCGGCGGCGCGGCGGGTGTAAAGGGGGTCAGGCGGCGGCGGTGAGCCGTCTCCCGCCTGCCAGCGCAGGCAGGCCACGT
Source organism: Caldilineales bacterium (assembly GCA_025055015.1). GTDB lineage: Bacteria > Chloroflexota > Anaerolineae > JAAEKA01 > JAAEKA01 > JANWYQ01. Next base: position 31,830 of record JANWYQ010000049.1, read on the forward strand.
CGAGCTGGAAGCGCTGGTGGTCGCCGATGGGGTCGAGGCGAGCCAGCAGGCCATGGCGCACCAGCCGATCGAGCAGGGCTTCCATCACCGGGCGATACTCTTGTTCGTTGAGGCTCAGGCGCCGGCGCAGGTAACGGCCCAAGGCGCTGCGAGGCCCCAGGCCGAAGCCCTCGGCAGGCTGCGACGCGCTCCCCAACAGGACAAAGCAGTTGGCCGTGCGCAGCTCGTCGCCCGCCGGGTCCAAGCCCCAGAATTCGTTGAGGCGCTGTTCGCAGCGCCGGCGCAGCTGGCTCTGGGCTTGCTCCTGCAGCAAGCGGGCGTTGAGGGCCAGCTTGCGGCGGAACTGGTCCAGCACGGGGCGTAGAAGGCTCTGCCGTTGGTCAGGGGTGAGAGCGGCGAGCGCAGGATGAAAGGCCCAAGCCATCTCCTGCCGGCACAGCGCCTCCAGGTCGCGATACTCGATCCGCAGCAGGCCTAGCTCCTCCAGGTTGGGCTGTACCACCCGCCAGCCACGGCGCAGGTCCTCGTAGAGGCGATACTCGGTTAAGTCGGTGAAGGTTTCCCAGACCTCGCGGGCGGCTTGCGAGGCAGGGTCGAGGTTCGGGTTGGACGCGATGTCGCGCACGGTCAAGCTGCGCTGCAGCGCGGCCACGGTTTCCTGCGCGATGCGGTCAGCCGCAAGGGCGCCGTGTTCCTGGAGGGCTGCGACCAAGGCGGCGCGCAGAACGGCCAAGTGGACGAAGTCGTTGAAGTGGCCGGCCTGAAGCGAGGCGTCCTGCCGGTTGTCGGTGAAGGTGAGCAGCTTGTCGCGCGCAGCGCCGGTGCGCGCGGCCTGGCGCAGCAGGGAGGCAGCCAACACGGTGGTGGCGCTGGAGCGGCCCTCGCTGGAGAGGGTGGCCAGCTTGCGGAACTCGTCTTCCTTGCGGGTATAGAACTCGCCGCAGCTCAGGCAGAGGCCAAAGGGCGCCGGCTGATACCACATCTTGACGGCGTCAATGGCGGGCGCGGGCGAGGACGTGCCGTCGGGCCGCACCCACACGGGCTGGGGGACGCGCTCGCGAGCATCGCGCTTGATGCGGCCGCTGGGCTCGCGCCACTCCTCAGGCAGCAGGTCCTCGCTCCAGTCGTTGTCACTCGGCGCCAACATGAGGTAGCCGGCCTGGTAGGCTTCGTCGGTCTCCTCCAGATCGCCCACGGGGTGGGGCAGGAAGCGGTCGCCGGCCCGCAGGACGTGGTAGTACTCCTGCCCGCAGTGTCGGCAGAACTTGATGGGCAAAAAGAGCCGGCCCTCCGACGCCTGCACCTGGCCTTGCAGGGTGAAGTCACGGCGGTCGGCGGGCTCCGGGGTAGCATAAAGGGCCCGACCCTGGCCGATGAACTGGTGGAGCTTGAAGGCGAAGCCCCGGCCAGCCTGTTCGCGCTGGAGCCGTCCGCCCAAGGCCAGCCATTCGCGCAGGACTTGCTGGCAGGTCTGGGGGTCGAGGCCGGTCTCGGTTGCGAGCTGCGACGCGGCCTGGGGCAGGGTAATGGGCTGGCGGCGCCGATAGCCGCCTTCGGGTTCGGGCTCGAGGCCGAAGGTGTGTTCGATCCAGCGCGTGAGGGGGTGGGAGGGGAAGTCCCTCACCCCCGGCCCGTGCGAAGCCCCCCGCTCAAGGGGCTCTCCCACGAGGGGAGAGGGGAGGTCCCTCACCCCCGGCCCGTGCGAAGCCCCCCGCTCAAGGGGCTCTCCCACGAGAGGAGAGGGGAGGTGCCGCACCCCCCGCCCCCCAACCCCCCGGGGGGGGGGGGGGGGGGGGGGCCCCACCCCCCCCTGGCGGGGGGGGGGCGGGGGGGCGGGGGGGCCCACCCCCCCCCCCCCCGGGGGGGGGGGGGGGGGGGGGGGGCCACAACCCCCTCCCCCCTTGTGGGAACGA
>JANWYQ010000068.1 GCA_025055015.1 Caldilineales bacterium
GGCGCGGCGTCGGCCAACTCGAACCGGGTGGGCGAGTTCGAGTTTGCGCTGGCGCCGGCCGCGCCGTGATCGGTCATCGGTGATGCGTTCGGGGTCGAGGCGTTGGCCGGCAGGAGGGGAGGGTTGGTGTGCGGGTATGGCTGGCTGAAGCTTCGAATCCGTGGAGGGAGGATAAGGGAGGATGAGGAATGAACGGCTGGAGGCCAACGGCATTAAGATTTGCCCTCCTCCGGCGCCGACGTGCTTTGTCGCGGCGGGCCTTAACCCGTGGCTTCATAGGGTTGCGCTGCACGACGGCGCTGCGTTTGACAAAGTTCTTCCCTTGCGGCTAGAATGGGCAGCGCAGCTTGCGGGTGTGGGTGAGCTGCGCTGCGCTTCTCCCCTGTGTGTGCCCGAGGTTGGGCAGCGGGTGTCTTATGGACCAGACCAGGGTCCTGTCCGGGCAGCCGGCCGGCCACATGCGCGCCAGCGGCGGCCTCCTGGCCAATTTGTCTCTCTACGTCCGGCGGCAGGCAGCCAGCCCGTGGCGCTACGCCTGGGAACAGCTCATCACAGGCCTGGCGGGATGGGTGCCTACCGTGGCGGGGATCGCCCTGCGGGCCGCGCTCTACCGGCTCATCCTGCACATGGAGGGGGTGGCGGCCATCGAGAGCGGCGTGCGGCTGCGCTACGCCAGCCAAATCCGCCTGGGGCCGGGCGTCTACCTGGACCAGGGGGTTTACCTACATGCCACGCCCGGCGGCATCTCCATCGGCGAGGGCAGCTTCGTCATGCACGGCGCAGTGCTCCACGTCTACAACTTCCGCAACCTGCCCCACGCGTTCATCAAGATCGGCCGCGACAGCCTGATCGGCGAGTACAACGTGCTGCGCGGCCAGGGCGGCATCACCATCGGCGACCGGGTGTACACCGCGCCGCTGGTACAGATCCTGGCCGTCAACCACGTCTTCGACGACCCCACCCGTCCCATGGTGGACCAAGGCATCACGGCCGAGGGCATTGTGGTGGAGGACGACGTATGGATCGGCGCCGGCGCCGTGATCACCGACGGCGTGCGCATCGGCCGGGGGGCCGTGGTGGCGGCCGGCGCCGTGGTCACTGGCGACGTCCCGGCGCGCACGGTGGTGGGCGGCGTGCCGGCGCGCGTCATCAAGGGGATCGGATGAGGCTGCTAACGCCTCGTCCGGCAAGGAGGAAAGACGCATGACGACGCTATCGGTAGTCATCCCTGCCCTGAACGAGGAGGACGGCATCGCCGACATCATGCGCCGCGTGCTGGCAGTTAAGCCGCAGCTGGCGGCCGTTGGGGTGTCGGACCTGGAGCTGATCGTGGTGGACGACGGCTCCAAGGACCGCACAGCGGAGATCGTGCGCAACACGCCGGGCGTCCGCCTGGTGCAGCACCCGGTGAACCGGGGCTACGGCGCTGCGCTCAAGACCGGCTTCTGCGCCGCGCGCGGGGAGCTGCTGGCCTTTCTGGACGCCGACGGCACCTATCCGCCGGAGTACTTCCCGCAGCTGTGCGAGACGCTGCTGCGCAACGGCACCGACATCGTGGTGGGCTCGCGCATGGCCGGCGCGGAGAGCCAGATGCCTCTGACGCGGCGGGTGGGCAACCTGTTCTTCGCCTCCCTGATCACCCTCATCAGCCGCCAGCGCATCACCGACAGCGCCAGCGGCATGCGGGTGATGCGCCGCGAGGTGCTGGAGAAGCTCTACCCCCTGCCCGATGGCCTCAACTTCACCCCCATCATGACCACCCGCGCGCTGCACGAGGACGTGCACATCGAGGAGGTGCCCATCCCCTACCACGAGCGGGTGGGCCGCTCCAAGCTCAGCGTGGTGCGCGACGGCGCCCGCTACCTGCAGACCATCACCTGGACCGCGCTGAACTACAACCCGGTGCGCATCCTGGGCGGGCTGGGGCTGGCAGCGATGGGCGTGGCCGGCGCCATTGCGCTGGCCGTGGTGGTGGCTCGGCTGATGGGGGTGACCACGCTGGGGCCGCTGGGCGCGTTCGCTGTCTTCGCGATGGTAGTGCTGGCCGTCACCGGCATCAGCCTCTTCAACCTGGGCGCCACCTTCAACTACCTGGTGGCCCTGTTCCACCGCCGGCCGGTGAAGCAGGGGCTGTTCGGCAAGCCGATCTTCGACCCGCCGCTGGATCGCCATTTCGGCTGGATGGGCGTGGTGCTGGGGCTGGCCGGCGCGGCCACCGGCGTCGTCAGCCTGATCATGGCCATGAACGGCTGGCCCGCTAGCCGGATGTGGTTCTGGTATCTCCTCAGCGCCATGCTGATCCTGATGGGGCTACAGTTCGTGGTCTCCTGGATCGTGATGCGGGTGTTGGAGGAGCTCAGTCGCCGTGACCTGCTGGCCGCCGAGGACCTGCGGGCGCGCGTGGCTAATGTTTGACCTCCTAACGGAGGCCGCACCACGGTGGGAGCCGGCCAGCTGTGCTAGGCTTTGTACCTGCGGCGCAACCGCCAACGAACGCGCTGCCAGATGAACCGATGGCTCTCTTGCCTGTTTCGAAGCGCTTTGGAGTGGAAACATGAGCGACACCAACGGCACCGGACGTACCGATCGAGAGGAACAGATCCGACGCAACCTGGGCACCCGCCGCGTGCCGCCCCTGCGACCGGCCAACTTCCCCGACGCCGGCGCGGTGGTGCAGACCCTCACCTCCTCCATCCGCCCTCCCGGCAGCGTGGACGTGCTGCTGGTCAACCCGCCCACGCCCGACGGCGGCATCTGGATCCGCAGCCAACACCGGGTGGGCCGCCGCAGCCGCGAGAACATGATCTGGCCGCAGGTCTGCCTGGCGCAGCTCGCCTCGCTGCTGGCCCCCGACTACACCGTGGAGATCGTGGACTGCGTGGCCATGCGCATGGGCTGGCCGGAGTTCGAGAAGCTCTTGGACGAGAAGCGGCCCAAGTACTACCTGACCCAGGTCACCGCGCCCACCCTGCGCAACGACATGTACGGCGTCTTCCTGGCCAAGTCCGTGGGCGCCAAGACCATGGCCTTCGGCACCCACGTCACCCCCATGACCCTAGAGACCATGCGGCCCTTCCCGGCCCTAGACTTCGTGCTGCGCGGGGAGCCGGAGGCGACCCTGCGGGAGCTGCTGGACACCTTCGAGGGCAAGCAGCCCAGCGACCCGCGCGTGGCCAAGATCGTGGCCGACACGCGGCTGGGGCTCGCGGCTGAGGGGGCAGGGAAAAGGAGAGAACCGAGGGAACGCCGGGAGGGAGCAAGGGATCCGCAGCCCAGCGCCGAGCCTATCCCGTTAACCGTTAGCCATTTACCATTAACCGTTAACCATTTCACCACTCCTTTCGCCGCCTCCACCTTAGAGCGGGTGCCCGCCGAGGTGCTGGAGCGGGCGGCGCAGTCCCCCCTGGCCCACATCCCGGGGCTGGCCTGGCGGCTGGGCGACGAGATCATCATCAACCGCGACCGCCCCTTCTTCCCCGACCTGGACGACCTGCCCATCCCGCTGCACCACCTGCTGCCCCTGGACAAGCAGCGCATGCCCATGATCAAGGGGCCCTTCACCTTCATCGTCACCAGCCGCGGCTGTCCGGCCGGCTGCAAGTACTGCATCAAGCACGTCTCCTACCAGAACAGCGTGCGCCTGCGCTCGCCGGAGAAGATCTTCGAGGAGCTGCAGGTGCTGGCCGACCTGGGCGTTCATAACGTCCACATGTACGCCGACCTGTTCACCGTCAACCGGGACCAGGTGGTGGGGCTGTGCGACCTGATCCTGCGCCACAACTTCAAGGTGCGCTGGACCTGCAACAGCCGGGTGGACTACGTGGACGAGGAGATGCTGCAGCTGATGGGCCGCGCCGGCTGCTATCTGATCTCCTGGGGCATCGAGAGCGCCAACGAGGAGATCCTCAAGCGCGCCCACAAGGGCTACCGCAAGCAGCAGGCCTACGACGCGCTGCGCTGGGCCAAGGCCGCAGGCATCAAGAACTGGGGCTACTTCATCATCGGCTTGCCCGGCGAGACGGTGGAGACCATCCAGGAGACCATCGCCTACAGCAAGTCGCTGCCCCTGGACATCGCCCTCTTCCACATCGCTGCGCCCTACCCCGGCACTCCCTTCTTTTTCGAGGTGGTGGAGAACGGCTGGTTCCGCCCCGGCACCAAGTGGGAGGAGGTGGACATGGACCAGTCCACGGTGCTGGACTACCACGAGGCGGGGCTGACCGCCGAGCAACTGGAGTACTGGCAGAAGCGGGCGACGCGCGAGTGGTCCTTCCGGCCGGGCCCCATGCTCACCTTCCTCAAGGGCATGAACACCTGGGAGGGCTTCAAGAGCGCCGTCAGCGTGGGCGTGCAGACCCTCAAGTTCGTGTGGAGCTAAAGCCTTCCTCCCTCACCCGCTCCCCCAACGCGTTGGCTCTGGCTACGCTGTTGGGAGTGCTCTATCTGCTCACTGCGCTGCTGGCCGCCTGGGCGACCTACGATCGCGGGCTGGCCCAGCAGCGCTTTTCGTTGCTGGCCGTCGGCGTCCTGGCGGCGCTGGCCATCGCCTGGCTGGGGCAGTGGCGAGGGGAGGCGGCGCTGGCCCTGGCCGGCCTGGCCTGCGCCGGCCTGGCCGCAGGGGTGGCGGCCTACTTCCTGCTCACCTACGACTGGCAGGCCCTGCAGGGCGATGCCAAGCCCGGCTTCGAGCTCTTCCTGCGCCTGGGGCTGTGGATCCAGGCCCATCGGCCTGCCGTGCCCGTGCCGGAGGACATCCAGCGCAACGTGGCGGGCAGCGCGCTGGGGCTGACCACCCCGCTGGCCGCCGGCAGCGTCGCCTGGTGCCTGGCCCGCCGCCGTTTTCACCTCCTGGCCTGGCCTGCCCTGGCCGCCGTGCTCTTCAGCGCGTTCACCTTGGCCATGACCATGTCCCGGGGGGCGCTGCTGGGCGTGGGCGTGGGCCTGGCGGTGGCTGCGTACCTGGCGTGGCGCCGCCGCGCCGCCTTGGCACCCCAAGCGCGACGCCTGGCGGACCTGGCGGTCGCAGCCGTCGGGCTGGCAGGAGCGGTCGGCCTCTTCGTCCTGCTCACCCGCTCGCCCCTGTCCGACCAGTCCGCGGCCAGCCGCCCCCAGCTCTGGGCCTGGGCCACCGACCTGATCGCCGACTACCCCTTCACCGGCAGCGGACTGGGCGTCACCATGATGGTGCACGCCACCTACCTGCTGATCATCCACGTCGGCTTCATCAGCCACATGCACAACCTGTTCCTGCAGATCGGCATCGAGCAGGGCATCCCCGGCATGGCGGCCTTCATCGCCTGGGTGGCGGTGGCGTGGGCCAACGTGTTGGTGGCCTACGGCCGCCGGGCCAGCCTGTCGTTGGTGGCTGCGGCGGTGGTGGCGCTGTCGGCGTTGGTGGTGCACGGCATGTTCGACGCGGTGCCCTTCTACTCCCGGCTGGCGTCCCTGGCCTTCCTGCCCCTGGGCTTTGCGGTTGGCCTGACCGCGCCGGCCGCGGCCCAGCGCGCCGCCTCATCGGCTGGCCGGCCGCGGGTCTCGCCGGCCGTCACGGTGGCCGTGGCGCTGTTGGCCGTGGCGCTGGTGCTGACGGCCACCCTCTTCTCGCAGCGGGGACAGGCCGCGCTGCAGACCAACCTGGCCGCGGTGGCCCAGACCCGCGCCGAGCTGGGCGTCTACTCGTGGCCGGAGTGGCCCATCCAGGACGCACTGCGCCGCTCTCCGCAGGTGGACCTGGCGCCGGCCGTGGCGCGCTACGCAGCAGCCCTGGCCCTCGACCCGCGGCAGCCCAGCGCCAACCGCCGCCTGGGCCAGATCGAGCTCTCGCGCGGGCAGTACGCCGACGCCCGACGCCATCTGGAGATGGCCTATCAACAGGCCCCCGCGCGGCAGGCCAACCGCTATCTGCTGGGGGAGAGCTACGCCATCGAGGGCCAGGTGGAGGAGGCGGTGGCGCTCTGGCGCACCACCAGCTCCCAGCTCTGGTGGCAGGAGGACTGGCTGGCGCGGGCCGTGCTCACCGGCCGCGAGTACTGGTACACCAGCATCGGCGAGCCGCAGCGCGCCGAGGGCATTCGCCAGGCTCGCCAGAGGCTGGCGAGCGAGGGCCGGCCGTGAGCGCACCGCCGCGCCGCGCCGTTGGTCGCCGCGTCCTCCCTGCGCCGCCCCCGCTGACTGAGGAGCAGCGCCGCGTCGCCGAGGCGCCCCTGAGCGCAAAGGTCTTCCTCGAAGGCCCTGCCGGCGCCGGCAAGACGACCGCCGGCGTCGGCCGCCTGCTGCACCTCTTGGCCCAGGGCGTGCCGCCCCACAGCGTGCTGGTGTTGCTGCCGCAGCGCACCCTGGCCGCCCCCTACACCGACGCGCTGCACCGCCTGCGCCACAGCGCATCTGTGCCTGTGCTGACTCTGGGCGGCCTGGCGCAGCGCACCGTGGAGCTCTTCTGGCCTCTGCTGGCCGAGGCTGCCGGCTTCGCCCATCCCGAACGGCCGCCGGTCTTCCTCACCCTGGAGACGGCCCAGTATGTGATGGCGCGGCTGGTAGGCCCCCTGCGGGAGGAGGGGCTCTTCGCCGCCATCACCGTTGACCCCAACCGCCTGTACAGCCAAATCCTGGACAACCTGAACAAGGCCGCGGTGGTGGGCTTTCCCCATACCGAGATCGCCGCGCGGCTGCAGGCTGCCCTGCCCGGCGACGCAGCCCAGCTCCATGCCTTCTCCGACGTGCAGCGCTGCGCCGCGCGCTTCCGCGAGCACTGTCTGGCCCACAACCTGCTGGACTTCTCCTTGCAGGTGGAGGTCTTTCGGCGCTACGCCTGGCCGCTGCCCATCTGTCGCGATTATTTCTCCTCCACCTATCGCCACTTGATCTACGACAACGTGGAGGAGGACACGCCGGCGGCCCACGACCTGGCGCGCGAGTGGCTGCCGGACTTCCAGTCCGCCCTGCTGATCTACGACCGGGACGGCGGCTACCGGGAGTTCTTGGGCGCGGACCCTGCGGGCGGCCGCGCGCTGGCCGATGCGTGCGCCTCGGTGGTCACCCTGGACGGCTCCTTGGTGGCCCCGCCGGCCGCCGAGAGCCTGGCGCAGCACCTGTGCCGCGCGATTCGCGAGTATGCCCTCCCCCCGGCGGTGAAGGTGGCGGCCGAGGAGCGGGACCTGCTGGTCCACGAGTACCACCGCTACTACCCGCAGATGCTGGACTGGGTGGCGCAGCAGACGGCGCAGCTGGTGCACGACGAAGGAACGCCCCCGCGGGAGATCGTGGTGCTGGCGCCCTTTCTGTCCGACGCGCTGCGCTTCTCCCTGGTAGAGCGGCTGGAGCGGCTGGACGTGCCCGTGCGCTCCCATCGCCCCTCGCGCGCGCTGCGGGACGAGCCGGCCACCCGCTGCCTGCTCACCCTGGCCGCGCTGGCCCACCCGCGCTGGGGCGTGCGCGTGGCCAAGGAGGACTTCGTGCAGGCCCTCACCCTGGCCATCGCCGACATGGACCTGGTGCGGGCTCGCCTGCTGGCGGAGGTCGTCTTCCGCAGCCAGGACGGCGCCACGGCCCTGACCTCCTTCGACCTGATCCGGCCGGAGATGCACGAGCGCATCACCCACGTGCTGGGCGGCCGCTACGAGGGGCTGCGCACTTGGCTGGCCGACGCCGCGGAGCGGGACGCGCTGCCCCTGGACCTCTTCTTGGCGCGGCTGTTCGGCGAGGTGCTGTCGCAGCCGGGCTACGGCTTTCACCGCAACTTCGACGCCGCCGCAGTGGCCGCGGCGCTCGTGGAGTCGGCCCAGAAGTTCCGCTGGGTGGTGGAGGCCAGCGACCCCGCAGCAGCCCATCGGGACGCCCTGGGTCGCGAGTATCTGCGCCTGGTGGAGGAGGGCGTGATCGCCGCGCAGTACATCAGCCGCTGGCAGAGCGCCACGGCCGCCGGCGACGACGCAGTGCTGCTGGCCCCCGCCCACACCTTCCTGATGGCCAACCGACCGGTCAGCTACCAGTTCTGGCTGGACGTGGGCAGCCGCGGGTGGTTCGAGCGCCTGATGCAGCCGCTAACGCACCCGTACGTGCTGAGCCGCCAGTGGCCGGAGGGCCGGCTGTGGACCGACGCGGAGGAGCACGCCTACGGCCAGGAGCGGCTGTGCCGCTTGGCCGTGGGGCTGCTGCGCCGCTGTCGCCGCCGCGTCTACCTGGGGCTAAGCCTGCTGAACGAGCAGGGCTACGAGCTGCGCGGGCCGCTGCTGATGGCTCTCCACGCCCTCCTCCAGCGCGCCGCCGCGGGCTAGGGGCCGTTCGCACCTGGGGGTGCGAACTCCGCGCGGAGGGCCCATGGGCCGGCATGCGACAGCGGAGCAAGGCGCCCCCAGGCGCCGATCGCCCGGCGAGCGGCCAGAGACCCACCGCCCACCACCGATCACCGTTTACCGTTCACCGATCACCGTTCACCGACTCCCGTGTCCACCGACCTTCCTCCCGCCATCACCTCCCGCCACCGACTGCGGCCCGGCCAGCTGGAGGTGCTCGCCTACGCCGGCGGCCGCCTGGGCGTCTCCGCCGTGCCCGGCAGCGGCAAGACCTTCACCCTCGCTCTGCTGGCGGCCAAGATCGTGCTCAGCGGCTGGCTGCAGCCCGACCAGGAGGTGCTGGTGGTGACCCTGGTCAACTCGGCGGTGGACAACTTCGCCCAGCGCATTGCCGGCATCCTGAAGCGGGAGGGCCTGCTGCCGACCTTTGGCTACCGGGTGCGTACCCTGCACGGCCTGGCCCACGACATCGTGCGGGAGCGGCCGGCGCTGGTGGGCCTGGCCGACGACTTCCAGATCGTGGACGAGCGGGTGGCTCAGGAGATCCTGGACGACCTGGCCCTGGCCTGGCTGCAGGGCCACCCCGACGCCCTGGACGACTACCTGGACTACGGCCTTGACCCCAAGCGCCTGGACTGGGTGCGCCGCGACAAGCTGCCGGATCTGGTGCGGGAGATCGCAGCTAGCGCCGTCCGCTACGCCAAGGACCTGGAGCTCACGCCGGAGGCGCTGCGCCAGCGCCTGGAGGCCGCCGACCAGCCCCTGCCCCTGGCCCGACTGGTTGCCGAGGTCTACGCCGACTACCAGGCCGCCCTGGCCTACCGCGGGGCCGTGGACTTCGACGACCTGATCCGCCTGGCCCTGGCGGCGCTGGAGCGAGATCCGGCCCTGCTGGAGCGGCTGCAGCGCCGTTGGCCCTACGTGCTGGAGGACGAGGCCCAGGACAGCAGTCGGCTGCAGGAGCAGATCTTGCGCAAGCTGGTGGGACCGGCGGGCAACTGGGTGCGGGTGGGCGACCCCAACCAGGCCATCTACGAGACTTTCACCACGGCGAGCCCGCAGTTCCTGCTGCGTTTCCTGGAGGAGGAGGGGGTGCAGCGCCGCGAGCTGCCCACCTCCGGCCGCTCGGCCCAGCCCATCATCGGCTTGGCCAACGGGCTGATCTCCTGGGTGCGCAGCGCCCACCCCCGGCCGGAGGCGCGCGACGCGCTGGCCCTGCCCTACATTCAGGCCGTAGAGCCGGACGATCCCCAGCCCAACCCGCCGGCGGAGAGGGCCACCGTGCGCCTAGTGCTGAACAAGCTCTCGCCGGAGATGGAGCTGAAGCGAGTGGCCGACTCGCTGGAGCGCTGGCTGCCGGAGCACCCCGACCAGACCGTGGCCGTGTTGGCGCCCCGCAACGACCGCGGGGCCCAGGTGGTGGACGAGCTGCGCCGCCGCAAGCTAGCGGTGGTGGATAGCCTGCTGCGCAGCACCGCCTCGACCCGGCAGGCTGCCGGCGCGCTGGCCAACGTCCTCGTCCACCTGGCCGAGCCGCAGTCCGCCCGGCGGCTGGCCGAGGTCTACCGGGTGTGGCGGCGGGCCGAGCGCGAGGACGAGGAGGCTTGGGACGCGGTGGAGGCCATGGCCAAACGGCTGCGCGGCCTCCCGCAGGTGGAGGCGTTCCTGTGGCCGCGGCCCTACCACGACTGGCTGGCCGAACAGGCCGACCTGGACGAGGCGGCCCGCGAGGACCTGGCCCAGTTCCGCGACCTGGTCCAGCGCTGGCACGGCGCCACCTTGCTGCCCGTGGACCAGCTGGTGCTCACCCTGGCCCAGGACCTGTTCACCGCGCCGTCCGACTTGGCCCTAGCCTACAAGCTGGCCGGGCTGCTGCGCCAGGCCGCCGACGCGCACCCCGACTGGCGGCTGCCCCAGCTCGCCGACGAGCTGCGCCAGATCGCCCGCAACGAGCGCCGCTTCCTGGGCTTCAGCGAGGACGACCTGGGCTTCGACCCCGACAGGTACAAGGGCAAGGTGGTGGTGGGCACGGTGCACAAGGCCAAGGGGCTGGAGTGGGACCGGGTGTACCTGATGTCGGTCAACGCCTACGACTTCCCGGCAGGCGAGCCCTCGGACCAGTACATCAGCGAGCGGTGGTTCCTGCGCGGCCGTCTGAACCTGGAGGCGGAGGCGCTGGCTCAGATCCGCATGGCCGGCGGGCTGGCGGCTTTCTACTCCGAGGGCGAGGCCACCCTGGCGGCGCGGCTGGACTACGTGCGGGAGCGCCTGCGCCTGCTCTACGTGGGCATCACGCGCGCCCGCCGCGATCTGATCATCACCTGGAACAGCGGCCGCAACGGCCAGGTCGGCCCGGCCCTGGCCCTGGTGGCCCTGGCCGAGATGTTCCCCGACAGCGGCTCGGCGGCGGGTGGCGCATAGAGACACAAGGCGCTCTTCTCGGCGTGGAGGCTTGAGCCGGTCTACCCCACGACTTCACGATCTCACGAGGCTACCGCCCATGCCCACCTCCCCTCCTCCCCTCGACCTGGTGCTGAGCCAGGGCAGCCTACAGGACTTCGTGGACTGCCCACGGCGGTTTCAGCTGCGCTACGTGCTGGGCCAGCCGTGGCCGGCCGAGGCGGCGGCGCCTGCGCTGCAGACGGAGCGCTTCCTGCGCCAGGCCGAGCGCTTCCATCGCCTGGTGCACCAGCACCTGCTGGGCGTGCCCGCCGACCTGTTGACCCGCGCCGCGTCGGCTGAGCCTGTCGAAGCCGAGCTTGTCGAAGCTGAGCCTGCCGAGGCCCCCTTGGCGCGTTGGTGGCGCCACTATCTGGCCTCTGAGCCGGCAGCTGCGCCCCCGGCTGCTCGCCGCTACCCCGAGGCGGTTCTCTCCGCAGCGCTGGGCGACTACCTCCTGATGGCCCGCTACGACCTGGTGCTGGCCTATCCCGACGGCCGGACGGCCATCTTCGACTGGAAGACCGCGCAGCGCCGCCCCCGCCGCGCCTGGCTGGCCCAGCGGCTGCAGACCGTGGTCTACCCCTACGTGCTGGTGGAGGCCGGCGAGGGGCTGTTCGGCGGCCGGGCGCCCGCGCCGGAGCAGGTAGAGATGGTTTACTGGTTCGCCGAGTTCCCCTTGGCGCCGGAGCGGTTCGCCTACAGCGCCGAGCAACACGCTCAGAACGGCCGCTACCTGCGCAGCTTGGTGGCCGAGATGGAGCGGTTGGCGGAGGCGGCCGAGGTGTGGCCCTTGACCGACGACGCCCAGCGCTGTCGCTTCTGCGTCTACCGCTCCCTGTGCGACCGCGGCCGCACGGCCGGCCGGCTGGAGGAGCTGGAGATGGCGGCCGAGGAGGCCGACGAGCTGGAGATTGCCCTGGACTTCGAGCAGGTGGCGGAGATCGCGTACTAGTGCCGCGCCGTTTGACGGCGAGCGCAGAGGCCGTTACAATCTGGCCAACAAGCTCGCCGAGGAAGGCCTGGACAGGCTTCCAGCCTAGTGTGTTGGGGCACAGCCATGGTTTCCGACGTCAAGACTCTCACCCGTCGCACTATCATTGACATGGCCTTGCGCCGGCAGCGCCCAGGCAGCGGCAGCCCGCGGGCGTTTCTATTGCAAAGGACCACGACCTTGAAATGGCCTGACTTGTCTTCGATTTTGGCCTCGGTTCCGTGGGCTGTCGTCGGCGCAGTGGCCACTCGACTGTACATGCCGGAGCGCATGACGCAGGACCTAGACATCGCTATAGCAGCCGCAGAGGCCGCTAGGGTGCGCCAACTGCTAGCGGACGCCGGCTTTGAGCATGTGGGCGAGCTGAGCATCGGCGGGTCCAGCTGGCGCGCACCGGACGGCCAGCGTGTTGGCGTCATTGAGGGCACGGAACCCTGGTGGCCCAAGGCGCTGGCTGAGGCCCAGACGAACCGAGATGCTGACGGCTTGCCGATCCTGCCCTTGCCCTACCTGGTCTTAATGAAGATGACGGCCAGCCGCCCGGTGGACCTAGGCGACCTGGCGCGCATGCTTGGGCAAGCAGACGACGAGGCATTGCGCCGGGTGCGGGAGTTCTTCCGCGCACACGCCTCCGCCGAGGACTGCGACGATCTGGAGAGCTTGATTGCCCTCGGGCGGCTGGAGCTGGAGGGGTGAAGACCAGAAGACTGGTCCAGCCTCTGTTGCGCGAGGCTGGACCAGTCTCGAGATGGCTCACGCGAAATAGTCAAACCCCGACTCGTAGTGCGTCCAGCGGCGGATCAGGAAGACGTGGGCCTGCTTGACGTCGGGGATCAGGTCCACGTAGTTCTTTGGCCCGCGCCACAGATAGCGCTCGTCGTGGAGCAGGTCGTGCACCTGGAAGAGCTCGTCCGGCCGGATGCCGAAGTCCTCCAGGGGCAGGTAGATGAACGAGTGCTGCCGGTGGAAGGGGTCCAGGTTCACCACCACCACGACGATGTTGGCCCGGTCCGGCGTCATCTTGTAGTAGCCGATGACGTTGGGGTTCTCGACGGGGAAGAAGCGCAGGTTGTCGTAGCCCTGCAGCGCAGGGTTCTCCCGGCGGATCTGGTTCAGCCGGGCGATGATGGGCTTGATGTTGCCGGGCGCGTTCCAGTCCCGCACCTTGATCTCGTACTTCTCGGAGTTGAGGTACTCCTCCTTGCCGGGGATCGGCTCGTTCTCGCACAGCTCGAAGCCGCTGTAGATGCCCCACACCGACGACAGGGTGGCCGCCAGCACGGCGCGCATGATGAACGCGGGCCGGCCGCCGATCTGCAGGATGGTGGGCAGGATGTCCGGCGTGTTGGCGAAGAAGTTGCCGGTGAAGTACTCCTTCATCTCGGTGGCGGTGAGCTCGGTGAGGTAGTCGGTGAGCTCGTCCTTGGAGTTGCGCCACGTGAAGTAGGTGTAGGACTGGGTGAAGCCCGCCTTGGCCAGCATCTTCATCATCTTGGGCCGGGTGAAGGCCTCGGAGAGGAAGATCACCTCTGGGTGGCGGCGGTGCACCTCGGCGATCAGCCACTCCCAGAAGGCCACCGGCTTGGTGTGGGGGTTGTCCACCCGGAAGGTGGTGACCCCCTTCTCCACCCAGAACAGCACCAGGCGCAGCATCTCGTTCCACAGCCCCTCTCGGTCCTCGGTGGCGAAGTTCAGGGGGTAGACGTCCTGGTACTTCTTGGGCGGGTTCTCGGCGTACTTGATGGTCCCGTCGGGCCGGTGGTAGAACCAGTCGGGGTGCTCGCGCACGTAGGGGTGGTCGGGCGAGCAGTTCATCACGTAGTCCAGCGCGACCTCGATGTCCAGCTCGCGGCAGGCGGCCACGAACTGGTCCCAGTCCTCCCAGGTGCCCAGCTGGGGCTCTAGGGCGTCGTGGCCGCCGTTCTCGTTGCCGATGGCCCACGGGCTGCCCACGTCGTCCGGCTCGGCCACCAGGCTGTTGTTCTTGCCCTTGCGGAAGGTGCGGCCGATGGGGTGGATGGGGGGCAGGTAGACCACGTCGAAGCCCATGGCCTTGATGTCGGGCAGGCGGCGGATGCTGTCCTGCAGGGTGCCGTGCTTGCCGGGCACCGTGCCCTGGGAGCGGGGGAAGAACTCGTACCAGGCGGCGAAGCGCGCCTTGGGCCGCGTCACTACCACCTGCAGATAGGGCCGATGTTCGTAGCCCTCGGAGCGGTCGGGGTACTTGAGCATCAGCGAGCGCGTCAGGCTGCTGGTGCCTAGTTCGATGGCGTAGGCCTGGTCGCCGGCCTGGATGGCGGCCTCCAGCTGTGCGATGATCTCCGCCAGCCGGGCCTGGTCCGCGCCCTGGGCCAGGGGCAGCGACCGGCGCAGGACGGCTACCCCCTCCAACAGCTCGCTGGTCAGGTTGGCGCCGGGCAGGTTCTTCTTGGTGATCTCGTCCACCCACGAGAGATAGCGCTCGGCGTAGCCCTCGATGGTGTACTCGTAGCGGCCGAGCTGGGTGACGGTGAACTCTCCCTGCCAGCGGTCGTTGTCCACGAAGCGCATGGGCGCCTCCTGCCACTCGGCGGCGCCCACCGGGCGATATTTCACCACCGCCGCCAGCACGTCGTGGCCTTCCTTGTAGATGTCGGCGGTGACCACCACCTTCTCTCCCACCACGCGCTTGATGGGGAAGCGGCCACAGTCAATCTGCGGCTTGATGGCCTCGATGATGACGCGAGGATAGTCCTGAGGAACCATGATCGCACTCCGTTTACGCCAGGGATGAGATAGGGCGCCGATAGACACGGCCGGCACGGATGACAGCGGAGGCTTTACCGCCGCCGGAAATCCGCGCCCTCTGCGATCGTCCGTGTCCCCTCAGCGGCCGTTCACCGGTAACCGGTCACTGATCACTGGTCACCGATCACCGATCACCGATTCGTACAGGGCCTTGGTCTGTTGGGCGATGCTGGCCCAGCTGAACACCTCGCGCGCTCGGCGCTGGCCGGCCTCGGCCATAGCCTCGCGGCGAGCGGGGTCGTCCAGCAGTGCGTTGATGGCCGCAGCCAGGTCGCGGGAGAACTTGTCCGGGTCCACCGGCTCGAAGGGGGCCACGTTGAGCTGCTCCACCGGCACCAGCAGCCCCGTCTCGCCGTGCACCACCACCTCCTTGATGCCGCCCACGGCGCTGGCCACCACGGCCGTGCGGCAGGCCATAGCCTCCAGGTTGATGATGCCGAAGGGCTCGTAGATGGAGGGACAGCAGAACACCGTGGCGTGGGAGTACATCTGGATCACGTCCGGCCGGGAGAGCATCTCCTGGATCCACACCACGTTGCTGAACCCCTGCGCCCGCACCCGGTCTACCGCAGCCTGCATCTCCACGGCGATCTCCTTGGTGTCGGGCGCGCCGGCGCACAGCACGACCTGCACGTCGGGTCGGATGTACTGGATGGCGTTCACCAGGTGGATGATCCCCTTCTGGCGGGTGATGCGGCCCACGAACAGCACGTAGGGGCGGTCGGGGTCCACGCCGTACCGGAGCAGCGCGCTGACCTCCGGCGTCGGCTTGTACTCGTTGACGTCAATGCCGTTGTAGATCACGTGGACCTTGGCCGGGTCCACGTTGAACAGCCGCAGCACGTCCTCCCGCGTTTCTTTGGAGACGGCGATCACCGCGTCGGCCATCTCGATGGCAGTGCGCTCGACCCAGGAGGAGAGGTCGTAGCCGCGGCCGAGCTGCTCTCGCTTCCAAGGGCGCAGGGGCTCCAGGGAATGGGTGGTGAGCACCAGGGGGATGCCGTAGAGGATCTTGGCCAGGATGCCACCGAAGTGCGCGTACCACGTGTGCACGTGCACCACGTCGGCGTCCACCGGGTCGGTGAGCGAGGCCAGGTTGGTCTCCAGGGTGTCCAGCGCGCCGGCCAGTCGCTTGTCCACCCGTCCGAAGGTGCCCACGGCGAAGGGATAGCCCTTGACCCGCAGGTGGTCGTTGAGGTGAGCGTCCTGGTCGCCGAAGCTGCGCACCTCCACGTCCATGAGCCGGGAGAGCTCGCGGGACAGGTAGTCCACGTGCACACCGGCGCCGCCGTAGATGGTGGGTGGGTATTCGCGGGTGAGGAAGAGGACTTTCATGGCGAGGGTCCTTTTTTGGGGAGGTGAACGGTGAACGGTGAACGGTAAACGGTGAACAGTGGAGTTCGCACGCCCACGTGCGAACGGGCGCGCCCACGTGCGCACTCCGGCGCCTGGGGGCGCCGGGCTCTGCGGACGAGGGGGGCCTGGTTCATCTGCGGAGTTCGCACGCCCACGTGCGCACTCCGGCGCCCACGCTCGGACGAGCCGCTAGTGCACGGCTGCGCGCTGCAGGCTGGGCAGCAGGTAATCCCTGGCGATCACCTCCCAGCTCATCAGGCGGCCCACGGCCTGGCCGGCCTGCAGCAGCCGCTCCGCCGCGGCGTCGTCCGTCGGCAGTTGCGCCATGATCTGCTGCGCCACGGCCGCGCTGTTGGCCATCTCCACCTGATCGCGCTGGTAGGTGCCGATGTGCAGCGCGTCCCAGGGCGTGTGGACCTGGAACCCCGGCGGCAGGGCGGTGTAGTCACCCACCACCAGGTTAGGAAACTCGCCCAGGCCGGCCTCGGCAGCCGTCCGCTGCACAAAGCCCACGCAGCCGCACACGTTGGACACGGTGCACAGCGCGCCCGCAGCCAACGGTTCCACCTGGGCAATGCCGAAGGGCTCGTAGATGCTCTGGCCGAACTCCACGTCGGTGCCCAAGCGGATGTCGGCGAAGCGCATGTCCGCAGGCATGCGCCGGCCGCACCGTTCCCGGTCCCAGCCGAACTGGTTCACCAGCACGACCTTGATGGCCTGCGACTGCCAGTTGAAGCCGACGATGGCGTGGTACAGCGGGATCTCCAAGTCCATCAGGTCGCCGTTGTCCCAGCGATGGCGCACCGGCCAGCCGTACTCCTCCTCCCAGCGCCAAACGTCCTCCGGCCGCCGGCCTGAAGGCGCCCAGGTGGAGAGCATGAAGAGCACGGCGGTCTTGCCCCGCTGCGCCAGGGCCCAGTCCAGGTGCTCCGCCACCCGCAGGTCCCGCCACAGCGCCTTGCTCAGCACCGCGCGGGTGACGTGGGTGAACACGTAGTCGGGCCGGAAGCCCAACAGCGCCTCGGCGTAGGCCTGCAGCTTGGCCTTGGAGGCCCGCTTGTCGGCCAGGGCGATGGGCTGCCAAGGCACGCCGTTGTACACCGGGTCAATGGCCACGTGGCGGAACGGCCCGCCCAGGAAGCGCAGCTCCTCGATCACCAAGTCCCCCACGGCCAGGATGCGGTCACAGCGCACCGCCTGGCGCACCAGAGCGTGCTTGAAAAAGCTGCTGTGGTCGCCGAAGAGGTCGTCCAGGGTCAGGCCGTTGCCGTTGGCCAGGCGCAGCGCGTTGTAGAAGCGGGTGTCGTGGCCGCCGTCGAACTCCACCAGGTTGCGGGCCGTGGGCATCTCGTGGGCGTAGAAGGCCGTGCGCCAGGCCCAGGGCTCGTTGAGCTGGGCGGCGAAGGCCAGCGGCAAGCCCATCCACTCGTGGGCCAGCACGAAGCGCACCTGCGAGCCGTCCCCCGGCCCCACCAGGCTGCGCAGCGCCGCATAGCTGGCCGGCGCCGAGCGCACGAAGTCCTTGTACTCCAGGTCGTACTCGTAGCGGGTGGAGTCGATGCCGTAGTGCTGCCAGAGGAAGTACTTGAAGGTGTCCACCGGCTCCGGCCGGGCGTGGATGGAGTCCACCAGCAGCACCTCGTGCCGGGCCTGGCCGAAGCGGCGCCGGCCGTAGAGCAGCGCCACGCCGAAGGCCTGCTCCACCCCGCTCAGGCGGCCGGCCAGGTCAGCCTCCGCCTGGTTGACCCCGAACACCGGCGCGTAGATCACCTCCAGGCCGTTGGAAGGGGCCAGCAGCCGGCCCACCAACAGCGAGTCGTAGCGGTTCATGGTGCCTACCAGCACGGTGCGCCGCACCGCCCGGTTGTAGGCCTCGGCGCCGAGCAGGCCGTCCAGCACGGCGCCGATGCCGCCCACCTTGCGGCCTGCCTCGTGGGTTGCGTGAACGATGAGGTCAATCATGGCTCCGATTATAGCACAGGCGCCCAACTGTCACATTCTGGCGGCCTGTGGTAGAATAGCGCACCGCAAACTCGTCACAAGGGTAAACGATAGCGTCATGGAGCATCCAAGTGCCTGAGCCAAGGCGTGCTGTGAACCCAGCAGGGGTGTTCATCCCGCGGCGGGCCGAGCCCCGTTCTGGGCCGCGGTGGGAGCCGGGCGCGCTGCCCAGGCCGCCGCAGCCGGCGCGCGGCCAGTTCACGGTGGCCGGTTTTCTAGACCTGGACCGCCACGGCAACGGCGGGCTGTTGCCGGAGGGCGTGCCGGAGCCGGGCGTGCCCTCCGTGCCCGCCGGGTTGGTGCGCCGCCTGGGCCTACGCCTGGGCGACTGGGTGGAGGCGCTGGCCGTGGAGGACGAGTACGGCCCCCTGGTGCAGACGGTGTGGCGGGTGAACGGCCACGGCGTGAGCAACCTGGCCGAGCGCCCCGACTTCAAACAGCTGACCCCGGTCCACCCCGACCGCCGCATCACCCTGGGCTATCGGCCCGACGCAGTCGCCGGCCGGCTGCTGGACCTGGTAGCGCCCATCGGCCGCGGGCAGCGGGGGCTGATCGTGGCGCCGCCCCAAGCCGGCAAGAGCACCCTGCTGGTGCACATCGCCGAGGCAGTCTCAGCCGATCCAGAGCTGGAGCTGTTGGTGCTGCTGGTGGGCGAGCGGCCGGAGGAGGCCACGGAGATGCGTCGCCTGATGCGCGAGCGGCTGGATGGCCTGGTGTTGGTGGCCGACCTGGACGCGCCCAGCCACCACCAGGCCGCCGTGGTGAACCTGGCCCTGGCCCACGCGCGGCGCCTGACCGAGGAGGGACGCCACGTGGTGGTGCTGCTGGACAGCCTGACCCGGCTGGCGCGAGTGCAGAACCTGGCCGCGCCGGGCAGCGGCCGCACCCTCTCCGGCGGCATGGATGCGTCGGCCCTCCTGCCCCTGCGCCAGGTGTTCGGCGCAGCCCGGGCCACCGAGGAGGGCGGCAGCCTGACGCTGATCGCCACCTGCCTGGTGGACACCGGCAGCCGGCTGGACCAGGTGGTCTACGAGGAGTTCAAGGGCACCGGCAACATGGAGGTGCACCTGGACCGCCGGCTGGCGCAGCGGGGGCTGTACCCTGCGGTGAACATCGTGCGCTCCGGCACCCGCCGCGAGGCGCTGTTGTTGGACGAGGAGACCATGTACCTGATGACGCAGGCGCGCCGTGTCCTGGCCTACCTGCCGGAGGACGAGGCGCTGGCCGTGATGCTGGACGCGCTGCGCGCTTACCCCGACAACCGCCAGGCGCTGGAGGCGTTGCTGCGCGGGTGATGGCACGCCGACGGACGCAGACGGGACGGAGCCGCGATGGAAAGGGCGTCCAGGGCCGGCTCCGGCGGATCTCACCACGAAGGCGCGAAGGGACGCGAAGACGCGAAGGGACACGAAAACGCGAAGGGACACGAAGGCGCGAAGATGTTGGAGAATGTTGCACCCTCGGACGGAGCCACTCCTGCTCGCCGTAGCTTGCTGGCCGTCTTCGCCCACCCCGACGACGAGTCCTTTGGGCCCGGCGGCACCCTGGCCCGCTACGCGGCCGAGGGCGTGGAGGTGTGGCTGGTGTGCGCCACCGACGGCGACGCCGGCACCGTGGACGCCGAGCACTTGGGGGGCTACGCCAGCGTGGCAGCCTTGCGCGCGGCCGAGCTGTGCTGCGCAGCGCAGACCCTGGGCCTGGCCGGCGTGGAGTGGCTGGGCTATCGCGACAGCGGCATGGCCGGCAGCCCGGACAACCACCACCCCGCCAGCCTCTACCAGGCGCCGCTGGAGCAGGTGGTGGGCCGGGTGGTGGCCGCGGTTCGTCGCCATCGGCCGCAGGTGGTGATCTGCGACAACCAGTTCGGCGGCTACGGCCACCCTGACCACGTCAAGCTGCACCAGGCCACGGTGGCGGCTTTCTTCGCGGCCGGCGATCCGGCGCAGTACCCGGAGGCCGGCCCAGCCTGGCAGCCGCAGCGCCTTTTCTACACGGCCTTCAGCGCCGGCTGGCTCAAGCTGTTGGTGTGGTTGATGCCGCTGGTGGGCAAGGACCCGCGGCGCTTCGGCCGCAACGGCGACATTGACCTGTTGCAGATCATCTCGTGGGAGACGCCGGTGCACGCAGCGGTGGACGTGTGGCCCTATCGGGAGGTGAAGCGGCGGGCCTCGGCGTGCCACCGCAGCCAGGGGGGCGGGGAGGAGTTCCTGCCGTGGCTGCCGGACGTGGTGCGCCGGCAGCTCTGGCGCTACGAGACGTTCACCCAGGGCTACCCGCCGGTGAACGGCCGCCCACCGCGCCTGCGCGATTTGTTCGAGGGGCTGTAGGGTGGACGTGGGGGATGTCCACCGAATAGCGGAGGCCGGCGCCCCCAGGCGCCGGAGTTCGCACGTGGGCGTGCGAACTCCGCTTGTCAACACCGTTTACCGTGCACCGCTCACCGCCACCCTCCCACGGCGCACGCCCACCTGCTCGATGTAAGACCACGACTGGTGGCGGAAGTACGTGTTGTACAGGTCGGCGTAGTGGCCGCCCGCGGCCATCAGCTCTCGATGGCTGCCCTCCTCGATGATGCGGCCCCTCTCCAGCACGATGATGCGGTTCACGGCGCGCACCGTCGAGAGCCGGTGCGCGATGACGATGGAGGTGCTGCGGGCCAGGATCAGGCCGATGGCCTGTTGGATCTGCTGCTCGGTGAAGGGGTCCACGCTGGCCGTGGCCTCGTCCAGGATGAAGATGGCCGGCTCCTGCACCAGCACCCGCATCAGCGCCACCAGCTGCCGCTGGCCCATGCTCAGCCGGACCCCCCGCTCCCCCACCTCGGTGTACAGGCCGTCGGGCAGGGCCTCCAGCCACTCTCCGCCGCCCACCTGTCGCGCCAGGGCCAAGATCTGGGCGTCGCTGGCCTCCGGCCGGGCGTAGCGGATGTTGTCGGCCACGGTGCCGGCGAAGAGGAAGGGGGTCTGCGAGACGATGCCGAGCTGCCGGCGATAGCTGTGCAGGTCCAGCTCGCGCAGGTCGTAGCCGTCCACCGTGATGCGGCCGCCCTGGAACTCGTAGAAGCGGGCGATCAGCTTGCCGAGGCTGCTCTTGCCCGCGCCGGTGTGGCCCACCAGGGCGATGCTCTCGCCGGCCGCGATGCGCAGGTTGAAGCCCTGCAGCACCGGCTCGCCCAGCACGTAGCTGAAGGTCACGTTCTCGAAGGCGATCTCCCCTCGCAGCCGAGGTGGGCGGATAGCAGCCCGTTGGCGCACCGTCGGCTCGGCGTCTATCAGCGCGAAGATGCGCTCTGCGGCCGACAGGCCCGCCTGCACCTGGCTCCAGAAGGCCGAGAGCTGGGCCACAGGGAACCAGAAGCGCTCCACGCTGGTGACGAACAGGTACCAGGCGCCCAGGGAGATCGCGCCGGCGGCCGCGGCCAGCCCGCCGGTGTACACCAGCAGGGCGGTGCCCAGGCCGCCCACCATGTTCAACACGGGGAAAACGTTGGAGAGCACGAACCCGCGGCGCAGGTTGATGACGTAGCTTTGGCGGTTGACCGCCTGGAACTCGGCGTAGATCTTCGCCTCTTGGCGGAAGTTCTTGGCCACGCTGATGCCGCTCACCGCCTCCTGGATGGCGGCGTTGACCTCGGCGATGGCGCGGAAGCCCCGTCGCGTCACCCGTCGGGCCAGCCCCCGCAGCCCGAAGGCCACGGCCAGGATCAGCGCCGACATAGCCAGCACCGCCAAGGTTAAGGGCGCCGAGATGGTGAACAGGTAGCCGGCCAGGATAGCCACCGACAACATCTGGCTGACGATATCGGTGACCAGCACCACCACCTGCGCGAACTCCTGGGTGTCGGTGGAGATGCGGCTGATGACGCGGCCGGAGCGGTACTGGTCGAAGAAGGACAGGTCGTGGCCCATCACCGCCTCGAACGCGTCCACCCGCAGGTCGGCCATGACCATCGCCGTGACGCGCTGCAGCAGGCGGCGCCGCGCCCAGTTCGCCCCCCAGATGAACAGCCCGGTGACGAGGGAGAGCGCCACCAGCAGCGCCAACGCCGTGGGCGTCGGGTTGCGGCCGAGCTGGTTGATCCCCTCCGCCACGATCAGCGGCTGGAGGGCCGAGACCAGCGCGACGGCCGCGATCAGGACCACCGACCACAACACGCGGCGCCGGTCGCGGCCGAAGTAGACGGCCACGCGGCGCACCAGCTCGCGGTCGCTGTAGGTGCGGTCGTAGGCTTCGGTGTTCAGGCCGGCGAACATGGGCGTCTCACTCGTAGTCGGCGTAGCCGGCAAAGATGGCGCGGTAGGCCTCGGACTGGGCCAGCAGCTCCTCGTGGGTGCCGACCGCGGCCACGCGGCCCTTCTTGAGCACCACGATCTGGTCGGCCCAGCGGATCTGCGACAGGCGGTGGGTGATCAGGATCGTGGTGCGGCCGCGCGCGGCCTCCTCGATGGCGCGCTGGATGCGGTCCTCGGTGGCGCTGTCAATGGCGCTGGTGGAGTCGTCCAAGATCAGCAGCCGGGGGTTGGTGAGGAAGGCCCTGGCCAGGGCGATCCGCTGGCGCTGGCCGCCGGAGAGGGTCACCCCGCGCTCGCCCACCTCGGTGTCGTAGCCGTGGCGAAAGCCGACGATGAACTCGTGGGCCTGGGCCTTGCGGGCGGCCTCCTCGATGGCAGCCCGGTCTGCGCCCTCGCAGCCGAAGGCGATGTTGTCCGCAATGCTGCGAGAGAAGAGGAACACGTCCTGTTCGATGATGGAGATCTGCCGCCGCAGCGCAGCGAGGTCCCAGTCGCGCACGTCCACGCCGTCAATCAGCACTTGGCCTGCGTCCACGTCGTAGATGCGGTTGATCAGCTTGGCCACTGTGCTCTTGCCCGCGCCCGTCTGGCCCACGATGGCCAGGGTCTGGCCGGGCTGCACGCAGAAGCTCACGTCCCGCAGCACCGGCGCGCCGTCGTAGCCAAAGGTGACGTGGCGGAACTCCACCATGCCCCGCATGGCTGCGTTGTAGCCGTTGGGGTTCTCGTCCAGCCGGGTCTCGGCGTTGAGGATCTCCAGGATGCGCCGGGCGCTGTTGACGCCCGAGGAGACCTGGGCGTAGGCCAGCTGGCCGACGAAGGTGGGAAAGTTGAACAGCAGCATCAAGCCGTTGTAGGCCACCACGTCGCCCACGCTGATGGCGCCAGCGCGGAACAGGAAGAGGCTGTGGGCCAAGGCCGCGGTCTGCACCAGCCCCAGCAGCAGGAGCTGCACGAACTTGGCCTCGATGTCCCCTTGCCAGACGTAGGCGCGGCGCCAGGCGTCCACTGCTTGGCGGAAGCGGGCAGTCTCGCGCGCCTCCTGAGCGTTGCCCTTTACCGTCTCGATGCCGTCTATGGCCTCGGCCAGGGCTGCGTTCATGCGGCCGAACTCCCGGCGCACGGCGGCCGTGGCTGGATCCAGGTCCCGCAGGTAGCGCCAGGTGACGATCGCGTACAGCACCAGGTAGCCCACCGGCGCCAGGAGCAGGGCGGGGTGGATGCGCGGGGCGGCGATCAACGGCACGATCAGGAAGTTGGCCGACCCGATCACCAGGTTCAGCCCTGGGTTGAACATCAGGTTCAGCTCCCGAACGTCGTTGGTGGCGCGGGCCATCAGCTCCCCCTTGGGCTGCCGGTCGTGGAAGGACATGCTCTTGCCCAGCAGGCTGGCGTAGATCTCGTCGCGCGCGTCCCGCTCCAGCCGCTGGCCGATGAGCTCGCTGGAGAAGTTGCGCACCATCTGCAGCACCCCGCGCACCAGCTGGCTGAGGGCGATCAGCACCGCGGCCCACGCCAGCGCGGCCAGGTTGGTGCGGTCGGCCAGCAGCGCGTCGAAGGCTTGGCCGGCCAGCACCGGCGGCACCCCGGCCAGCAGCGCGTTGCTGAACGCGCCGATCAAAGCGCCGACGATGTACAGGGGATGGCGGCGAACGTGAGACCACAGCCAGCGCACCGGCCCGCGGCGATCAGACTTCCAGGGGTGTTGGACGGTGAACTCGCTCAGCGACATGGTCCCATTGTACCATCGCAGCGACCAGCGCCCTAGCCGGCGCGCCCGACGCATCGCCGGCCTTTGCGGCGGCATCCGAGTCGTGCTAGAATTGGACCCGATCTGGCCGCTCGTAGGAGGGCTCAGGTCAGCCTGTTCAGGAGGCGCACGACCATGCACGTGGACGTCGGCATGTGGGGCAAGGCCCTGCGCATCATCCCTCGCATCAGCAAGGAGGAGTGGGCGCAGCTCGATGTGGTCAGCCGCTGGCTGATCTCGACGCGGGCGGCCGTGCTGATCATGACCTTCCTCTCGGCCGCCATCGCCGGCCTCCTAGCGTTCCAGGACGGACGGTTTCACGCCGGGTACTGGCTGCTGATGGCCCTCGGGCTGGTGTTGGCCCACGCCACCAACAACCTGCTCAACGACTACACCGACTACGTGCGCGGGGTGGACCAGGACAACTACTACCGCGCCCAGTACGGCCCCCAGCCGCTGGTGCACGGCCTGATGAGCCGCCGCGAGCTGTTGATCTATGCGGCGGTCACCGGCGCGCTGGCGCTGGCCTGCGGCCTGGCGCTGGTGGCCCTGCGCGGGGGGCTGACCCTGCTCCTGTTGGCCCTGGGCGCGTTCTTCGTCCTGTTCTACACCTGGCCCCTCAAGGGCGCCGCCCTGGGCGAGCTGGCGGTGCTGATCGTCTGGGGACCGCTGATGATCGGCGGCGGCTACTACGTGGTGACCGGCGCATGGAGCTGGAACGCGGTGCTGGCCGGCCTGCCCTACGCGCTGGGTGTGACCACGGTCATCTTCGGCAAGCACATTGACAAGCTGGAGATGGACCGGGCTAAGGGCATCCACACCCTGCCGGTGGTGCTGGGCGAGCGGGTCTCCCGCGGGGCCGTGGTGGCCATGATGCTGTTGCAGTACGCGCTCACCCTCTACCTAGTGGTCGTCGGCTACTTCACGCCGGTGATGCTGGTGGTGTTCCTGGCGCTGCCCACCTTCCTGCGGCGCATCCTGCCCCTCTTTGCCGCGCCCAAGCCGGCCGAGAAGCCCGCCGACTTTCCCGACGTGTGGCCCAACTACTTCGTGGCCGCCGCGTTCTACCACAACCGCCTCTTCGGTCTGTGGTTCCTGCTGGGCCTGGTGCTCAACGCTGCGCTGGCCGCGTGGCTGCGGTGACGCCGGTGAACGGTGAACGGTAAACGGTGAACGGTA